>CAINVV010000298.1 GCA_903854235.1 uncultured Bacteroidia bacterium | reverse complement strand
GTATATCCCAATGAATTTTGCAAAAAGAGCGGCAAGAGGAAGGTACTGCCAAACATACCTATCCCAAAGAGGAACATCACCAGCGTGCTGATCCCAAAGTTGTAATTTCCCAGCAGACGCAGATCTATCATCGGATTTTCCGCAATAAACTCGGCCGTGATAAACACCGCCAATGCCACGATGGAAATGGCAAAGCAGGCCAGGATATAAGGAGCCTTCCATCCTTCAGAGTTGGTGATGGCACTTCCTTCCGTCAAGGCGTATAAAATAACAGGCAAAAATAGACTGACGGATATAAATCCGACTACGTCAAATTTTCCGGTATGTTTTTGCTTAATCTCCCGCTGAATCAGGATAGTAATCAGCATACCCACTACTCCTACCGGAACATTGATGTCAAAGATCAGCTGCCAGTTGAAATTATCTACCAGGTAACCACCGATCAATGGTCCGAACGAGACGGAGGCTGCAGCGGCAACAGCCCAGAAGCCTACAGCCAAACCCCTTTGTTTGGGTGGAAATTCCCTGACAATGATGGCCATCCCCAATGGTTGAATGATACCTGCTCCCAAACCCTGAATGACCCTCGAAAAAATCAGTATATTCTCGTTGTCAGACATACCGCACATGAATGAACCAACTGTAAAGACAAGCATACCAATAAAATACATCCGCTTGTATCCAAAATGGTCTGCCAGCCAGGCTGCTGCCGGCAACATCACCGCCAGTGCAAGCATATAGGCAGTCAATACCCATTCAATGGTATCAAGGCCTACACCAAAAGAGGACATCATCTTGGGAAGTGCCACATTGATGATGGTTGCATCCAGAACGGCCATAAAGGTCC
The DNA here is from genome assembly GCA_903854235.1 of uncultured Bacteroidia bacterium. Taxonomy (GTDB): domain Bacteria; phylum Bacteroidota; class Bacteroidia; order Bacteroidales; family Prolixibacteraceae; genus CAINVV01. The sequence goes on along the minus strand of CAINVV010000298.1, from coordinate 20,944 downwards.
CGATCATGATGTTGGCCAATACAAACCACTTGTAAAAGTCGTGACTCGGATGCCACATGGAATCACGAGTACGGATGAAACGTCGAATCCTGTGCGAATGACTGGGTACCCGCATTATTTATCCTTTTGTATTTTCACTACCACAGACATGCCAGGCAGAAAACTCATCTTCTTTACATCAGATCCGTTATCGTCACTGTCGATGGAGATCTTAACCGGAACACGCTGTGTTACTTTGGTGAAGTTTCCGGAGGCATTGTTGGCAGGAATCAATGAAAACACGGAAGCCGTGGAAGCTCCAATGGAAAAAACCTTGCCATGAAACCATTTATCTCCAAAGGCATCAATCGTAAATTTCGCCGGTTGATTGAGGTGGATGTCGGAAAGTTTGGTCTCTTCGAGATACACGATCACCCATCTGACCTTTTGTCCCGTCAGGGAGAAAATTGCCTGCCCGGGTGAGACGACATCGCCCGCAAGCAGCCATCTCTTGGCAATCACTCCATCAAAAGGTGCGAAAAGTCTGGTATTTGTCAACTGCGTTTCGATCACGTTGATTTGTGCGTTGGCAAAACCAACGGCTGCATTGGCGCTTTCAATCTGTGCCCTGGAAACTGCAAGCTGAATTTTTGCTGCATCGAGCTGTGCCTTGGCAGTTTCCCAGGCCTTTTTCATGTGGTCGTATTGCTCCTTGGTGATAACATCACCGGCAACCTGAACCTTGGCCCTGTCGTAATCCTCCTTTGCCTTCGCAAGACTGACATCAAAAACCTTGATGTTTTCATTGTCATAATTCAGTTTTGCCTTAACCTGCTGCAGCTGTGCCTCTGCCTGAACCAGCATTGCCTGTGTCTGGTTCTTTTGTGCCAGTAGGTCGAGGCTATCCAGTTCTACCATCAGACTGTTCTTTTTGATGGTATCACCCTCATCGGCGTGAAGCCTTGCTATTCTTCCCAGAATTTTCGCACCAATCTGCACGTTGTCAGATTCAATATGTGCATCATCGGTGGAAATGTACATCGAATAGTCACGGTACCAGTACCAGGTGGCAGCTACGACCAATATGACAATTAACAGCAAGGGGATGTAAATCTTTGCCCCGTTTTTGGATGTTCCGCTCTGAGCCATTTTATTAATATTAAAATCAGTATATATTCTGTCTTGCTTTTTAAAAGCGGTACAAATTTAAGTGTTTTATTCTACCCTGATACTCCGCCAATCTCAACAAATAATTAACAATTTGCCTTTGAAATAGGTTGGCACATTTACTCTTTGAGAGAAAAAAAAATTTACCAAATGTGGTAATCCAAGGAAAATGGAAATATCACAGGAAACATCACGCGCAGCAATCCTAGCGGAGCGATGAGACTCAGTCAACAACTACCATTTCGTGAATTTTTAGAATCGGCAGGTCACAGGACATGGTTCCATCCTGGTAACCAAATTTCAAGGGTATATTCTCGGGTTGCAGCATCACCTTTTTGGGCTGCACAGATAGCCGCATCCTGATTTGCAATGGTCCAACCATTGGAACTTCGTCAAAAGCCAATACCTTGTCGTTGTCGTGAGATCCCGAAACATTGACCAGGTTCACGATCAGGGATTCTCCCTTTCTGTTTAAAGTAACATCGACTTGATGCGATCCTGAAACCGTCACCAAGGGTAGTGGAAAAATCTCCCTGACCAGTGCCGCAAGAAAATCTCTCATGACCGGTGCCGAACGGATGGCCGAAGCCTTGCCCATCTCGAGATGCGTGGCAGCAATTTCTCCCTTTCCATATTTGGTGATGGTTGCAGCAATCTCCGAGGGTCCCTCCATATTGTTAGCCTGGTAATATTTTCCGAATGATTTTACTCCTTGCCCTGGAACGACTCCCTGAGAAAGAGACATCAATTCGGCGATCCACTGGTGGTATTCCAATCCATTGTTTTTCAATGCTGCAGGCGAATTGACCGCAACATTCAATTCCTCCCTGAAAAGCTGTGAAGAATTTGGTCCAATGAGCAGCAATTTTCCACCTTGCGAAACATAATCCAGCAATTTCTTTTTAAAGTCCGGAGTGATCGTTTCCCATTCGGGATAGATGAGCAACGGATATTTATTGATATCTCTCAGCTGATGTTCGGCGACCACATCGACGACATACTGGGAGGAGAGCAAGTTTTGCAAAATGCCCTTGAGTGGAGTCAGCTCTTTGTCAAAACCGCCAAAAAGCCGGTTCGTTTTCGCATAAAGCGCTTCCTGCGACAGGATCAACCCAATTTGGGGAATCCCCGATACTCCCTGACACCAAGGCTGTCTTTCCCTGCAGAATTTGGCGGCTTCAGTGAGCAAGGGAATCATCCAGTTGTGAATGGAGCCATCCCGCTTTTGCTGCAAATAAATCTGAACTCCACCGCCAAGCGAAATGACGGAGGCCAGCTCCCGCTCGATTTGTATTGGACTCTTGACACATTGCGTACCCTCTTCATTGCCCATCCACGAAAAACCCCAAGCCATCAAGTCCCAGGGTTTACCTTGATTCCGGATAAAACGCGACTCCAACCGGGCGCTGTTCACACTGTTGAGTGCAGAAAAATCGCCTGAAATGAAATCAACGGGTATCGAAACCTGTTCTGGCATCAGCGTTGAAAAAGCCCAGTTGCTGGCTACCTGGAATTTGGGATTAAAAGTGTGCAGGGCATTGGTATATTTGGTCACATAGGCTTTGAAGCCATCGCGGCTGAACTGCAGAAATTCTCTCCAGCCTGGATCTCCAGCCTTCCGTGGTACATCCTGGATTCCGGAAACTTTTCGAAACAGATCCAGGGTCGCAGGAGCATAGTCTGTCTGATGTGCCCAGCAATCTCCGTCCACCCAAACGCCATCCACCCCATAGACGGAGGAAAGCTCCTTTAACTGCGGAATCAAGAGGGAATCCGCATAATTTCCAAAGACAGAAGTACTATTTTTTGAACGGATACCATCAGCACCAACAGCCGCCCACCAGGGATGCAGTTCTATGGCCCGCGAGTCCCAGACGCCCGAATAGTGCAGGTAAAGGGAAACTCCTCTCGAAGCGGTCACCGTACGCCAGATCCGCAATTGGTCCTTCGCAAAGCCGGGGACCGGATTTCCTGCTTTCGTGGGATAACTCGAATAACCGGGATGCCCTTTGCAATCCACTTGAATGAAATCAGGATGGACCAGATCAATCAGATGATTCACCATGGCTTCGTCCACGTTTTTACCAACCTCCTTGCAATCAGGTCCGGCGTGAAAGTCAAAATGGAGTCCAAAAAAGCTGTGGGCACGATCCAGTCTTGCAGGATTAATTGTTTGCCCCCGCAGGGAACAGGCAACAATAACGAACAACAAGGGTAAAATAAATTTCATCGAATAGTAGTTAATTAACAGGCATTGAAATTAATCAAAAAATAAAAATCAAATTCGTTTTTTGGGACAAATGACGGATGTCAGCTCTTTGGCAAGAAAGAACTTTTTATCTTTGCAAGTTCCTAATTTGACCGATTTTATGCATCTTTCGAAATTGTTGCTTTTTGTCCTGGTTGTTTTCAGTACCAATGCGCTGTCTGCCAAAGCTCCCCTGTTTACTAACAAAGAATATCTCAACCATCCGCCAAGGATCATCCGGACTTGTTGCGCCTTTGGAACCGATCTGAGGGTATCAATCATTCCCGGTTTAAGGTACACCATGCTGACGGCTCCAGATTTGCTGGGTCCGCATCATTATCTGGGAGATAAGGGTGAAAACAACGGGATCATCTATACACGCAGGGGCGGATTCGTAGATTTTGGCCATCTGAGGGATGTGGTCGACTGGACGGCTTATCTGTACAATCTTGAAAAAAAATGTCAGCAGGAGGGTGAAATATCCATCCACCTGGGATTCGAAGATGGCGTAAAAGGGCTCTTCCTGAAAATTCCTGCCACAGAGAAAGAGGAGGATTTAATCAAACTTGCTGGCAGAATAGCTTACGACCTCTCCATCTGGCACGAAATTACCACCTGGTTTGGGGCAACAGCTGTTCCGCTGGTTTCGGAAAAATTTTCAAGCTTTTCCATAGAAGATGCCTATTCCAACCTCCTTGGCACCAAAATAGCTACAGAAGCACTCGGAAGTGACCTTCCCTTCGAAGAGGCTGTCACCAAAATCATCACGCGCACACTGGTAGATCTGGATGCCGTTACCACTAAGGAGGAGAGTTATCAAGCCATGGAAGCAGTCCGGGATATCTGGTGGACCAGAAAAAAACCACTACCCAACAACCACGTAATGCTGCAGCGAGAATTGGGCGTCTATGCCAATATGAAGCCCTGGTTGGTACCCGGATGGGAAAGCAAAAACAGTATCCCACTTCAGGTGGAACTTTCAGACAAAACCAACGATGGCATACCACTTTCAGAATTCTATACTCTGACCATCAAAGGCAACCACAAGATCCCGGTAAGGAAAATTTTTCACGACCGCACCAAGCGTCTGATCACCCAAAATGATTTTATCCCGATCATTGACTATGTTGGAACAAGGATGTTAAAGTCAAACATCCAATTCAGGAAATAATAGAGTATGGAGAAAAATAGCGACCATAATCAGCCGGTTAACCGTTTGCCTGAAAGTGCACTGGCCAACCATCTTCAAAAATATTCCATTGTACTGGGATCGCAATCTCCCCGAAGAAAAGAGCTGTTTGCAGGACTCAATCTCCCCTTTTCGGTCGAAGTTAGGGAGATTGACGAATCTTTTCCAATTGAGATGGTCCCAGAGGTAGTACCCGAATACCTCGCTAAATTAAAGTCACGGCCTTTCAAATCAGATTTTAAAAGCAATGGATTGCTCATCACTGCCGATACCATTGTATTGATAGAAGATCAGATTCTTGGAAAACCTTTGGACTATCCGCACGCTTTCGAAATGCTTCAGCTACTGTCCGGAAAGAAGCACGTGGTCGTAACAGGTGTCTGCATTACCTCGAACGATAAGCAGATCACCTTCTCAGACCATACTGAAGTTTCCTTTAAAAAACTGTCTGACGAGGAAATTGATTATTACCTTTCTCACTACCATCCCTACGACAAGGCAGGTTCGTACGGAGTGCAGGAGTGGATCGGCTATGTTGCGATCAATAAGATAGAGGGTTCCTATTTCAATGTGATGGGTCTGCCCGTTCAACGCCTTTATGAAGAATTATTAAAATTTTAGAATTAAATACTACGATGAGAAAAATATTCATCTTTCTGCTTTGCAGTTTATTCCTGAAATCCGGTTTTGCCGTGGAAGGGATGTGGATTCCTACCCTGTTGAAAAAATACAACATCGAAGAGATGCAAAAAATGGGATTCAAACTTACAGCCGAAGACATTTATGAGGTCAACCATGCCAGCATGAAGGATGCAGTGGTCCTCTTTGGTTCTGGATGCACCGGGGAGTTGATTTCGGGGGATGGATTGCTAATCACCAACCACCACTGCGGCTTCAGCCAGATACAGAAGCACAGTTCACTCGAACACGACTACCTGTCGGATGGATTCTGGGCCGGGAAAAGAGCCGAAGAACTCATCAATCCAGGATTGACCGTACAGTTTCTCGTGAAAATGGAGGAGGTCACCAAAGAGGTCACCAAAGGAATCACAGAAGAGATGAAGGAAGAGGTGGCAAAAAAACAGCTGACAGCCAATATCGAGGCCATTAAAAAACAATTTTCAGGAAAGGATAAATTTTTAGTGGATGTCAAACCATTGTTTTACGGCAATCAGTATTTCGCTTATGTTTATGAGATATTCAAGGACATCAGGCTGGTTGGCGCACCTCCGGTATCCATCGGAAAATTTGGTGGGGACACCGACAACTGGGTGTGGCCGAGGCACACCGGTGACTTTTCCCTTTTCCGGGTCTATGCGGGAAAAGACAACAAACCTGCCTCCTATTCGCCTGAAAATGTACCTTACCATCCCAAAAAATTCTTCCCTATCAACCTCAAGGGAAATAAGGAAGGAGATTTTACCATGGTTTTTGGTTTTCCTGGTACGACCCAGGAGTACCTTCCCTCACAGGCCGTTCAGTTATTGATAGAGAAAAGCAATCCGAATAAGGTGGATGCCCGCACCATCAGGTTGGGCATCCTTGAAAAACAGATGGCCAATGATCCCAAAGTAAGAATCCAGTACGCCTCAAAATATGCGGGTATCTCCAATGCCTGGAAAAAGTGGCAGGGTGAGACAAATGGCCTGCTCCGCCTTCATGCGATAGAAAGAAAACAAAAAGAGGAAGCAGAGTTCTCAAAATGGGTGATGCAAGATGCAAATCGGGAAAAGAAATATGGCTCCATCTTAAATAATTTCAAACAATATTATGCCAGTCTTTCAGAAATTCAAATTGCCTATGATTTGTACAATGAAACGGTCTTGCGCGGATCCGATGTTTTCGGATTGATTTCAAGAGTTGAACAGCTTGAAAAAGCCCTCAATGATTCTGCTAAATTTAATGCACAACGAAAAGCCCTGAGTGAGTCCCTGCCGGGATACCTGAAGGACTACGATTGTGCCACCGACCAGCTTGTTCTACCGGCCATGCTAAAGATTTACGTCGAAAGATTGGATCCAAAATATTTGCCTCAAAATTTGATTGACAAGAAAAATGATTTTATAAAAGGATCCAACACCGGGAAGGCCTACCAAAAATCCATTTTCTCTGACAGCACTCAGATCAAATTACTGCTCAACAATCTTCAGGCAAAAACTTTTAAGAAATTGCACAAAGACCCGCTCTACGCACTTTATTCAGCCATTACCGAACATTACAACAAGAATATTGAACCTACCTACTTAAAACTGAGTCAGGAGATCCTCAAGACACAAAAAAATTATCTGGCTGCCATTCTGGAGATGAAGCATGGGGAGCGCCTCATGGCCGATGCCAACCTGACACTAAGGGTCACCTATGGAAAGACCGAAGGATTTGAACCTATGGATGGAGTTTATTATCAATACTATACGACTCTTAAGGGGATGATCACCAAAGAGGATCCGAAAATTTCGGATTATGTGGTTCCGGAAAAACTGAAGCAATTGTATCAATCGCAGGATTTTGGCTCGTATGCCAATTCTTCGGGAGAGATGCCCATCGCCTTTTGTGCTTCCAATCACACCACCGGTGGCAACTCAGGCAGTCCGGTATTGAATGCAAATGGGGAGCTGATCGGGGTCAATTTTGACAGATGCTGGGAAGGAACCATGAGTGATGTTCTGTTTGATCCCGAGCGATGCAGAAACATAGCGCTCGACATCCGTTACGCCCTCTTCATCATCGACAAATTTGCCGGAGCAGGATATCTGCTGAAGGAAATGCAGCTGAACAGGTAAAACTTAATTTACTATTTACTATGTGAGGAGGAGCTTCTTAATTGATTCATTAGGCATTAAGATGCTTCCGTATAAGCGAACCACTGTCTTGGCCCTAAATCGCAAATAGTAAATAGTAAATCCAAAATCGAAAATGGCCGTTATCTTTTTGGGTGCAGCAGTCCGTTCTTCTTTAACAATTGATATTCGTGCTCGAAATTGGGAGTAAATACAGATTTTCCCAGATTTTTTTCGATCTCATCAAATTTCCAGAATTTTCCTTCTGTAATCTCCTCTGAACTCAGCACATTTGGTTTTCCCCGGTAGGCGATGAAACAATAAACAAGCTCTGATTCGATCTCAGTGTTCCATCGGTATCTCAGTGCTGGCAGGGGTTCAAAATCATTCAAACCGATCTCTTCACTAGCTTCGCGTTTCAATGCTTCCTCAACGGTTTCTCCATAGGCAAGATGTCCGCCAACTGCCGTATCCCATTTTCCGGGCTGAACCAATTTAGTCAATGCCCTCTTTTGTAGGAACAGCGCCGATTCACTCAACAAATGCAGGTGAATGACTGGATGCAGGGTTTTGGATCCATTGTGGCAATAGGATCGAAGGGCCTTCCCCAAAATTCTTCCTTCTTCATCCACCATTGGCAGCCATTCTTCCTGGTCAGAATAGTGTAGTTGCTTTCCTGCCTTTATTCTCTGCCTAAGAAACTGGTATCCGACATAGATGCCCATCATAATGAATAGCAGAAAACTGCTGATGAAGGCCCAGATCTCCTTGTTCAGAAAAAATGCAGAATAGAGGACAAGGCCCGTATGAACCCATACCATCCAAAACATCACCCACATGTTCTTTCTGAATAGTTCTTTTTGATTTCCATCCAGCTGAATGCCCTTCAGGTACCGTTGTGACATGGTACCCAATGGATCAATCCGGGTAAAAAGTGAGAGTGATATCATGGCAACCAGCACCAAGTCAATCATGGCAGGTTTAACCTTGAAAAAGATGTCGTTGTCGAAAAGATAGGAAAGTCCGGAGAGGAGAAGCAAAAGTAGGGTGTCCAGCAATACGAACCGTTCTAGTTTTTTTTCACGAAAGTAGGTTACGGCCAATTCAATCAATCCGATGGATACCGCCACAGCAAGACCTACCTTCATCCCCCAAAATTCATCAGCCAGTATGAAAACCAGCAGAGGGAGTAGTCCCGGAATGAGTTTCTTGATCAATTGAAAATATTACTGCAAAAAATATTTGGGTATTTTCTGGATGGTTTTAAAGGTATCGGTTGACCTGTATACTTTATAGAGGGTCACGTAGAAGACCAGCGTAGAATAAGAGGGAATGACCCCCTGGGGAGATCCTGCATAGGCATCCTTCGAAGGAATGATCCACTTCGCTGAACCACCCAAACGCATGTGAGAAATGGCCTCATTCCATCCTGCAATCACAGAGCTGGAACCAACGGTAAATCCAAATGGCTCATACATCCCCGAAGTATCAAATTCGGTGCCATTTTCAATGCCCATCGTATCATTGTCCTGGATCAGGTAGCCACGGTAAAAAACCTTCACATAATTTCCGGCAATGATGGAATCACCTTTGCCTTTTATTGAATCAATGACATACAACCCGGAAGAGGTCGGTATGGCACCCTTGTGGAATTTATTGATGTATTTGTTCAGTAATACTGCTTCGGAATCGCGTTGAATTTGCAAGGTGGTCTTGTTGCAGGAAGCCAGTGCCAAAACAAAGCATGCAACCAAAACCAGATAAAAATATTTTCCCAACTTCATCAGTAAAAATTATTGTGTGTGCGGCTATTCTTAAAAACCCGACTACAAGGATACGAAATGTTAACGACCTTCTCAACTTTTGAATATTCATTTGAGCTGATCTGTGCAAAATTAACCAAATTTAACCCTAAGACAAGGGTGCGCAGTGAAAAATCAATCCTCTGCCATACTTTCTTTCTCCAGTGATTGCGAATAATGCGGTAAGAGAGAGATCCATTTTTCTACTGACTCATCAAGCGACTGCCTTGATTCGCCACCAGCAGCGTTGTGATGACCTCCTCCTCCAAAATGGAGGGCAGAGAATTCATTGGCCGCAAATCCCCCTTTCGAACGGAAGGAAATTTTGATCTTTTCCGCATTCTCCAGAAAGAAGGCAGAGAAGATTATTCCTTTCACAGAGAGCGGATAATTCACAAATCCTTCCGTATCCCCAATCTTGAAATTGAATTTTTTGAGTTCCTCCCTGGTTAGCGAGATCAGTGCGGCATGGTACTCAGGAAAGATCTTCATCTTCTCCGATAAGGCATATCCCAAAAGTCGCAAACGATCTGCGGTGTTGGTATTGAAGAGGGATTCCTGTATTCGGTGCTGGTTGGCTCCCTTCGCAATAAGTCTGGACGCTGCTTCGTATAGCTCCGGTCTGCCCGCATTGTGACTGAAGGAAGCCGTATCGGCGATGATTCCTGTCAGCAAGGCATTGGCACCTGCGGCATCCAGCTGGTCCATCCATCCCATTTTGGCAATGAAATCGAAGGCCAATTCTGCAGTCGAGCTTACTTTTGTATCTGAAAACAAAAATGGAGTCTCCACCATGGGTTGTGGATGATGGTCTATGAGCACCACTTTCGTGGAAAGCTGCTCCAATTTTTTTGCGACCTTTCCGGTCCTTTTGATGTCGTTGAAATCAAGAAAAAAGAGCAAATCGGCCTCCTCCAACAATCGGATAGCCTCTTGTTCCTGCTTTTCGAAAACCACCCAGTTTCCATATTTTTCCAATCCCGGAACCAGCGATGGAAAATCAGTCGGATAGATCACCGTCGATTGGTAACCGATATTCAATAAAACGCTGTGTAAACCCAGGGTCGATCCAAGCGCATCCCCATCGGGGTTTGCGTGTGTCAGGATCACAATTTTCTTTACCCGCTCCTTCATCCACGTCAAGAGTGCCTGACAACTGGCTGTATTTATATTGGTCATAATAAATGCTTATCTGTTCAGCTTACAAAAATACGCTATTCTTTTCATTCAGATCATCCTTTTCAGGAAAGAGAAATGGGCGAAATGGATAATCAACGTCAAGCATCGAAACATTCAGGATAAAACTATCTCCGACAGTTGCTGATTTATATTTACTTTTATCGCAAAATTTATAAACAGATAAAATCCACTCAAATGGCACAGAATCTCACCTTCACCATGATCAAACCCTGCGCGGTACGAAACCAGCACATTGGTGCAATCCTGAAAATGATCTCAGAAAAAGGATTTCGTATCAAAGCGATGAAATTAACGCACATGACCCGTGAAAATGCAGAAGCATTCTATGGGATACACGCCGGTAAACCATTCTTCGAAGGACTGGTCAGTTTTATGTCTTCAGGCCCGATTGTGGCTGCCATACTGGAGAAGGAGAATGCCATCGCTGATTTCAGGGAGTTGATTGGCAGCACTAACCCCGCCAATGCTGCACCCGGAACCATCCGGCAGCTCTTTGCCGAGTCTTTCACCGCAAATGCCATTCACGGTTCAGACAGTGACGAAAATGCACTCATTGAAGGTTCCTTTTTCTTTTCCCAAATGGAACAATTCTAAATATGGAATTTTGGTTCAGAAATGTGATTTATTCACTTTTCAGTTGAATCCATTTGATGCCAAATCCGTATAAAATTACAAACACAGTTGCAAATAAATTTTGCAGTTTTTAAGAATTTAAAACGAAATATCCTTAATATGAAACCCTCGCCGACCTGTCATTTATAAGAGACAAGAAGGTTGTTTACGGATTCCATGTTATCATTAAAAACAAAAAAGTAAAATGAAAGAAAGTTCAGTAAAAATTACATTTGCCGGAAATCCGCTGACATTGTTGGGCAATGAGATCAAGGTTGGTGACAAAGCTCCTGACTTTACAGCCGTTGGGGCGGGTCTGGCTCCGGTAAAACTATCAGATTTTGAAGGAAAAGTGATCATCATTGCAGCCTATCCATCCATAGATACTGGCGTATGCGCAGCACAGAACAGAAGATTCAATGCTGAAGCAAACGATCTGAAGGATGTGGTTGTATTGTCGATTTCCTGTGATCTTCCTTTTGCACAGAGTCGTTTTTGTGCCGCCGAAGGATTGCAAAATATCAAAACCATCTCCGACCACAAAGATCTGGAATTCGGCCAGAAGTATGGTTTCTGGATCAAGGAGCTTCGCCTTCTTGCACGAGGAACTGTTGTGATCGATGCAACCGGAGTCGTCAGGTACGTTGAGTATGTCTCAGAAGTTACCCACGAACCCAATTTTGACGCAGCACTGGCTGTTGTGAAGAGCCTTTAAGCCAAAAGCTGTAAGCTGTTAGCCATTAGCAGTTAGTTATTAGCCAAAAGCCGATAGCTAACAGCCAATGGCTTTTTTCATTCACTTAAACAGCAGGCAAACCGGTTTGAATGCATTGATCTGATCGGTGAAGGTAAGCAACCCTGTTTCCGCGTTTCGCTTGAAAGCGACGATGTTGTCAGTATTTTGATTGGCAACCAGCAAATATTCGCCATTCGGTGTAAGTGTGAAATTTCGTGGCATTTCTCCCCTGGTCTCTTCCTGTCCAATCAGTCTGATTTTTGAGTCCTTGTGCATAACAGCGAAAATTGCAATGCTGTTCATTCCCCGGTTAGAGACATAAAGGTAGTTTCCATCTGGCGAAAGATGAATATCTGCCCCCGTATTCGGTTTGGAAAATCCAACTGGAAGCGTTGAAACAGTTTCTCCAATTTTGAAACTTCCATTTTCCAGCAATTGAATTGCCGAGACAGTGCTGCTGAGCTCATTCACCACAAAAAGCAATTTTCCATCGGGATGAATGACCATGTGGCGGGGTCCGCTACCCGGTGCCAATTTTATTTCTGGATATTTGTTTGGCTTGAGCGCAAAGGTGCTTTTGTCAATGGTGTATACCTTTATCTGGTCAATGCCCAGATCCGCCACAAAAATCCGCTTTCCACCTGGTTCAAAAAGGGCGCTGTGAACATGCGGCTTTTCTTGTCGTTCGGCAACAGGGCCTTTACCGGTATGCTGGTCGGATGAGCGCACTTCAGATAATTCCCCGGTTGGCTCAATGCGCATCAATGCGACATTTCCTCCGGTATAGTTGGATGCAAGCACGGCACCATCTTCATTGACAGTTACATGGCAAGGGTGAGCACCTCCGCTGGAGACCTTGTTGACAGAAGAGAGATTTCCAGATTCATCTACACTAAAAAGTTCAATGTAACCCATCTTCTGGTTGTTATCATCCTGCGTCTCCCTCACGGCAAGAAGACTTTTCCCATCCTTTGTCAAGGCCAGGTAAGAGGGGTTCTCAGACAGGACTGCCAAGCCATTGCTATGGAGTTTTCCAGTGGCAAGGTCGATGCCAAAACGGTAGATTCCTTCACTTCCACTGTCGGTATAGGTCCCGACATAAAAATGCAATATGGTACCATTCACTTCTGTCTGAGCCTCTGCAAAGAATGAAACTGCGAACACTGAACACAATAGAATTATTTTTTTCATTCGTAAATATGGTAAGTAAAATGTTGAATGTCAGTATTTAAATTTATTTGTCAAAGATATTAATCTTATCCCTGACTACTGTTTCATTTTGAAAGAAAAATTGCCCGATCCTACCTTGCAGTAAAATTTCCCTTCGGAGTCTATGGAAAGGACCACTTCCCTGCCCTTTTCAAAAACCGCTGTTTTTGAAGAAAAAGGAAAGACAATGGTGGCAGTTGTATTGGCTGGTATCTCCACCTCCATCTCAATGGAATTTTCACCTTTTCTCCATTCGCTCGTGATCCGGCCGTAAGGTGACAGGTAGTTGGCTCTGGCCTGGGTCAAATCTCCGACCATCAATGGGCTAATGACTATTTTTTTGAAGGCTGTACTGCCCTCCTCCTGCCTGATACCTCCGAGACCACTGTAGAACCACTCCATCAGATGCCCCAGCATCAGATGGTTGTTCGAAACCTCCTCCAGTGCAGGCCAGGATTCTGTCAATGCGGTGGCTCCTTTTTTCAGTTGAAATCCATATCCCGGCAGGTCATTTCGGCAATTCATGTTATAAAGGATTTCTGATCCGCCACCCTCTTCCAACGCTTTTACCAGAAAATGAAAGCCGATGTCTCCTGCAGTCAGGGCAAATCCTGAACTGGAAACGGAGGCAACCAGATGATCGAAAACCGGCTTCCTATAGATATCGTCCACCATTCCGACGCACAATGGCATGGACATGGCTGTCTGGCTTCCCGTGGAGTATACCTTGGTCTTGACATCGAAAAAACGGGCATTGAAGGAGATTTTCACATTTTGTGCCAAGGCATCCAACTTTCCTGCCTCTTCAACTCGTTTGCATATCTTCATCATGCGCGAAAGCAATTGAATATCATAATAATAGATTGCAGTAGCTGTCAGGGATTTTGGTGTCAGCTGGGCCTCTCCCGGTGACTTTGGTCCATAATCGAACCAATCGCCCAATCCGTAATCGAGAATATTTCCATTGGCTTTGGTTCCGAGGTAAGCCACATATTTCTGCATCATCGGCAAGGCTTTTTCCAGCGTAGTGCGGTCCCCATACCATTCCCAAAGCATCCAGGGAAGCAGAACTGAAGCACTGCCCCACTCCGGAGAGTCGCGGAAACCCCCATTGAATTGGGTGTATTCTGGTGCAATGTCAGGAACCAGGCCCTCGGCAGTCTGGGCATCCATCATATCTGTGACCGCCTTCTTGTACAAAGCAGATAATCCATAATTGTACTGAAGCGAAGCCCCCATCAGATAAGTCTGCTCGAGCCATCCCAATTTTTCACGATGTGGACAATCGGTTACGACACTTTGCAGGTTACTGCGAATGGCCCAGTCAATCAAGGTATAGATCTGGTTAAAGAGCGGATTCGAACAGGAAAATTCGCCGTTTTTCTCGGACGAATTGCAGGTATGAAGCATTCTCAGCTGCACTACATGAGGAAAATCATTCAACATTGCACCCTCAGCAGGGACTGCACCTTCCACCATCACATACCTGAAACCGTAATAACTGAAACGGGGTCTCCAGGTCTCCTGACCATCCCCCTTCAGGGTATAGGAATAATAAAACGGTGAACCTGAAGCGCGCTGGTTAATCTCCTTCTCCTTGGTGATCAGTTCCCCAGGAATAAGTTTGATAACCGATCCTTTTTTACCACTTACCTGTAGTTCCAAAATTCCGGAGGCATTCTGACCAAAATCATACAGATACCTGCCTACACCCTTTTGCTCAATGCTCTTGACAGCAATGGTTTGATTTACCGTAACCGGATAGTCAGACTCCGAAGTCAGCTCCCCCTTTGGAACAGAAGCTGATAGCGCTGATTTCCATCCTGATTCGTCAAAACCCGGCAGATTCCACCCTTTTTGCTCTTTGGTAGCATTATAATCTTCTCCACCATAGATACTTGAAAATTCAATGGGGGAAGGCGAACATTTCCAGTTGATACCTGAAACAATTTCGGCTGATGTTCCATCCAGATAATTCAGCTTCAACTTACTGATCATCTTGGGATAACCATAGGCTATCACCAATTTCCGGTACCGTTCCCTTGAAATATTGTAAAATCCATTTCCAACGATCACTCCCAGAACGTTGGTACCTGACTGAATCTGCGCTGTTACATCGAAGGTATTGTACAGACACCGTTTGTCGTAATCGGTCCAACCAGGCGTTAAAAAACCTTTGCCCAACTTGTCTCCGTTGAGAAAGGCTTCGTATTGACCCAGACCGCAAATAGAGAGGATAGCCTCTTTTATTTTCTTGGCCACCTTGAACTCCTTTCGAAACAAGGGAACCGTGCTTCTTAGGCTGGCCTTGTTCCCAAGTTTATCGCCGGAGCCATGGACCCCTGGAACCACCTTCATCGAGTCCGGCAAGTTTTCATAGCTAATCCATTGGGCATCACTCCAGTCGCTGGTTGAAAACAACCCCATTTGAAATGAGGCCATGGAACTCCAATCAGACTCTATGCCCTTCTGGTCTTTGATTTTGACTCTCCAGAAATACTTTTTGCCAGAATCCAACAAGGTTCCATCATAAATCACCTGGATGGAAGCATCCGTCTGAACATATTTCGAATCCCAAACGAGCTTTTTCCCATTGTTCAATTGATCTTCCGTTTCTGCTACTTGAATCCAATAGGCCAACTGTTTCGAATCCCTGAATGCGGAATTTATCCACCAGCTAAAATGGGGACGTTTCTCCATGATCCCTAGTGGATTGACCCTGGATTCACACCGCAGATGGGTGATGGAGAGTGGATTTTGAGCCTCAAGGATGCATCCGATGAATACCAGTAAAATGGTAATTGACAGCTTGATTTTTGTCATTTCTGTTGGATTAATTTTGCAAAAACTTCGTCTGAAACACGGAATGCAGTGCCGTGCCTGACTCCCTCAGGAAAGGAAATTTGTCCGGAAACATCTTCCCATACCTTCATATCACTGGATCTGACTGCTCCATACCTGTGGTCCCTGTATTTGTCAAAATAAACATAAACAAACTCCCCGATCTGAAGTGCTGATGGACCTTCTGCCCAATAGTTTCCAGTAATAGGGGCTGAGACCGTGGTGGGATAAGGGCCAGCAGCGGCCTGGGATTGTGTAACCCGAATATTTTTCTCCGGTGGATTGGGGTTTTCATTTTTCAAGAACATAAAAAAGGTATCTCCTTTCAACAAAATCGTAGCATCAATGACGCTGAAATCTGGATTGAAAAATAGTTTCGTCGGGGTGAACTGTATAAAATCTTTGGTAGTTGTGCTGTAGATTCTGTGATTGTTTCCTTTTTCGCGATCTGATTCTGCAACTACCGAATGCCTACCAGGTATGGTAGTCGCCCAAAATATCAGGTAATTTTTGTTGGCAGGGTCATAAACCATTTCCGGGGCCCAGCAATTTTTGGCGGTAAGCTCCTGACTCATGACCGGTATCGCCATTTGCTCCGACCAGTTGATCAGGTCTTTGGAGCTGGCATACCCGATTTGTCGTTCCTTCCAGCTGCAGGTCCAAACCATCCTGAAAATACTGTCAGGTCCTTGCCGGATAAAAGGATCCCTCATCAATTTATCCTGACCGACTGTTGGTTTCAGAAACGCCTTTCCCCCATTCATTGTGGTCCATTCGAGCCCATTTGTGCTGCAGGCAAGGTGCAGGCCATCCTGTCCGTTGTCCGTAAAATAGGCGAAGATATAATGATCTTTCTGACCATTGCAAAGGAGTGATCCAAGTAGAAAAAGAAGTGTCAGATATCTCATTGGGATCAGTTTATTTATGCATAAAGTAACTTAATTTCCCTATTTTTGTTACCATGGTTGGTTTCTTTTTTTCATCTCTTGGCAACCAATCACCAGTTTAAGCATTTAACCAATATTTTCTGCCATTCTGCAGCAAATGCCAACTAAAAACAAACATGAAGAATTTAATTTTATTTACGGTCCTGGTTTTGGCCGCTTGTACAAATTCCGTAAAAAAAGAACAGATTCAAATGACTGATCTCCGGCCAACTGAAAGCAACATACAAGCTGCCATCGACTCGTTGGTTAAGAAGCATGGAGTTGCTTTTCAATTTCCCATCCAAAAGGGAGTAAGGCATACTGCGGCTCTATGGACCACATCGGATGGAAATGCAACCGAATTCATTGGTTTCTGCCAATCAAATTTCCTTGCTGATCAGAAAAAGAAGCAATTGTTATTTGAAAAACTCTCAATTTACCTGGAATCACTGGAAGGACATTTCAACAAAATCACGCTTGATCTTCGCCAAAATGTTGATTTGAATAATGGTGAATTGCTGGATGTTGACAAAACCTTCAGTGGCTATTCTGTCGGCGCACATTTGCAGGATGACCTGTACCAGAATAAAATTGCCTTTGTGGTGGCACTCAACTTTCCTTATTTCACCCTGGAAGATAAAGAGCGTGATGGGAAAAATTGGAATCGTCGCCAGTGGGCAGAGGCTCGTCTCGGGGATCAGTTTGTTTCACGTATTCCGGCTGAGGTAAATCAAGCGGTTGCGAAAGCAGAAGCGGATGCCGATTTATACATTTCAGAATACAACATCAAGATGGGTTGCCTGCGGACGGAGGAGAATACCCAGCTATTTCCCGACAAGATGTCGTTGCTGACACACTGGAACCTGCGGGACGAAATCAAGGCAGATTATGCCGACAAAGACAAGGGACTTACGAAGCAGAAAATGATCTATGAGGTAATGCAACGCATCATCAACCAGGATATTCCAGCCAGGGTAATCAACAACCCCTCTTATGTCTGGAAACCATTCTCTAACAAAGTATTCGAAAACAACACAGAGATCGATGCGGCTGCCGAGCCGGATACGCGCTATCAGCAAATCCTGAACAATTTCCATGCCCAGCAAGCTGTAGATCCGTTTGTTCCGGAAATGAACACCTTAATCAAACGCAAATTTTCCGGAGAAATGGAGATCCCGGTAGAAGAGGTAGAGGCTCTTTTTGACAATTTCCTGAAATCTCCTGAACTGGCCAAGGTTGGACGGATCATCTCGGAAAGAGTGGGTCGACCACTGGAACCTTTCGACATTTGGTACGACGGTTTCAAAGCCAGAAGTAGCTTTCCCCAGGAGCAACTCAACAGTCTGACGACCAAAAAATACCCCGATCCGATGGCCTTTGAAAAAGATATGCCCAACATGCTCGGCCATCTGGGCTGGAGCAAAGAACGAGCCGCCTATCTGGCAGCCAGGATTGTAGTAGATCCTGCCCGCGGTTCCGGACATGCCTGGGGTGCCGGCATGAAAGGCGAAAAATCACACCTTCGTACGCGAATCGCGCCAACCGGGATGGACTACAAGGGCTATAACATCGCCGTACACGAATTTGGTCACAACGTAGAGCAAACGGTATCGATGTACGATGTAGATTATTATATGCTACACGGAGTTCCGAGTACCGCCTTTACAGAAGCCCTGGCCTTCGTATTTCAAAGCCGTGACTTGATGCTGCTTGGGCTTAACGGTCAAAACAAGGACCAGGAGAGACTCAATGCATTGGATAATTCCTGGACCCTGATGGAGATCATGGGGGTTGGGCTGGTGGATATTCATACGTGGCAGTGGATGTACAACCATCCAAATGCCTCTTCCAAAGAGTTGAAACAGTCTGTCATCCAAATTTCCAAAGAGGTTTGGAATAAATATTTTGCTGCCATTCTGGGAATGAAAGACCAACCCATCTTGGCTATCTATTCTCATATGATCTCCAATCCGCTGTATCTGGCGGCCTATTCCTATGGACAGATCATTGAAAGTCAGATTGAAGACCATCTAAAGGGCAAGAATTTCCCGGATGAAATCGACAGAGTATACAAACAAGGCAGGCTGATTCCACAAATCTGGATGCAGGGAGCTACAGGTAGCAAATTATCGGCAGACCCTATTTTAAAGCAGTTAAATGAAGTTTTAAAGTGAATTTCCATAACCATCAACTTTCAAGTACAACCATGAAAAAACTATTTTACCTGGCGGTTATCTGCCTGACTTTGATGAACTTTGGTGCACAAGCACAAAAGGATTATGTACCTACAACAGGCAATCTCGCCGCCCGATCCTGGTTCCAGGATGCAAAATTCGGGTTGTTTATCCATTGGGGAGTTTATTCTGTCCTATGTAATGGTGAATGGGTGGAAAACAATACAGAGATACCCAAAGCCAGCTATGAAAAACTGCCTGCCTTCTTTAATCCAACTGCTTTCGATCCGGCTGTCTGGGTGAAAATGGCAAAAGATGCAGGAATGAAATACATTACCATCACCAGCAAGCACCACGATGGATTTTGTATGTGGGATACCAAAATGACGGACTGGAATATTGTTAAAAAGACTCCCTATGGAAAAGATGTGCTCAAGATGCTGGCGGATGAATGCCACAAGCAAGGCATCAAGTTGTTTTTTTACCATTCCCATCTCGACTGGTACCAGGAAAACTATTTTCCCCGGGGTCGGACAGGCAATACTACCGGCAGACCCAATGCAGGTAACTGGAACAGCTACCTGGATTACATGGATGCAGAATTAAAGGAACTACTGAGCAATTATGGTGAGATTGGCGGAATATGGTTCGATGGTTGGTGGGATAAGAAAGATGCCGACTGGCGTCTGGATAAAACCTACTCCCAGATTCATCAGCTACAACCCAATGCCCTGATTGGCAACAACCACCATCAGGCTCCCAAGCCCGGTGAGGACTTTCAAATGTTTGAAAAAGACCTTCCAGGTGGCAATACCGCCGGATTTAACCAGGAATCCAGGATTGGACAACTTCCGCTGGAAACCTGCGAAACCATGAATGGAGCCTGGGGCTTCAATTTGAAGGATCAAAACTATAAAAGCACCAAACAGCTCGTTCAGTATTTGGTCAAAGCCGCCGGATCCAATGCCAATTTTTTACTGAATGTCGGACCTATGCCTAATGGCGTGATTCAGCCCGAATTTGTGAAAACACTGGCAGAAATGGGTGTCTGGATGAAAAAATATGGGGAAACCGTTTACGGAACAAGGGGTGGGCCCGTATCTCCCAAATCGTGGGGGGTAACCACCTGCCGGGATAATAAAATATATCTGCATATTGTTAATCCGGAGCAGGGTAATTTGCTAATTCCAGATTTCGGAAAGAAAATCAAGAAAGCCTGGTTTTTTGAGGATCAGTCTGAAGTCAAATTTAAACAAACCGAATTTGGAAACCTCTTCACCATCCCTGTCGAAAAAATGAAAGAGATAGATACCATTGTGGTTCTGGAAACCTAATGATTTAGATATAAGATATAAGACATAAGAGATGAGATATGAGAGAGTTAGGCAAATACTATTTTTTGCGTCTCTTATCGGTCGACGCCAATTGCCGGGCGGGTTATGATTATTTTTGGTTCTAGTTTGGTTAGTGTTTCCGGCAGGTGAAACATTGATGATTTATTTACCCCGCATGGCATTTGGCGTTTGTTATGGTGCGTATAGGTTACTGATCAAACGTCAATGGAAATATTAACTTTTCCACCTAAACCCTTTTCAACAATTTCGAAAAGAGTACTCAGTGTTATATTTGAACCGTTATTCTCTACCCTGGAGATATAGGTTCTTTTCTTATCAATAAGCTGCCCCAATTCCTCTTGTGTCATGTTACGTGATTCTCTTGCTTTTTTTAGTAATAGTCCAATTCTGAATGATTCAGCTTCTCTTTCCAGGTTATCACGTCTTTCAGTTCCTTTTTCTCCATATACCTGATCCTTGATTTGTGACCAGGTAGAAATATCTTTGTTGCTATTTTCTGTTCTCATAATATTCGTTCATTAGATTTATTGCTTTATCAATTTCATTTTTAGGCGTTTTCTCAGTTTTTTTTTGAAATCCATTCAGAAGAATAACCAACCTACCCTTATCAAAAAAGCAGAAGACGCGCCAAATGTCAGATCCCAATTGAATTCTTGCCTCATAAAGTCCATTTGTTCCGGAAATTAGTTTCAAATAGGTAGTTGGAATCCGCTCCAGAGTCTCAATAGC
>CAINVV010000297.1 GCA_903854235.1 uncultured Bacteroidia bacterium | reverse complement strand
GTCATGTTGGTGATCGACGTGAGCGGATCAAATGATTTTGGTACCGTTGGCAGGCTCAAACAGCAGCTGATCACCGAAATTGCCGCGATCCTCTCCTTCTCCGCGATCTCCAACAACGATAAGATTGGCGTCATTTTCTTTTCCGACAGAATCGAAAAATTTATACCTCCAAAAAAAGGGAGAACCCATACCCTGCGAATCATCCGGGAACTGATAGAATTTCAGGGAGAGTCCAAAAAAACAGACCTGCCGCTGGCATTGCAGTACCTGACCAATGCCATGAAACGCCACGTAACAGCATTTTTGATCTCCGATTTCATGGACCAAAACGCCGGTTTGGAAAAGGCCATCTCCATTGCCAACAACAAGCACGACCTGGTGGCCCTTCACATTTACGATGAACGGGAGGCGGAGCTTCCTTCGATCGGGATGATCAAACTCAAGGATGCAGAGACGGGTGAATACCTCTGGGTGGATACTTCCAGCAGTACCGTGCGCAAAACCTATCTTTACCATTGGATGAATACCAAGAAAGAGATGGAGACGTTGCTAAAGAAAACAGGAACGGATTATGTGAGCATCAGTACCCGGGAAGATTACGTCAAATCATTGGTTGCACTTTTCAAAAAGAGAGAACACAAACTTTGATCTAAATTATGTCGAAACTGAAATATATTTTACTCTTCCTGATTTCTGTCTCCACCCTTAATTTTTCTAAGGCACAACAAGTGAAGGTGAGTGCTTCTCTGGAAAAAGACTCCATTTGGCTGGGGGATCAGATTAAAATGATCCTGGTGGCTGAATATCCTTTGGGGACAAAGCTGACCTTTCCTTCTCTGAAAGACAGCCTGGGAAATGGGGTTGAGGTAATTTCCAGATCGGTAAGGGATTCCTCAAAAATGGGAGACGGACTGTTGCAGATGCGACAGAGCTTTGTGATTACTGCCTTCGACAGCGGCCCTCATCCGATCGCACCGTTTTTATTTGCCTTACACGCCACGACGCGGACAGATTCACTACGCAGCAATTCGCTCCGGTTTTTTGTCAAGGTTCCGAATGTCGATTTGAAAAAAGGGTTTGCCGATATCAAAAAGCCCTATGGAGCGCCCATTACCTTCAAAGAGATTGCACCCTGGATCATGGGGATCATCCTCCTGGCCTGCATTGTCTTTTTGATTCTTTATGCCATCAACAGGAGAAGGAAAAATATCCCCTTATTTACCTTACCTGCCAAGCCGAAACTCCCCCCGCACGTTATTGCACTTAGTGAACTGGACAAGCTGAAGGAAGAGCAGTTGTGGCAACACGACAAGGTGAAGGATTACTACACGCGTCTGACTGACATCATCCGGGTATACCTGGAGGAGCGATACGAAGTTCCTGCCATGGAGCAGACCACCCAGGAGATTCTCTCCCAGTTCAAAGGCGAAAACTCCCAGATCAAAGGCAAACTTTTTTCCGGTTTGCAGAAGACCCTCGACACCTCCGACCTGGTCAAATTCGCAAAATACACTCCCTTGGCAGATGAGAATCATTTTGTACTGGTAAATGCCTACACCCTGGTAGAAGAGACCAAATCTGAGCCGGCAGAAACTATTAAAAAGCAGCCGGTCGCAGTCGTCGAGGCACCTGCAGAGAAAGTTATTTCAGGTTCAAACGAAACAGAAAAACAGCCATGAACAGTATAACTTTTGCTCGTCCCGAATATTTCTACCTGCTGTTGCTCCTTCTGCCGCTTGCAGGATGGTATGTCTGGAAGCAGAAAAAATCCAGCGCCAGTCTGCGAATTTCCACCATTACTCCTTTCCTGCAAGCCCCTAAAACCTGGAAGCACTACCTGCGGCATCTCCTTTTTGTACTGCAACTGGCAGTCTTGTCCTTGCTCATCGCAGCAATGGCCAAGCCGCAATCTTCCAGCAGCTGGCGTAACCAAACCATCGAAGGCATCGACATCGTCATTGCACTCGACATCTCCGGATCGATGCTGGCCAGGGATTTTCAGCCAAACCGGCTGGAGGCGGCCAAGAATGTGGCGAGTGAATTCATAGCAGGTCGTGAGTTCGACCGGATGGGCCTGGTCATCTTCTCTGCCGAAAGTTTTACCCAGTGTCCATTGACAACAGACCGGGCTGTATTGCTGAACCTCTTCCACAACATCGAAAGTGGGATGATTGAGGATGGTACTGCCATTGGACTTGGCCTGGCCAATGCCGTTTCAAGACTGAAGGATAGTGAAGCCAAAAGCAAGGTAATCATCCTGCTGACTGATGGTGAAAACAACAGGGGTGAGATCGCTCCGATCACTGCCGCAGAAATTGCCAAGACTTTCGGTATCCGGGTCTATACCATTGGCATAGGCACCATAGGAACGGCTCCCTTCCCGGTTCAAACCCCCTTTGGCGTTCAAATGCGGGACATCGAAGTCAAGATTGATGAAAAGACTCTTGAGACCATCGCCAGTCTGACCGATGGGAAATACTTCAGGGCCACAAACAATTTGAAACTGGCTGAGATCTACAAAGAGATCGACAGGTTGGAAAAATCAAAAATCGACAGCAAGGAGCTGAGTTCAAAAACGGAAGAGTACAAAAGATACGCTGTACCCGCATTGCTTTTGGCCCTTTTTGTACTGATTCTTCAATTAACCTATTTAAGAAAATTACCCTAACGCATTGAAATTTAAATAACATGGATTCGTTCAGATTCGCTCATCCCGAATACTTCTATATATTTTTGGTTCTCCCTGCGTTGGTGTTTCTCTTCCTTTTTGGCAGGATTCTGCGGGCCCGGAAACTGAAAAGTTTCGGCGAGATGGAGCTGCTTGAGCAATTGATGCCCAGCATTTCGACAGGAAGACCCATCATCAAATTTGTGGTCTGGCTGCTGGCCATTACTTGCCTGATCACCGCTTTGGCACAACCACAGTTCGGATCAAAACTGACCCTTACCAAACGAAAGGGAGTCGAACTGATTATCGCGCTGGATGTCTCAAACAGCATGAAAGCTCAGGATATCAAGCCAAACAGGCTGGAACGGGCCAAACGGGCCATCGCCAAATTGACAGACAGGCTCAAAAATGACAAAATCGGGCTGGTGGTTTTTGCCGGACAGGCCTATGTTCAGCTTCCCATTACCGCCGATTATGCCTCCGCAAAACTGTTTCTGGAGTCAATTACCACTGATATCGTTCCGGTTCAG
This sequence comes from uncultured Bacteroidia bacterium, assembly GCA_903854235.1. Taxonomy (GTDB): domain Bacteria; phylum Bacteroidota; class Bacteroidia; order Bacteroidales; family Prolixibacteraceae; genus CAINVV01. The sequence goes on along the minus strand of CAINVV010000297.1, from coordinate 21,222 downwards.
GGGACTGCCATCGGAGCCTCCATCGAAATGGCGATGAAATCCTTCTCTCCCAATTTCACTGGAAGCAAGGCCATCATCGTGATCACCGATGGCGAAAATCACGAGGATGATGCCGTAGGAATGGCTAAAAAAGCACAGGAAAAGGGGATTGTCGTACATACCATTGGCATGGGCTTACCACAAGGTGCACCTATTCCACTTACCGAAGGAAGCAGTGATTTCCTCAAGGATAAATCGGGCAGTATCGTGGTAACCAAACTGGACGAACCCATGCTGACACAAATTGCAGAGGCAGGCGGAGGTTCATACATCCGGGCCAACAACGCAGAAGTCGGACTGAACAACCTTTTCAATGAGATTGAAAAAATGCAAAAAACCGAGATGGAATCACGGGAGTATTCTGAATACAACGACCAGTTTCCCCTCTTCCTTGGTCTGGCCTTCTTTTTGATCCTGGCAGATTTTCTGATCCTGGACCGGAAAAACAAATGGCTCAAAAATTTCAGATTATTCGGAACAAACAAACAACAGTCATGAAGAGATATCTCCTTTTAACCTTACTACTCTTTCCGGCATTTGTTGCCTCGGCCCAGAATGAACGGAAGTTCATCAGGGAGGGCAATAAACTGTATGAGACCGGATTGAAGGATACAGCCAAATTGGACACGGTCAGTTTTGGAAAGGCGGAGGTAGCCTACCGCCGGGCCCTGGAACTAAAACCAGAAGAGCGTCAGTGGCAATTCAATCTGGCAGATGCACTCTACAAACAAAAAAAAGCGGATGAGTCTGCCAAGGAATTTGAAAATATTGCCGAAAAAACGCCACTTCCGATAGATAAAGCAAAAGCCTTTCACAACATGGGCAACTCCTTTCTCGTACAAAAAAAATTGGACGAGAGCATTGCCACCTATAAAAAAGCGCTTCGTATTACTCCCAATGATCCGGAGACCAAATACAACCTGGCTTACGCAATGAAGATGAAGAAGGAGGACGAGAAAAAGAAGCAGCAGAACAAGGATAAAGACAAGGACAAAGACAAAAATAAAGACAAGGACAAGAACAAGGATCAGAACAAAGACAAAAATAAGGACCAGAACAAAGATCAGAAGAAGGATCAAGAGAAACAAAAACAGGACCAAAACAAGGATCAGCAAAAAGACCAGCAACAGCAACCTCCGCAGAACAAGATCTCCAAGCAAAATGCCGAACAGATGCTACAGGCCCTAGAGAATGATGAAAAACAAACCCAGGAGAAGGTAAAGAAAGCCCAAGCCCTGAAGGCGGAGAAACGAAATGTTGACAAGAATTGGTAAAAGGTAGGTACTTCAAGTTTGGAGTACTTAAAGTATTTCGCTTTCTTTAACTCTAAGTAATCTAAGTACTCGAAGCATTCCAAGTACTTACCAATTAAAAGAAAATATAAAGATTATACACGCATGATTCTCAGTAAGCTAAAATTGATACTCTTTGCCCTCCTTCTTTCCCTGTCGGGATGGGCAGCCGATAAGATTAGTTTTACCATGGAGGCACCGCAGGTGGTCGAACTGGGAGAACAATTCAGATTGGCCTTCTCTGTCAATGCAAAGGGGACCAATCTTAAACTTCCCGATCTCGGTGATTTTGATGTATTGATGGGGCCTTCCACCTCTCAAAGCACCTCCTTCCAGATCATCAATGGCGTCAGTTCCCAATCCGTCTCTTTCTCCTATCTCTATGTTTTAAGAGCCAAGAAGGAAGGCCGCTTCAACGTTGCCCCCGGCTCCATCACGGTAGATGGAACGGAATACAAATCCAATTCTCAGTCTATTGAAGTGGTCAAAGGTTCGGCCAAACCCTCTTCCGGTGGAGTCGACACTCCAACCTCCACCCCTGGAACGGTCCCGAAAAGCGATCTTTTTGTCAAGTTAAACCTCGACAAACGTTCCCTGTACAAGGGAGAACATCTGACCGCTACGATCAAAATTTATTCAAAAGTCAATCTGAATGGCTTTGAAGACATCTCCATCCCTAATTTTGAGGGATTCTGGGCCCAGGACATCCAGTTGCCCCAGCAAATCTCCCTGCAAAGAGAGACTTACAACGGAGAAATTTACAATGTGGGCACCCTAAAAAAGAGTCTTCTTTTCCCGCAACAGACCGGATCCATTTCCATTGGTTCCGTCAAAATTGATTGCATCGTACAACAGCGGGTCAAGAAAGCGCAAAGTATTTTTGATGACTTTTTCGATTCCTTTGCCAATGTGAAAGCGACCATTGTCAGCGATCCGGTCTCCGTTAACGTGTTGCCTTTACCTACTGCACCCGCAGGATTTTCGGGGGCTGTCGGTAAATTTGACATCCGCTCCTCCATCACCTCCAAAAGTGTCAGGGAGAATGATGCCATCACCATCAAACTGGATGTGACTGGAAACGGAAACATCAAGCTCATCAATCCACCAAAGATCAGTTTCCCTGCCGACTTCGAAGTCTACGATCCCAAAACAAACAGCAATTTCAGCGCTTCCGACCAGGGTCTGAATGGGAACATTACCTTCGAATACCTTTTCCTGCCAAGATTTGCAGGTAGCTACACCATTCCGGCTGTCAACTTCGTCTTTTTCGACACAGACACCAAAAGATATGTTTCCAAAACTACGGAAGAGTACCAGATCAAGGTCGGCAAAGGGGATGGCACCCACGCCCAGACTATCAATGCCGTGGCAAAAGAGGATCTGAAGCAGATCGGGTCCGATATCCGCTATCTCAAAACAAACAATGCGCCACTGCAGCCCAAGGGATATACCTTCTTTGGCTCCTTTGCCTTCTACCTGCTCTACCTGGCGGGAATCTTGACCCTACTGGCCATCTACCTGCTCAACCAGAAACGAATCAGGGAGAATGCCAATGTGGCCCGAATGAAAAACAAAAAAGCCAGCAAAGTGGCCCTGAAACGATTGAAAGAGGCGAGTAGTCATTTGCATACCGGAGACGATGAGAAATTCTACGAATCCGTTACCCGCGCCTTCTGGGGTTATCTTGGCGACAAACTGACCATCCCTGCCTCGGAACTTTCCCGCGAAAAAGCCTCCGATGAGCTGGCCAAACACGAACTATCTGCTGCCATCATCGAAAGATTTGTCCAGATCCTCGATACTTGCGAATATGCAAGGTATGCTCCAGGAGGAGGGACAGCAAAAATGCACGAACTCTTCGAAGAGGCAACAGAGGTGATGTCGGTAATGGAAAAAGAGATTAAATAATGGAACGGATTACAAGAAATTCAAGGGTTATGAGAAATTTCATTCAAAAATATTCGCTCGTTCTGCTCTTCCTGGGCATCATTCCGCTGGCCTGGGGGCAACCTGCGGCTCTCCAGGATTCGCTGATAAAAGGGAATCAGCTCTATTCCGCTGCAAAATATGCCTCTGCCGTCAAAACATACGAAGCCATCGCCGCCAAAGGGTTCGAGTCCTTCGAACTCTATTACAACCTGGGCAATGCCCTCTACAAATCGAACAACATCACCTATGCCATCCTCAATTACGAAAGGGCACTGAAACTATCACCCAACAACGAAGATGCCCGCTTCAACCTGGAGATGACAAAAAAACAGGTGGTCGACAACATCGATCTTTTGCCGGAACCCGGATTTCTGCGCTGGTGGCACGAATTGATCAATTCCCGTCCGGCCGACAGCTGGGGAACCCATTCTTTAATAAGTTTCTTCCTGTTCTTGCTGCTTTTTGCCCTCTTTCTTTTTGCCACTTCCATCCGGAACAAACAGCTGACCTTTTGGTTTGCCTTGACAGCACTTTGTTACAGTCTGCTGACCTTCTCCTTCGGATCCAGCCAGCGGAGTAAACTGGTGAACCACAACAGTGGGGTCATCACGGAAAGAAGTGTTCGCTTGAAAGGTTCACCCAGCGAAACCGGAACGGAACTGTTTATCCTTCACGAAGGTCTTAGTGTTCAGATCACTGACAAACTTGGCGACTGGATCGAGATCCGGCTGGCTGATGGCAACAAGGGTTGGGTGAAAGAAGGTGCGCTGATCAGGATCTAGCGAAGGACTGGGGGACTATAGGAATGGGAAGACTATAAGACAGAGGGACGATAGGACTGACGGACTGGGAGGACCGGCAGGATAGGGAGACCGGTCCCAGAGCGAAGGGTCGAAAATCCAAAATATAAAAGTCGTTTTCGTCCTGCATTTGCACTGCCTGGCTTGTGTTTCTCTGCAAAACTCTGCGTAACTTTGGTAATTCGAAAATCCAAAATCGAAAATCCAAATTCCGATGCCTCTCTACCTTGATCTTTCGCACGAAATTTCTCACGAAATGCCCGTTTATCCGGGAGATATTCCTGTCGCTTTGCTGCAACAGGCTTCCTTGCAGGAGGAGGGGCACACCAATTTTCTCCTTTCCACGGGAATGCATTCCGGCACCCATCTCGATGGACCCATGCACCTGACAAACAGCCTTATCAGAATGGCTGAAATCCCTTTGGAACGGCTTGCCGGAATAGGTTTTTTGGTGAATGTGGTCGGACAATCTGTCATCGACCTGCCCGAATCGGCTTTCGAAGCGTTGCAACCCGGAGCAATTGTCCTTTTCTATACCGGATTTGACCGCTTCTATTCACAAGAAAACTACTACCATGCCTACCCGGAAATGAGTGAATCAACTGCGCACATCCTGGTAAAAAAACGGGTAAAAATGGTTGGAATGGACTCCCCATCCCCTGACTATGCCCCTTTCCGCATCCACGAAATACTGCTGGGCAACCAAATACTTATCCTGGAAAATCTCACCAACCTGTCGGCACTGCTCCCCTACCGGGAATTTGAACTCCTGGCTTTTCCACTCAAAATCAAGGCCGACAGTTCGCCGGTGCGGGTGGTAGCCAGAATTGGCTAATAGCTATTAGCTTTAAAAAATAATCTGGCAGTCCCAAAATCGAAAATCAAAAATCAAATATTTTATCCCCAACTCATGAGAAACTTAAAACTTATCTTGCTACTAACGACACTATTTTTGAATGGAATTCTCTCTGCGCAACCCTGGCAACTTGCCGGTGACCGGATCAAAACGAAATGGGCAGAGCAGGTAAATCCGCAGAATCCATTACCCGAATATCCAAGACCGATCCTGGCAAGGGGTGATTGGCAAAACCTCAACGGATTGTGGGAATATGCCATCGCCGCAAAGGGTAGCGGGATCCCAACCTCATTTGACGGCAAAATTCTGGTACCGTTTCCAATTGAGTCGAGCCTCTCAGGCGTCCAGAAAAAAGTTGGAGGCGCCAATGAGCTTTGGTACCAGCGAACTTTCAAAATTCCTGCTGGATGGAAGAATAAAAAAGTGCTTCTCAATTTTGGCGCGGTCGACTGGAAAGCCGACATCTGGATCAATGACATTAAGGTGGGTGGTCACCAGGGAGGCTATACAGCTTTCTCCTTCGACATTACCCCATTTCTCGGCAAGGAGAGTCAAAAACTTACCGTCCGGGTATGGGACCCCTCCGACAAGGGTTTTCAACCCCGTGGCAAGCAGGTGGACGATCCACATGGAATCTGGTACACTTCTGTAACAGGCATCTGGCAGACAGTCTGGCTGGAAGCAGTTAATGACAACTATTTCACCGCCGTAAAAACCATCCCCGATATCGACGGCAAGACTTTGACCGTCGCGGCCCTCCCATTCGAGAAAAAGACAGGCGATCTGGTAGAGGTGAAAGTACTTGCTGCCGGAAAGGTAGTTGGTACAGGAAAGGCAGCTTCAGGCGAAGAGGCATTGATCGCAATTTCTGATCTCAAATTATGGAGTCCGGAATCCCCTTTCCTGTATGACATGGAAATTTCCCTCCTCCGAAACGGGAAAGTGCTTGACCTGGTGAAAAGCTATGCCGGGATGCGTAAGATCTCGACCAAAAAGGATGTCGCCGGAATTGTTAGGCTCCAACTGAACAACCACGACTATTTCCAATTCGGTCCGCTCGACCAGGGATGGTGGCCCGATGGACTCTACACCGCCCCTTCCGATGAAGCACTCTGTTTCGACATTAAAAAAACCAAGGACTTCGGCTTTAACATGATTCGCAAACACGTGAAGGTGGAGCCCGCCAGGTGGTACTACCATTGTGACAAGGAGGGAATCCTTGTCTGGCAGGATATGCCAAGTGGGGGCGAGAGTCCGCAATGGCAGCAACGCAGTTTCTTCAATGGAAAAGAGCTGGAACGGACCCAGGAATCAGAGGAAAACTACCGTTCAGAATGGAAATCCATCATTGATCAGCACATCTCCAATCCCTGCATTGTCACGTGGGTTCCATTCAACGAAGCCTGGGGACAGTTTAAAACTCCTGAGATCGCCGGATGGATCAAGTTGTACGATCCCTCTCGTCTGGTCAACCCTGCCAGTGGTGGCAACTTCTATCCCGTTGGTGACATGCTGGATATCCACAGCTACCCTGCTCCGGATCTGGCCTTGTTCGACGGCAGAAGAGCCTGTGTATTGGGAGAATACGGAGGGATTGGCCTTGCGACGGAGAATCATCTTTGGGTGAAGGATAAAAATTGGGGTTATGTGCAATACAAAACTTCAGATGAGGCGACCGCTGCCTTTATCGAACTGGCAGAAAAGCTAAAAACCCTGATTCCACGAGGCTTCTCTGCAGCCGTTTATACCCAGACCACAGACGTAGAGATGGAAATCAATGGGCTCATGACCTACGACAGGAAGGTGATCAAACTGGATGAAACCAGGATTTCCAAAGTCAACAAGGAGGTGTGCAATTCTCTGAAATAAAAGGCTAAAGGTTAAAGGATAAAGTAAAAGACGCTTCGATCAACATTGTAGCGTCTTTATTTTTTATAGAGGACCTCTCCATTCAGCTCAAATGCCCCTTTATCCTTTATCCTTTAGCCTTCTTTAGAGTCCCTTCATCGAAAACGCAATCCGTTTCCGGGGGATATCCACTTCCACGACCCGCACTTTCACTTGTTGCTGCAGTTTGACGATTTCGGCAGGATCGCTTACGAAGCGGTCGGCCATCTCGCTGATATGAACCAGCCCGTCCTGCTTGATACCCACATCGACAAAGGCGCCAAATCGGGTGATGTTGGTGACGATACCGGGCAAAATCATTCCGACCACCAGATCCGTCATCGAAAAGATGCCGTCGGCAAACTCAAAATGTTTGATTCCTGAGCGTGGGTCCCGCCCCGGCTTGGCCAATTCCGAAAGAATATCGGTAAGGGTAGGAATTCCAACCTCCTTGCTGACATATTTGTTCAGGTCTATTTTGGCAGTGAGTTGCTCTTTACCAATAAGCTCCGTAAGCTTACACCCAAGATCGGCCGCAATTTTTTCGACCAGCTTGTATCTTTCAGGATGCACGGCGGAGTTGTCGAGTGGATTGCTTGCCCCCGAAATCCGAAGGAATCCGGCACACTGTTCATAGGCTTTGGGTCCCATTCTGGGAACATTGCGCAGGGATTCCCGGGAAGGGAAAGGACCATTTTCCTTGCGGTAATCCACGATATTCTGGGCCAGCGTGGCATTTAACCCAGAGACGTAGTTCAATAAATGGCTGCTGGCAGTATTCAGGTCAACTCCCACCTTGTTGACACACGATTCGACCGTATTGACCAGCGAATTCTGCAACAATTTCTGGTCTACATCGTGCTGATACTGTCCTACGCCAATGGATTTTGGATCTATCTTGACCAGTTCGGCCAGTGGATCCATCAATCTTCTTCCAATGGAGATGGCTCCCCGAACCGTCACATCGTATTGAGGGAATTCATCCCGGGCTATCTTGGAGGCAGAATAGACAGAGGCACCATCCTCGCTGACCACAAAAACCAATATATCTCGATCAAATCGCATTTTTTTAAAGAGCCCTTCTGTCTCCCTACTGGCCGTTCCGTCGCCAATGGCAATGGCATCTATCTTGTAACTGTCTATCAGTGAACTAATTTTTCGCATCGCCTGATTAACTTCCGATTGGGGAGGATGTGGATAGATGGTCTCGTTGTGCAAGAGGTTTCCCTGCGCATCGAGACAAACCACCTTGCAACCCGAACGAAAGCCGGGGTCGATGCCCATTACCCGCTTTTGGCCCAATGGCGGAGCCAGCAACAACTGTCTCAGATTCTCTGTAAAAACGCGGATGGCCTCCAGATCTGCCACCTGTTTGGAGTCACCGAAAAATTCGGTTTCCAGGGAGGGTGCCAGCAGCCGCTTGTAGGCATCCCGGATGGCAAGAGCCACCTGTTTACTGCTTTCATTGGAAGAGGTGACAAAATAGTGCTCCAACCGCTCTACGGTGCGTTCATCGTCAGGTGAGAGGGCCAATTTCAGAAAACCCTCCTTTTCTCCTCTACGCATGGCCAGCAGTCGATGGGATGGACAACGACTGAGAGGTTCGGAAGAGTCAAAGTAATCGCGGTACTTGATACCCTCCTCCTCTTTTCCTTTGGCAACTTTGGATGCAATGACAGCTTCCCGGGCAAAGCTGTTTCTGACGATGTTTCTGGCACCCTTGTGTTCGTTGACGGTTTCTGCGATGATATCCCTGGCTCCGGCAAGCGCCTCTTCCGCATCGGTTAACTGTCCCTTTACGAATCGGAGAGCCCTGGTAACAGGATCTTTTTCTACCTGATTCATCAATATTTCCGCAAGTGGTTCGAGTCCCTTCTCCCGGGCAATGGATGCACGAGTCCGTCGCTTGGGTTTAAAAGGCAGATAGATATCCTCCAATTCATTGAGTTGGAAACAGGATTCAATTTTTTCCTGAAGATCAGGAGTAAGCAGGTTCTGTTCGGTCACCGATTTCAGGATGGTCTCCTTTCGTTTCTCTATTTCGTCCAGACGTTCGGCCTCCTCCCTAATGTTCGCCAGGAAGACTTCATCCAGACTTCCTGTCAACTCTTTCCGGTACCGGGCCACAAACGGAATGGTTGCTCCACCGTCAAACAACTCCATTACCTGGATGGCCTGTGTTTTTGACACCCCTGTGCACGCTGCAATAAGCTCGTAGATTTTCGCTGTTCTCATAAATGCAAAGGTAAAAAACTCCGGCTTTTTAATAGCACTGGCTGCTTGCGTGATGAGACCTCAACTTTAACTTTCCGGGGGTGCTTCCTCCTCTTCCGTCTGTTCCTCCTGCCATTCGTTATCCATTGGATCCTCTTCCTCCTCCTGCGGGATCGGGGAAGCAGGGGCATCGTGCCTGAACAGGCATGCAAGTCCCAGTCCGGAAACAGCGCCCCACAAATGAGATTCCCAGGATATCTCAGGCTTCACAGGGAAAATCCCCCAAAACAATCCCCCATACAACAGGGCTACGATCAGCGATATAGTCAGCAAGCCGGTATTGTGACTCAGAACTCCTCCAAGGAACAGAAAGGCTGCCAAGCCATAAATCAAACCACTTGCACCAATGTGGATGGCTTCTCTTCCGCCCAACCAGACAAAAATCCCAGAACAGAGGAAGAGGAGGGTGAAAATGAGGTAGGGAGACTTCCTGTAAAAAAAGAAGAGGGAAAAATTGAGGACCAAAAGTGGGAAAGTGTTGGCTGCCAGGTGCTCAAAAGTTGCGTGAATCAAGGGAGAAAGGAGTATCCCTGACAATCCTGCCACACTTCTTGGAACAAGCCCATAGCCAGAAAAATCCAGGTTGTATTCAAATTCAACCAGCTTAATCAGCCACAAAACGGCTGCAAAGGCAACGGAAACAAAGAGCGCATGACGGCCCGTCAGTTTTTCCGTTTCGTATTGTTCATCGGAATATTTTTCAGGATAATAACGTGAAAGCAGGGGCATTTGGAAAGTAGTCTGTTCAGGATTATTCCTGTTTCCAAAGATAATCGATAATCTCTTCACTGATCATCCATCACACAAGAAAGGGTTTGGTGATGGGCACGTTCTCCATGTCAGGATCACCCCATAACCAAAACATACATTTCCATAAAAGGATGGATAAAAGAAACGATCGTTCTTGTCAGTCCATCCAATAATAAAAACAAATGCCATTCCTGGCCATCCCGACTCTACGCAACACATAATACAAATTGCTTCTTAAGAGCTTCAATAAGCATTTGTTTTGCATTAATGCCAAAAAAATGCATTTAACACAAATAACTGAATTACGCAGAACCTCGGATTGATATCCTTGCCATATTATCATTACTTTTGCATGGTACACTATTTCAATGAGAGAACCATGACATCAAAGCGAATCCTGGTAGCAGAGGACAACAAACTTATTCAGGAGACCATCGTATTCAAACTTCAGAAAGAGGGTTACGAGGTCATCAGAGCCGTCAATGGGAAAGAATGTCTTGAATTCCTGCGCGGGGAGAAATTTGACCTGCTGATTACCGATCTCTTCATGCCTTTTGTAAACGGACACGAAATTATCTCAATCGTTAGGACCGAAATGAAAAGTAATCTGCCTATTTTGGTTCTGTCTGCAGCAGGGGCTGAAGAAACGGTTCTGAAGGCCTTTGAACTGGGCGCCGATGACTACATGATAAAACCATTTAGTTTGAGTGAACTCTCCATTCGTGTGAAAAAGTTTATTGCCTCCAGGTAATCGTTGTTGGCAAACAGATTGAATTATTTTACATAACCTGCAGTGCTGATGAGGATAAAACTCCTGATATTGTCATTTTTTTTAGCTGCATTTTCTCCTTTTACCGAAAAGGCAAGTGCGCAGGTGAATCCCGGGAAAGCGATACACGCAACTCCAAATACCCAGTCCACGAATAACTTTGTCCATAAAACGGGAGTTGACACCGTTTCCCAGACCCCAAAAACCTATCCTTCAGAACCTGCCATCCTCCTCAAACCGGATCGGAACAAAGGCACTTTTACGCAAAGACTATTCCCGGGAATTTCCAGCGAGAACTTGAGAAAACTGTTACTTGGCTGGAGCAATCTATTCCCAAGTCCAATAAGATCTTATTATGATTCCCTCGTGGAAAAAGCGTTTCTCTTTCCGTTGGCTCTTTTTCTGTTGTTCCTGATTTTGGCACTCATCGGAAATTTATTGGTGGTGACCGGTATTTTGTTTCTTTCCAATCGAATCATGAATTTTGAGCGAAAAGAGCGGGTCAGGCTTCGAATCTTTTTCGAAAAAACACTAACGGATTTGATGCTTCAGGTCACCGACACGCAAGAGACCATCCAAATATTATCGCATCCCTACCTGAAAGAAAATTATAATTTGCTGATCGACATTCTCATGGAGTTCCAGAAAAGCTTCAGAGGAGATGCAGACAGACAAATCATTGAATTGTATCAGGAGATGGATCTGGGCAAAATCTCCTACGACAAAACGTTTGCCCTCTTTTTCTACCGGCAGATTCAGGGGATACATGAACTTGCCAACCTGCACCCATATCACGCGACAGAAATGATCGCCTCCCGGTTGAATGATCCGGATGACATTGTCAGAACAGAGTCTCAAATTTGTTATCCGCACGTTAACAAGAAATCCCCCTTCGAATTTTTGAGCATTCTTGAAATGCCTTTTTCGGAATGGGCACAACTAAATATCTACTACTACATCAAGATTCACGAAATGCCGGTTCCCTCTTTCGACAAATGGCTGGGTTCCGGACACATCAATGTGGTCAATTTCAGTCTGCTGATGATCACGCTCTTCCAGCAACAGGAGCATTCACAACAAGTGATCAGCATGCTGAAGATTCCGAATGAAACGACCAGGCGTCTGGCCATCGTTGCCTGTGGAGAACTTCACCTGTTCAACAGTAAGTCCATTCTGAAAGAATCCTTTTCCACAGAAACGGCAAAAAATCAGCTTGAAATTACCAGGGTCTTTCAATCCATTGGAGATGATTCAGACATTACATTTTTGGAAACCATCGTACGAAATGAAAGTATCCCTTTAAGGCTGGAGGGTTGCCGGACGCTCTATTTCCTGAGTGAAAATGGCAAAAATCATCTGGAGCTGATCAATAGATCGCTGGAGGATGCTCTCTCCCTCTGCATTTCCCATATCAAAGACCCAAGAAACTAAGCCATGATATTTCACCTACTCTCCACCTTCGCCGAAGCCGTCATCCTGGTCTATGCCTTGTCACTTTTCCTGGTTTACATCCTCCTTTCCATCCTGTCTGGCAAGGAGTTGCTCAAACATTTCTATGCCGAAAAAATAACCAATTACGACGCCATCCTCTCTTCTCCCTTTGCACCTACCATCTCCATTATCGCTCCTGCCTTCAACGAATCACTTACCATCGTAGAAAATATCAGGGCCCTTTTGTCTCTCTACTATCCAAATTTTGAGATTATCATCGTCAACGACGGCAGCAAGGACGACACCCTCGCCAGGGCCATCGAGGCCTATGACCTGGAGAAGGTCCCCTATGTAATTGATTACAAAATTGACTGCAAGGAAATTCTGGAGATCTATAAATCCGGGAAAAAGGCATTCAACAACCTTACTATTCTCAACAAAGTCAATGGTGGCAAGGCAGATGCCCTGAATGCGGGGATCAACATCGCAAAGGGACAATTCTTCACGGCCATTGATGTTGACTCCATCATCGATCCGTATGCGCTCCAAAAGATGGTCCTTCCATTCCTTACGGCAACTGACAAAAGGGTGATCGCAACCGGAGGCGTTATCAGGATTGCCAATTCGTGCAAGATCAAGGATGGTCAGCTGATCGAAATAAACGTACCCGATGAGTTCCTGCCGCGTTGCCAGGTAATCGAATACAACAGGGCCTTCCTCCTTGGACGACTGGCGTGGAGCAGGCTGGATGGATTACTCCTCATTTCAGGCGCCCTTGGACTCTTCGACAAGGAGATTGCCATTGCAAGCGGGGGCTATCTGTCCACTACAGTGGGTGAAGACATGGAAATTGTGGTCAGGATGCGCAAATACATGGCCAACAAAAAGGAAAAATACACCGTGGTTTACGTTCCCGACCCACTCTGTTGGACGGAGGCACCCTCCAGTCTGAAAGTACTGGGAAGTCAGCGCAACCGTTGGACTCGTGGCGCCATCGATACCCTTTTTATGCACAGGGATCTCTTCTTCAATCCCAAATTTGGGGTAATGGGAATGCTATCTTACCCTTACTGGATCTTTTACGAGTGGCTGGCTCCCATCATCGAGACCCTGGGGATTCTCTACTTCATTCTGATTGCCATCTTCGGATATCCCAACTGGACCTTTTTCAGCATCACCCTCTTTTTTGTCTACTTTTTCTCGGTATCTTTTTCAACTTATGCCATTCTTTTCGATCATCTGATCTATCACAGGTACACAAAGAGATCGATGATTTTCAAACTCCTGCTAACCAGTTGGCTCGAACCATTTTTCTATCACCCTCTTTTTACCTGGTGGGCACTCCGGGGAAACTGGGATTATTTTGTTCGCAAGAAAAAAGCGTGGGGAAAGATGACCAGAAGAGGATTCTCTTCGGAGAAGATGCCTGTAGGTGCAGCAAAACCCTAATCAGGCAAGATGTTTTCGAGATCGATGTAAAAAATGGTACCCTTCTCCGCATCCGTGGTAAAATTCACTTTGCCACCCAGATATTGCTCCCCGAAAATTTTCATGCTGTAAGTGCCTAATCCTCTTTGAACTCCTTTGGTCGAAAAGGAGCGCATAAAGACCTGTAACTCGACTTCCGGAGTCATAAAGGCTCTGTTGTGAACTTCAAAACGGATCTTATCGCCGTTTCTTTGAACTTTCAGGGAGATGCTCTCTCCAGGCTCACTCGCCTCCAGGGCATTTTTAACCATGTTGTTGATGATTTTCCTCAGAATGACAGGATCGCTTACAAAATCCAAACTCTCAGAGGTAGATTCAATCAGGATTTCCTTTTCTGCGGAGACTTCGTGGTACCGGAGATCCTTAACCACCACATCTAGAAATTCCTTGGTATTGATCCTTTGATCGCTGATAATGAGCGACGCATTTTCGGCTTGAGACAGCAAACGCTGGGTTGCAATTTCATCCAGAATCTGACGACTAAGTGAAGCGGCGATGGTTAGCAACTCCTTTTTATCCGCTTCAGGCACCTCTTCAAGCAGTTCGAAAATATTGTTCAGGCTGCCTGCCGTATTCTGGATGTCGTGAAAAAAGATTTTCTCTATCAGTCCACGTCGTTTCCTGTCGGTAATATCGATGACTGAAAAAATGGTGAAGTGCTCCTTCTCAAAGACAAAAGGAGTCGAAGTTACCTCCAGCTCCATCGAATGTTCCTTTCCATTCACCATTCTCCGGATTCGGCACTCTTCAATGGTCTTCGCCATGGTTATTTTGCTCTTCACAATCGAATTGATGGCTCCGCAATAGCGGCAGTGTTCGGAAGTACCACAGCCGTTGATCTCGTCACTGGCGTGAATGCATTCAAATGCTTCTCCAAACCTTCGGCCCAGCACCTGATCAACATGCTCTACGCCAAGGCTCTTCATCAACATGTCGTTGACAAAAACAATCTGTCGTTGGTCATTGAAGATGCAGAATATATAGGAGAGGGAACAAAAAATTTCGTCAATAAACGGGAAGTGATCCAGTTTGGATTTACTTAATAAAACCTCCGCCATCGATGCTCGTTCCCCGGGGGCAAATTTGGTATCCATGTATTGGTACAAAAAATAATCGTGTTATTATCCTATTGCCAATGGTCTATCCACCTTTTCCTTTAAAAGGGCGATGGCAAATACATCCTCTACGTTTCTGACAAAATGAAAATTCAGCCCTTTCAAATAAATTTCATTGATCTCTTCTAGATTCTTTCTGTTCTGTTCAGACAGAACGATCTCCTTGATGCCGGCTCTCTTGGCCGCAAGAATCTTTTCCTTGATGCCTCCGACGGGCAAAACTTTACCGCGAAGGGTGATTTCACCAGTCATGGCGAGGTGTTTTTTAACTTTTTGCTGAGTGAACGCCGATGCCAGTGCCGTTGCCATGGTAATTCCTGCCGACGGACCATCCTTAGGAATAGCACCTTCCGGAACGTGGATGTGAACATCCCATTTGTCGAAAACCTCTGGTTTCAAACCGATCGTGGAGGCATGTGACTTCAGGTATTCAAGGGCAATGGTTGCCGACTCCTTCATAACCTCACCCAAATTTCCTGTGATGCTGAACTTGCCTTTCCCTGCACTTAAACTGGTTTCTACATACAATATTTCACCGCCGACGGACGTCCAGGCCAGACCCGTTACAACTCCGGCATAATCATTTCCTTCGTAGGCATCTTTGGTGTATTTTGGAACGCCCAGGTATCCGCGCAGATCTTCCTCCGTGATTTTCTTGTTGAAACCGGTTTCCATCACTAATTTTCGGGCCACTCTCCGGACCACTTTGGCCAGCATTTTATCCAGTTCCCGAACGCCCGACTCCCGGGTGTAATTTTCGATGATACGGGTCAGGATCTCTTTGGAAAAGGCAACACTGTTTTTATCCATCCCGTGGTTCGACAATTGCCGTTTTACCAGATGACGCTTGGCAATTTCCATCTTCTCCTCCATCAGGTATCCGCTTACATCAATCAACTCCATCCTGTCTCTCAGGGCCGGATGAATGGTTGAGATAGTATTGGCTGTTGCAATGAACAGGACTCGGGAGAGATCAAAATCCACATCCAGGTAATTGTCGTGAAATTCAATATTTTGTTCCGGATCCAATACCTCCAACAAGGCAGAGGCGGGATCCCCATGAAAGTCTTTTGAGACCTTGTCAATTTCATCCAGAATAAAAACGGGATTTGCCGATCCGGCCTTGATCAAATTTTGGATGATCCGGCCAGGCATTGCTCCGATGTAGGTTTTTCGGTGTCCCCGAATTTCCGATTCATCGTGCAACCCACCCAGACTCATTCGGATGTACTTGCGACCCAATGCACTGGCAACCGACCGTCCCAGAGAGGTTTTCCCCACTCCTGGAGGTCCATACAGACAGATGATCGGGGATTTCATATCGCCCTTCAGTTTCAGTACGGCCAGATGTTCCAGGATGCGCTCCTTGACGTTGTCCAGCCCAAAATGATCTTCGTTGAGTACCTTCTCGGCATTTCTCAAATCAAAATTATCTTCCGTATAGAGGTTCCAGGGAAGGTCAAGTAACGTGTCAAGATACCCTATCTGAACGGAATATTCCCCGGCAGCAGGATTCATTCTGGACAATTTGCCCAATTCCTTTTCGAATAACTTCTGAATATCCTCTTTCCACAATTTCTGGGTAGCCCGTTTTTTCAGCTCTTCAATCTCCTGCTGAACCGGACTCCCGCCCAATTCATCCTGTATGGTCTTGATCTGCTGATGAAGCAGGTATTCTCGCTGTTGCTGATCCAGATCAATCTTAACCTTCTGCTGAATGTCCTTCTTGAGTTCCAGCATCTGTACCTCTCTCATAAGCAGCGAGAGTAACTTCGTACTTCGGTCTTTGATGTCGTTGCATTCCAGCAATTCCTGTTTCTCGGTCGTACTGAGTTCCGTGTTGTTGCAGATAAAATTGACCAGGAAGGTGACGTTTTCAATGTTTCGGACGGCAAACTGTGCCTCCTGGGGGATGTTAGAAGATGATTTTGCGATTTTCAGGGAAAAATCCTTGAGCGATTCGATGATGGCGAAAAATTCGTGTGATTTGGTATCCGAAACTGCCTCTGGCAGGGCATGGACGACAGCCATCAGGTAGGAGCCGTTTGAAACAGGCTTCTCTACCAGAATTCTTTTCTTTCCCTGGAGTATGACGGTGGTCGTTCCGTCCGGCATCTCAAGGATCTTGAGGATCTCTGCCATTGTACCTACCGGATAGAGGTCAGCCAGCGCAGGATCTTCGATCTGACCATTCCGTTGTGCGACGGCACCCAACAGCTTCGAACCACTGTATGCCTCCCGTACCAGGCTCAGCGACTTGGATCGTCCGACACTGATCGGCATTACCACACCAGGGAAAAGTACGGCATTGCGAAGCGGCAGGATCGGCAAAGTTTCAGGCACTTGTGCGGAGAAAAGTTCGTCGTCATCTCCATCCGCTATGATCGGATAGAAATCATTACGATCCTCGTCCATGCTTGAAAATATAAAGGAGTTACGGTTTCTATTTTTTGAATTTTCCATTTCTATATAATGTTTCTTTTGTTTACCAGATGACATAAACCCTATGCATTTAAACGACTTCTGAACTGCAGAAGATTCATTATCATCCCGATTGATTTCAAAATACCGGGTATTCCGATTTATCACCTTAAAAAATTATGACAAAATGTCGGAGTTCTATTTTTCACCCTGTTGGGATAATATGGCAATAGTCGTGCCAAACCTTCCCCAGAAGGAATGGGCAGGAACTTTAAGGATTTATTTTTGGATTTTTCGTATGTTGCCAAGCCTGCCCGGAGCAAGGAGGCAGGACATTTCCATGGAAGACCTCCACTTTTTCTACCGCCTCTTTGGAGAGATAACAATCAACCACGGCCGATGTTCAAAAACCAAGAAGCCCCGTATTTGGGAATACGGGGCTTCTCATCACAAATGCAAAAATTTAGGCTTTGCGCTTGTCCATGTGCTTCTGATAGCGGTTCATAAATTTATCGACGCGACCAGCGGTATCGACCAATTTCATTTTGCCGGTATAGAAAGGGTGTGAGGTATTGGAGATCTCCACTTTCAACAATGGATACTGTACACCTTCAATCTCGATGGTTTCTTTTGATGCAGCCGTTGATCTGGTGATGAATGTATGTTCGTTGGACATATCTTTGAAACATACCAGCCTGTAGCTTTCCGGATGAATTCCCTTTTTCATGATGCTTGTTTATATCTTTAAATCTTTCTTCTTTCTCTATTTACGGGTTGCAAAGATAAGGATAATTTATAATTCTGCAACAGATTTATAAAAACTTATCACGTATTGGACAGGAATTTCTGAAGGATTTTTTTTTACTCCGACGATCTCAAATCCCACCAACCAACTTTCCCAATTATTGGGATAAAAATTTACCCTCGAGATCGCCCAAAGACATTTCTACGAGTGATTTTTGTCAGATTCAGGGACTGAACCTACTCCTTCCTGTTTTGCCTGAATACTGTTGCCGCGCTCTTCACGAAGTAGCCGTACCTCCTTCATCAACATAGGAGCCCTTTCAAAGGAAGCATTCTTGTCAAAAAGACATCGCATCGTATAATGCGTCTTGGTGTGAACACCGCCTACAGAAATGTACATGGCGACCATCTTGGGATTAAAATCTCCCACCCACGACAGTTCAACCTCCTTGTACCAGGGTTTCCTCTTCATTATCTTATCCAGGTGCCAGAAAACGGCCGACTCAAGTCCACTCCCCTGAAATTTGGGCACAACCCCCATCACCAGAATTCTGGTTCTGGTAATGGTCCTGATTTTCTGGTACCAGAAAAATTTGATCAGCGTCCAAAAGTTTAGCTTTCCCTTCATTTTGGCCAATAGTTGGTTCCAATCCGGAATCATGCCGAAGAACAGGACGGGTTCATCGTCGTGGTAGGCAAACCAGATGAACTCCTCGTCGGCAATCAGTTTGGCAATTTTCATCATAGCCCTTATATCCTCCGTATCTACCTCCTGGTGATTGTCGTGACTGGCCCAGGCCTCTTCATAAATATGGGTAAACTCCCGGATGTGCTGCTCCAAATTATTGAACCTGACATGTTCAAACCTGAAATGGGGCTTGTTGGCCACCCATTCGGCGATTTTCCAAAACCTTTCCGGAAATGGAATGCCCCTGTCGAGGTGATAGGTATACTGCTCAAAATAGATTTTGAAACCATAATTTTCGAACAAGTGAAGGTAGTAGGATTTGTTGTAGGGCATACCAAAACCCTGAGGCATAAAACCCTGAACCAGAAGACCCCAGTTTATCAGGTTCTCTCCGAAATTCACGGGTCCGTCCATCGCCTCCATACCCCTTGCAGCCAGCCACTCCCTTGCAGTATCGAAAAGCAGGTCGGCTGCAGGGTGGTCATTCATACATTCAAAGTATCCGATGCCCCCTGTAGGCTGTCTGAAGGTATCGCACTTATTCCTGTTGATGAAGGCCCCTATCCGGCCAATCAATTCACCATTGTCGGCCCTTAAAATCCATCGGGTACCTTGCCCGTGCTTCAAAAAGGCATTCTTCGCTGGATCGAAGGCGCTGTCTACCATCACCTCCAGCGGAGCAATCCAGTTCTTGTCGCCCTCGTAGATTTTGTGGGCGACCTGGTGAAAGGCCTTTCTGCTAGCTTTTTCTTTTACTTCAATGATTTGCATAACCGTCAGTTAAAAACCGATTGATAGATTTCAGGTCAGGACCGATGCAGCACCAGTTCCCTGACTGCATCACATTCCAGCTGACTGATCAGCTGATCCGCATTATCCAGTGCTTCGGCCGAATCAAGGGTTTTCAGCAAATAAGCCTGTTTCAGCGCCAGTTCATACAACTCAGGGTTTCTCATAGCTATTTGCACAAAAATCCTTCTGAAAACGAGGGAGAGCTGTGCATCCTTTGCCAGTGGAGGGAATAGTTCCAAAAAGGATTCGAACCGTTCATTGGGGGCAGAACGATCGGTAAGGGCCAATCTACCCATCATCAGCAATCCCGTGATTTTGCAAAGGGTCTTTTTTGCCAGGCAATATTCGATAGCCTTCTTGTAGGCAAAGGGAGTCTTCGAAAACAGGTTCATGGCCACCTGTTCTGCCATTTCAATCTGTTGAATCTGCTTTACCCAAAAGTCCATCTGATTCTCCGTCACCTCCTCCGGTTTGTCCAGCAAAGTGGCCAGAATCATCGTTTCACGCCACTGTTTGTTCCACAATTTCAGTGCCAAAATGTGAGCCTTCGGATAACTGGCTGCCAGTTGTTGCAGCGAAATGACAGATGCACCCAGATTCAGTTTGTAAATGACTCCCCTTTGGGTCATCGATTCGGCTACTTCTCCGTTTTGCAAAGGCTTCACCCTGCGAAGTATCTCCTGGTAGGCCTGCTCCAAAGCCGGATCGTCGAGTAAATATTCCATAAATGAAAAGTATAACCTTTGGTCGTAAAATTGACTGCATCTCCCTGCCTAAATAGAAGCACCACCCTAAGAAGACCAAGCCATCTAATTGTTTTTCAATCTAAAACTGGCAATTATCCCTTCAAAACCAGCTAGGGCGCTGTACTCTGGTAAAGATAAGAACAAATATCCAAACCTGAAATTTGGGGATTTTAATTCATCGGAAAGAGAAAAAGAACCCTTGATTATTTTGATTTATCGCTTGTCTAATTCGAAAAACAGCCCTATATTTGCCCCCGAAATATGGTGGATGTAGCTCAGTCGGTTAGAGTAGTGGTTTGTGGTACCATTGGTCGTGGGTTCGAATCCCATCTTCCACCCAATTTTAAACAAAAACCAAAGGCAATTATCTAATTTTAAGATAGTTGCCTTTTTCTTTAAATTTTCTTCTAACTATATTCTAGAAATCCTTTGTAATTATTGAAGTTTTTAATTAAAAGTACTTAATGAGACTCCAATGTAGTTAACTAACTTAATTTTAGATAATTAAATATTATCGATTCTTTTTTTAATTAAAAATAGGATGGAAAATATCACATTTACCCGTACTCAACTTTACGATTTTGTCTGGTCAAAGACAACCACTGCATTGGCGAAAGAGTATGGAGTAACTGATAATAGTCTCCGCACGACCTGCAAGAAATTCAATATTCCCTTACCCTATGCAGGATATTGGGCATTTATTAAGCACGGCAAACCTGCCAGAAAGGTGAAGTTACCAAGCATTTTTGAGGGTAAGGATGAAATAATCATCAACCCTCCAATTGAAAAACCTGAAGTTATTCAAAAGGAAACCTCAGTCAGAACCTCATTAATAAAAGAAATCGAATCCAAACACAAACACATGCTGGAAGTACCTTCAAGTCTAACCAATCCTGATGAGTTAATCATAAAAGCAAAAGATGCCCTGACAGTTAAAAAAGAATATTCCACAGACAATGGATTGATTGAAACGCATGCAGGTTATATAAAAATTAAAGTTGCTCCTGATAGTGTTGACAGAGCATTAAGATTAATGGATGCCATAATTAAATTACTGAAAGCCAGAGGTCACGAAATAAAAATTGATCAAAGAGAAACACTTGCTCTTGTATTTGGTGTTGATTTAAAATGCTGCTTACAGGAGAAATTTCGCTTTGAAGATTTGAATGATGGCAAATACCACTGGAACAATCGCAAATAT
>CAINVV010000296.1 GCA_903854235.1 uncultured Bacteroidia bacterium | reverse complement strand
CTCCTTCTGATTGGTTTCCGGGTTGTAGAGTTGCATCACCCGGGATGTGTCGTTGGGTAGCAGCTCATCGATGTTGGGTTTCCGGTAGGGAGTTCCTTTTACCGTTACGGGAGCGCGCAGGTAGGTAGAGACCCTGACGGTTGGGAAGGGAGCGTTGCCGGTCCAGCTGGTGAGTCTCGAACCTGCATCGTCTGAAAATACGCGGGTGTAATGCTTGCCAGGAATCCTGTTCATCAAGTATCTGCTCAGGATCCATTGCGGATCGGTGGCGTGGCGTTCCACATAGGGTGTGACGCTTTGACGGATCTCATCCAGGATATTTTTGGCCCAAACCTGTTCTTTGATTTTGTTTAATACCGCCTGTTTGTCGGCGTCTTTAACCAGGATGTTCGGATTTTGGGCGAATCCGCTATATCTGCTGCAAATGAACAATGCCAGCATAAAGGCCAACTTAATTTTCGATTTTTTTTTCATTGGAAAGCAGGTTCTGTCAAATGAATATTACAGGTCTGTAGATATTTTCAAGGGACTCTTTCAGTTGTATAAATGGATCCTCAAGTTTGATTTTATCAGGATGCAAAACGACATTAAAATTTATTCTATATTCTGTATGGACAGGACGATAGGTCATAAGTTTAACCCAATGATTCCCAGACCCCAGTCTCTTAGTCCTATAGTCCCCCAGTCCTATAGTCCCTCGTCCATCATCCAGATAACAGGGTGCCTCACCGGCAGGTTCCTGATCACTTCGGAATGGGTGGGATGAGCCGGAAGATGAAGGTACATTTGGAGGTACTTTTCGTTTTGATAGGCGATTCCGGCGAAGAGGAGGCTGGACTGACGAACCGGCCACTCTTCCCAGATGAAGATGTCTTTGGCAAAGGGCCATTTTGTTTTGTCGGCGATGAAAGGATAGATGTACTTCATCCCTTTTTTCAAGGATTTTCCGTCCGGAGTCGTAAATTCCCAGAGGTTGTCGTTTGGTGTGGATAGGATTCTTGCTACGTTGCAGAAGGCATCGATGTTGAAAAGGGAGTACCCGAAGGGTTTGGTCCGTTTTAGTTCGAGGGGGAAACTTCCATCTTCGGCCATCTGAGAAGGCAAAAGGATGTTTTTAAAACGGTCTGTGCACATTTGCAGGACAGTTTTGTCACCGACAAGGGATGCCATGGATGCAGCCGTTGCCACCCAGCAGGTGCTGTGGTTATTTTTTGTATTCATCTCTTCTACTCCGTAGGGGTGAGTCATCATCCAGGAGAGAAATTGGGTGAACCACTCCTTGATTTTTAGGGCATTTGCATCCGGAATGGCTTTACCTTCAATCATGATTTTTGCCGATTGCGCCACTTCTACCAGATGATAGGCATCTATCAATCCATAATTGCGGCCCGTATATTTTCCCCATACAGCTTGCGCATAAAGCATATTTGGATTCATTCGGGTAGTGGTATCCACGAACCAGGCATTCAGATGTTTCAAAGCTGCCAAGGCATATTTTTTCTTGCCCGTGAGCATCCAGGCGGAAGTCAGGGTGGCAGTAATATCGCTCATGCGGATCATGGCGCGGCGGTGCTCCGAAAAGAGACCGGGGTAACTTTGTCCGTCTTTCTGGATGAACGGTGCCTTGGGGTCTGCCGGATCCGGCCAGAAATAGTCGGCCTGGGAGAAGAAGTCGTGACTTCCACCGGCGCTCAGTTTGCTGGAGGCTGCAGTGACTGTGACAGGTTTTTCATGGATCATTTGGTCTGCCAGACTCAGAGTAGATTGTTTTACATCGTCCAAAACCAGTTGGGAAAGCTGGTTGGGATTTGCTTTAGAAGCGATTTTCTTCGCCTGGTTGGTTCCGGGGATGAGCAGCAGGATAAGCAGCGCGAGGGGAAATGAAAATTTCGGCATGTCGGGATATAT
>CAINVV010000295.1 GCA_903854235.1 uncultured Bacteroidia bacterium | reverse complement strand
GTTCGAATTTCATGGCTCATGTTGGCCAAAAATTCAGACTTGGCCCTGCTGGCAATGTCAGCTTCCTGTTTCGCTTTCAGAAGGGTTGCCTCCGTTGTCTTTTGCTCTGTGATGTCCCAGTTGGTGCCGATCATCCGTTGCGGAATCCCAGCATCATCCCGGACAACAAAGGCAAGTGCCCTGACATTGTGGACTGTATTATTTGGCCAAACGACCCGAAACTCGAGGTCATAGTCCTTCTTGCCCTGGATTGCCAGTTGCATTTCCTGTTTGCTGAATTCAAGGTCTTCAGGATGTACCCCATTCTGCCAGGATTGATAAGCATCCTGTTGTCTGTGGAATGAAATTCCATAAAGGTTATACATTTGGTTGTCCCAAAAGAGTTTGTTATTTACCAGATCAAAATCCCATATGCCAACACCACCTGCTTTGGTAGCAATGGCGAGCCGGTCGGCTGCCTGTTCCAGCGCCTCTTCTGCCAGTTTTCGCTCTGTGATATCGTGTGTCACCCCCACCAGACCATTGATTTTTCCATACATATCTCGTAAAGGAACCTTTGAACAGAGTAACCAATGGGTTTTTCCATTCGTATCAACGAGTGCTCCTTCGACATCGAAAATAGGTTCTCCCTTTTTAAGGACAATCTGATCCTCCTCCCATCCCCGGAAGGCCTCCTTTTCAGGATGCAATTCGAAATCTGTTTTACCCAAGATTTCATTTTCAGAGCCTCTGCCTGCAAAGAGTACCTCTTTGGGGTTAGCTATAATTTTTTTTCCTTCCAGATCTTTTACATACACTGCGTCCGGAATCAAATCGATAATGGTCCGGAAGAGTGTTCGTTCATTTTGCAGGGCTTCCTCCGCCTGCTTTCTGTTGGTAATATCCCTTTCAACAAATAGGATGCTCTCTGGTTGACCTTCGGCGTCGTACAACAAGGTTGAATTTACGTCCACATAAAATTTGGAACCGTCCTGTTTTAAGGCCAGGTATTCGGTGATTTTATTGTCGTTTTCACCGGAGAGCAATATTGCAATGTTGTCAATCAGTATCTGATGATTCGAGGGATCAATAAAATCAAAGACATTTTTACCAACATATTGTTCCTTCGAGTCGACGGAATATCCGTACATGGCCGTTAGTTTATCCGACATCAATTGAATCCTACCGTCCAATGAGGCCATGCCTATTCCATCCGGAGAAGCAGAGATGATGGCTTCCCATTTTTTGCTACTCCGGTACAAGGCCTCTTCGGATTCTTTCCTGTCGGTGATGTCGCGGCTGATGCCAAGAAGTCCAACCAGTGTTCCGTCACTTGCCCAGTAAGGTGTTTTAAGCGTATCAAGAAGAACCCGTCTGCCATTCGGATAGGTAATCCATTCTTCATTGTGCGTAGGTGTTTTAATCCTTAGCATCTCCTTGTCGTAGTAGACAAACGAATCTGCGGTTTCTCTGTCAAAGAGTTCCCTGTCATTTTTACCAATAATCTCCTCTTTTGTTTTCCCGATGAATTCCGCAAAAGGTAGATTGCAGCCCAGATAATTGCCCTTTAGATCCTTGAAAAAGATAATATCCGGAATTGAGTCAAGCAGCGAGGTGATGAGGCCGGCTTGCCTGATCCGTTCTGCTTCCGCCAGCTTCCTTTCCGTGATATCCTCTTTGATGGCAATGAAATGGGTGATGATCTGGTTGTCGTTGATAATGGGCGATATCAAGGCCGATTCCCAATAAAGCTCACCGTTCTTCTTTCTGTTCTGCAATTCTCCTCTCCACTCCTTACCGGATAAAATGGTGTTCCACAGGTTCGTAAAATACTCTTTGGCGGTACTTTCTGATTTTAGGATCCTGGGGTTCTTACCAATCACCTCCTCCTTGCTGTAACCGGTCAAATTGCAAAATTTGAGATTGACATATTCTATGTCCCCCGCCATATCTGTGATGACAATGGAAGCCGGATTTTGCTCCACTGCTTTGGACAGCTTCAGAATTTCTTCCTCCGCCTGATTTCGTTCTTCAATTAATTTTATTAGCGAATCGAAGAGGTAACTACTGTCAGAAGAGGAGACTTCCTGATCAATGACCCCATTTTTATCTGCCGGATTCAAGGCATAAATTGCCTCCCTGATGTTGTTAATGGTAGCTTTCTGCGCTTCAGCATCCTGTTTTTGCTTCAATAATCCATCCCGCAACTCCTGGGAACTGATTTCAATTGAATTTTGAAGAAGCTTGATGTCATCTTCAAAATAGGTATAGGTATTGCTAACATCTTGAATCATCGCTCTCAGCTCTTCCGGCAAGTTTTCAACTGTGCCGAAATGTCGTTTAATCTGGCGCAATAATAGTTTATTGAAGCTGTTTCCCATGTTGGACAAGGCTTAATTTTCCTTAAATACGGTGATGGTCATGGTTTGATTGTGAAGCTCACAGTGCTGTTCGAACGGTTTAATCGGACAGATTTCCCCATAAGAATAGAACCCCGTCATCGTGGTTTTGGGACCTATTACTTCCCTAATGATCTCCAGTTCCTCCTCCACCCTTTGCTTCAAAACTAGTTTTCGACCTACGCAACTGATCAGAATGGCCAGATCGGGATCGGAATTTTTCAGGCTGATTTTTGACATTTCGGCAGCATCGTTGGCTCCGTCGATCAATCTTTCAAAATTGGCTTTCATCAATCTGACATATTCACCTTGTGGAATATCCCCTGCAAAGACCATGCTTCCATCCGCTTCATTTACCGATAAGACCGTGCGCACCAAGGAGGTTTCCGCAGCTTTTGACCTCAGGCTTAAAGGGAAAAGGAGTGCGGAAGCAGGCAAATTTGCCGCATGATCACCCAGGTATCTTTTGTACAATTCCAGGGCGGGATGACCATCCAATTCATAAAGAATGTTCGCCTTGGATTTTGTGACCTCCCGATCCACTCCGAAAGAGTCCCAACCACCCATCGATCCATAACCCACCTGTAGATTTTCTCCATAAAATCCAATCGCCAGAACGAGATTCTTCTCCCCTGCCCTGTTGTGTACGATCACAGTTTCGGTAAATTCGGCCTGATCGCCGGCCAGACCGCCCGTCACAGAGACCCTGTTGTGTAGTCGGGAGTTAAGACCCTTGGTAAGCTCGCTTCCGTTGATATTCAAACCTTCGGAAAGCACCATGATGTGAATCAACCGATGCTTGTCTAATTTTGCTGCAAGGTTTTCGCCGATGGAAAAGCTTTCATCCATGGAATCAATGTGTGCAGATACTATTTCGATGGTCGTTTTTTCAAACCAGACAGCGGTACAGATTATACTTTCGTTGGAGACTTCTTCTCCAAAAATCTCACCGGAGGTGGAGCAACCCACTATTTCGGCAACAGGATAGGCAGCCTTAACCTCATCCAAGCGTTGCTGCTCTTTAAGTAAATTTTTGTTCCCAAATAAAAAAACGATCTGGGCGATATCCCCCAGATTCTGATCACTTTTTTTGATCCACTCGCCTGTCTGGAAATAAATGCTCTGTTCTGTTTTCATTAGGTAGGCTTATTATTTGAATGTCTGTTTTTTTCTTATTCTTTTGGGACTTGTTTAAAATTTATGCCACTAAAATGCAAAGGGTTTATTCCAGCTGATCTCATACCATTTCAAATTCTCTTCTGAAATCGCAAAAACAGCAGTGAATGAAACAACCGCTCTTTTGTGTGGACCGGTGTTAAGCTGAACAATTAGCCTTACCCCGGCCAAACAAGACCATCTCCGGTTGGAATAAAGAATGATAATCAGAAATTATACGACAAACTTCACGATTTTGTTTGCCAAATGAGGTTAAAGTTAATCAATTCTACACTAAATAGAATGACCACGGAAATTATCTTGAATCGTTTATGTAACGAAAAAAACTGGTAGTTAAAAACTATTTTTCATAAAAAAATCCCCTTCGAAATTTCGAAGGGGATTTTTTTATGCTTGTCCTTTCGGAGGGCCAAACGGAGACGGGTTCATCGGTTCGAAGCCCCCCTGAATCTGTATTGGTCCGTATATCGATTCGTATTTCTGTATATTTTCCTGCAGTGCCTTCATCAATCTTTTGGCGTGATCCGGTGTCAAGATGATTCGGGATTTTACCTGCGCTTTCGGAACGCCAGGGACAACCCTCACAAAATCCACTACAAACTCAGAAGGAGAGTGTGTGATAATGGCCAGATTGGAATAGGTTCCCTGAGCCACCTCCTCGCTTAGTTCGATGTTAAGCTGATTTTGATTTTCTTCCTGCATGGCAAATTTTTTGAAATTACTCTTCTTCCTCTACCGTTTCGTATTTCTTGTGGTCGATCAAACGATCGTATTCATCCTTTGAACCCACCACAATATTTCTGAACATCGGGTTCCCGGTACCTGCCGGGATCAAATGTCCGCATATGACGTTTTCCTTCAATCCTTCGAGGTAGTCTACCTTGCCGTTGATGGCGGCTTCGTTCAATACCTTTGTAGTTTCCTGGAAAGAGGCGGCCGACATCCACGATTTTGTCTGAAGTGATGCCCTGGTAATACCCTGCAGCACCTGGCTGGAGGTTGCAGGAACTGCATCCCTTGCTTCTACCGTCTTTTTGTCGCGGCGTTTCAGCATCGAATTTTCGTCCCTCAAACGGCGGGCGGTAATGATCTGACCCTCTTTCAGGTTCTCAGAATCGCCGTGATCGGTTACGATCTTCTTGCCGAACACCCAATCGTTTTCGGTATTGAACTCCATCTTGTCGACAATCTGCTTCTCGAGGAATCGGGTATCGCCCTGGTCAACAATTTCAACCTTGCGCATCATCTGACGGACAATCACCTCAAAGTGTTTGTCGTTGATCTTCACACCCTGCATCCTGTACACATCCTGTACCTCATTCACGATATACTCCTGAACTTTGGTCGGCCCTTTAATGGCCAGAATGTCTGAAGGCGTGGTGGCACCGTCTGACAGCGGAATACCGGCACGTACATAGTCGTTTTCCTGCACCAGGATCTGGCGGGAAAGCGGTACGAGGTATTTCTTCTGTTCTCCGGTACGTGAAGTAATGGTGATCTCGCGGTTACCCCGTTTGATCTTGCCCAAGGATACTTCACCGTCGATCTCGGAAACTACTGCAGGATTGGATGGGTTACGTGCCTCGAAGAGCTCTGTGACCCTAGGAAGACCACCCGTGATATCGCCTGCCTTACCGGATGCTCTTGGAATTTTCACCAATACATCTCCGGCCTTTACCATCTGACCCTCATCTACGCTGATGTGACCACCAACAGGAAGGTTGTACAACCTGATATCATCGCCGTTTTCGTCGAGAATACGCAGGGTTGGGTTTTTGGTTTTATCTCTTGTTTCGATGACTACTTTTTCGCGGTATCCAGTTTGCTCATCGGATTCTTCCCGATAGGTGGTCCCATCGATGAAATCCTGGAAGGAGACCCTTCCGTTGAACTCTGTGATGATAACCCCGTTGTAGGGATCCCATTCGCAGACAACTGCATCTTTTTTGACTTCAGATCCATTTTTGAGGAATAGTTTCGATCCGTAAGGCATGGAGTGGGTAGAGAGTGGGATTCCGGTATTTTTATCCAGAATCTTCAGCTCGGCCAGACGACTCACTACGATGTCGACTTTGTCTCCCTTTTCGTCGGTCCATTCAACCGTGCGCAATTCCTCGATTTCGGCGATACCGTCGTACCGGGAGATTACTGTAGATTGCGTGGAAACGTTGCCGGCGATACCCCCCACGTGGAAGGTACGAAGGGTCAGCTGCGTTCCAGGCTCACCGATAGACTGTGCGGCAATTACACCGACGGCCTCTCCCATCTGAACCATCTTACCCGTTGCCAGGTTACGACCGTAGCATTTGCCGCAAACGCCATTCTCGGCTTCACAGGTCAATACCGAGCGAATCTCGACTCTTTCGATTGGAGAGTCTTCAATCACAGCAGCAATCTCTTCCGTAATCTGCTCACCAGATTTGACGATCAGTTTTCCGGTCATCGGATGGTACACATCGTGAACCGTGGTACGACCCAGGATTCTTTCGGAGAGTGATGCCACTACCTCTTCGTTATTCTTCAGTGCAGAGGCAATCAGACCACGCAAGGTGCCACAATCGGGCTCATTGATGATCACATCCTGCGCAACGTCGACCAGACGACGGGTCAGGTAACCAGCATCAGCCGTCTTGAGTGCCGTATCGGCCAAACCTTTACGGGCACCGTGGGTGGAGATGAAGTATTCGAGTACCGAAAGGCCCTCCTTGAAGTTGGCCAAAATCGGGTTCTCAATAATTTGTGATCCGGTAGATCCTGATTTCTGGGGTTTAGCCATCAATCCACGCATACCGCACAACTGGCGGATCTGCTCCTTGGAACCACGGGCTCCGGAGTCCAACATCATGTAAATGGAGTTGAATCCCTGTTTATCGGTACTG
>CAINVV010000294.1 GCA_903854235.1 uncultured Bacteroidia bacterium | reverse complement strand
CTTGGTCCTGAAATCTCCCGCCCTGACGATGAAATCTGGCGACTTAAAGATCAGGTAAATTTTTGTATCGGGATGAAGGGCATTGAATTCCGCCCTAACTCTTTCGGCACGTGCCCGGGCCTGAACCCCTGAACCGAAATAGAGTTGAAGCCGGTAACCGGAGAAAGTTCCTGTTCTGCGGCTCAGGTCGTATTGTTGTTTAAGCAGATCGGATATTTCACTGCTGGAGATCACATTCAGGCGCTGCCAGATGTAAGAACCATCGGCAATAGCCGGAGTGGGTAGGTTTGGTTTGGCATTTTGTGCCTCTACAGCCACAGAGACCAGCATCAGCAAGCCCATCCCAAAAATACCTGTTGTCCGTCCAAACGCCATCATATCACGGATAATTTGCGGCAAAGATAAGCAAAATCGATGGGGTAAAAATCGAAAAAACGAATTTTAATGCGAAATTCCCCATCCGCTTTAACCTCATCTAGATTTTAAGATAGAATATTCAGACAATGCTAAAATTCAGTTTTTTCGTCAACAGCAGATTTGGGTCCCAGAAAGGTGCTCTTCCATAAATTTACCGAAAAATCAGCGATTCTCAAAGTTTTTGTTTCGATAATAATTTTGGGAGAATAGATTCTAACTTTGCAGTCCCACCGGTTCCCCGGAACCGGTAGCGAAAATGATATCCTATGACAGCGAAAAAACTATATATCGAGACCTACGGCTGCCAGATGAATGTGGCCGACAGTGAAGTAGTTGCCTCCGTAATGGGTGACCGCGGATTTACGATCACCGAACAATATGCCGAGGCGGATGCCATCCTGGTCAACACCTGCTCGGTCCGCGACAATGCCGAAAAGAAGATCTGGAACCGGCTCTCCTTCTTCAAAAGTCTGAAAAAGAAAAACCCGAAACTGGTGGTTGGCCTGATCGGCTGCATGGCAGAACGAATCGGAGAAGAGCTGATCGAGAAAAAAACAGTCGATCTGGTCGCAGGACCAGATGCCTACCGGGATCTTCCCTTCCTCTACGACAAGGCCAGTCACGGTAAAAGTGCCGTGAACATCGAATTGACCATCGACGAAACCTACGACTCCATCATCCCTAAAAGAATTGGTGAAGAGCACATTACCGGATTTGTGTCCATTACCCGTGGCTGCAATAATTTTTGTACCTACTGCATCGTTCCCTATACCCGTGGCCGGGAGAGAAGCCGCGATCCAAAAGACATTCTGAACGAAGTCCAGGCACTGATCGACCGCGGAACCAGGGAGGTGACCCTGCTGGGACAGAATGTCAATTCCTATGTCTGGCACCCCGAAGCCACCCGGAAACCAATTAAATTTCCGGATCTGCTGGAGATGGTGGCACGGGTTTCACCGGTTTTAAGGGTTCGGTTCACCACTTCCCACCCCAAAGACCTTTCGGACAAACTGCTCAAGATAATGGTTGTAAATCCCAATATCTGCCGCCACATCCACCTTCCAGTTCAATCGGGAAGTTCGGCCATCCTGAAGAAGATGAACCGAAAATACGACAGCGACTGGTACCTGGCAAGGATCAGGGCGATTCGTGAAGCCCTGCCTGAATGCGGCATCACGACAGATATTTTCTGCGGCTTCTGCACCGAAACGGAGGAGGATCATCAACAATCCCTGCGACTGATGGAAGAGGTCCGGTTCGATACCTCCTTCATGTTCAAATTCTCCATGCGTCCCGGAACCTATGCTGCCGACCATTTCGAAGATGATGTGCCAGATGAGGTAAAATCAAGACGACTGGATGAGATTATCCAACTTCAAAACAGGCTTTCATTGGAGAGCAACCGCAGGGACATCGGTAAAACCGTGGAGGTACTCGCGGAAGGGATCTCCAAGAAGAAAAAAAGTGAATTCTTCGGAAGAAGCTCCGAAAACAAAATAGTCGTTTTCCCTAACAAGGATATTCAAATTGGCGACTTTGTCAGGATAAAAATTCTCGACTGCACGCAAACTACCCTCATCGGGGAGGTGGTGGAAAAAGTTGAGAATTAAGAGTGAAGAGTTGAGAGTTAGGTAAAACGGTGACACCACATTGAACTCTTGGTTTCGTCCTGTAGGGGCGAAGGCCCGGTAGTCAGGGGTGGAGGCAAGCGGAACCCCTGGTAAACAATCACTGACATGCCGTCAGCGAAAGTATTTTGAAAGAAGGTAATGGTTTGAATCGGACGGAGTGGCGCCAATCTTCAACAGAAAATCAATAATTTTGATCAAAATTGATAACAATGAACGAAAAAATCACAGAATTCAGGGCCTACCGTGCCAAAATGAACGAAAAAATTCTGGCATCCGACAACAAAGTGAT
Source organism: uncultured Bacteroidia bacterium (assembly GCA_903854235.1). Taxonomy (GTDB): domain Bacteria; phylum Bacteroidota; class Bacteroidia; order Bacteroidales; family Prolixibacteraceae; genus CAINVV01. The sequence continues at coordinate 8,944 of CAINVV010000294.1, read as the reverse complement.
GAAACGGATTTACAACATCGACACCAACACCTACCTGGAAGGAGCACTATCCACCAAGGTAAAGGAGATGATGGGCCTCGTCAGTTCGATGGTGCTTCGCTGCGACGACTGCATCAAATACCACCTCGAAAAATGCAAAGAACAGGGTGTAACCACCGAAGAACTTTTCGAAATCTTTTCAGTAGCCAACCTGGTGGGGGGAACCATTGTCATTCCGCATACGCGTAGGGCTTTGGAATATTGGGAAGCACTAAACGAATGATTTTGGATTTTGGATCGGCAGGACCAGCATTATCCCTTCATTCAACTCAAATCGGGATCGCAGCGCATTCCAAAATCGAAAATCGAAAATTGTAAATTTGCCTTATGTCGCCATTGAATAACCTGGAGCTACTTTCACCGGCAAAAAACCTGGAATGCGGGATTGCTGCCATCCGCCACGGTGCAGATGCGGTCTATATTGGTGCGCCCAGATTTGGTGCCCGGGAGGCAGCAGGAAATTCCATCGAAGAGATTGAAAAACTGGCAGCCGAGGCCCGTTTGTTTGGCGCAAAGACCTATGTGGCCCTCAACACGATCCTCTACGATAACGAGCTTTCCGAGGCGGAAAGGATGATTCATCAGGTGTACGAAGCCGGAGCTGACGCCCTGATCATCCAGGATTTTGGAATCCTGGAAATGGATCTCCCTCCCATCGCTCTCCACGCCAGTACCCAGGCAAACAACTTCACGGCAGCAAAAATAAAGTTCCTCGAAGCAGTTGGCTTCAAAAGAGCCGTACTCGCCAGAGAACTCTCCTTGCAACAGATCGGCGAGATTGCTGCGGAAACCACCATCGAACTGGAAGCATTCGTACACGGCTCCCTTTGCGTCAGCCTGAGCGGACAGTGCTACATGAGCCACGCTCTGGGCGGAAGAAGCGCCAATCGGGGAGCCTGCGCCCAACCCTGCCGGAAAAAGTATCATCTGACGGATGCCAACGGGAAAACCATCCTGCAAGACAAACACCTCCTATCGCTCAAAGACCTCAACAGGTCCGATTCGCTGGCGGAACTGGCTGCTGCAGGTGTCCGCTCCTTCAAAATAGAAGGACGATTGAAAGATCTGGACTATGTGAAAAATATCACCGCTTATTACCGGAAGGAAATAGACCGCATCCTGGAGGACAAACCGGAATTCCGGCCTGCCTCCCTGGGAAAAACCTCCCTCTTTTTTACACCTGATCCGGCAAAAACCTTTCACAGGGCCGGTACGGAGTATTTCCTGCACGGAAGAAAAGAGCCGGTAGCCGGGCTGGACAGCCCCAAATCGACAGGCGAAGAATTGGGAGTCGTTACCAAAATTTCAAGGGATTCCATCCAGATTTCGGGTTCTTTCGTTTTGGCCAACAACGATGGACTGACCTTCCTCGGGCGAAACGGAGAGAGCACCGGGTTGAAGGTGAACAGCGTCACCAACGGAACAATCTACCCCGACAAGATGAACGACATCTTCGTCGGCGCACGAATCTTCCGCAACTACGACCAGGCATTTCAACAGAAATTAAACAGAAAAACGGCGGAACGAAAGATTCCTGTAAGTATATCCCTTCTTTCTATTCCCAACGGATTTATCGTTCGGGCGACCCTCGTGGTCGCCCATAAAGAGTTATCTGTAAATCTTGATGGGGCGGCCACAAGGGACGCCCATACAGAGTTATCAGTAAAAATGGAGAAGGTTCCGGCCAACGATCCCGCCAAATCGCGCGAAAATATTTTGAGGCAACTGGCAAAAGCCGGGGATACCCCCTTCCTGGTAAGGGAAACAGATACCGGAGGGAACGAACAATTTTTTTTCACTTCCCAGCAATTGAATGAGATGCGCAGGGGGCTGCTCGAACAACTTTATGCCGAAAGAATCTCAAAAAGAGCTCTGTCAGATCCCTTGAAGCCGAACAGTAAGGATGCCTCCGAATTCCCCTTTCCCATTGACAACCTACATTTTGAAAACAACCTCAGCAACCGGCTGGCGGTAAAGTTCTACCGACGTCACGGGGTGGATAATCCTTCCCTTGGGGTCGAGAAGCGCCCTTTGTACGGAAGACTTCAGATCATGATCACCAAACATTGTCTGCAACACGAACTCGGATTTTGCCACCGATATGGCGGTAATTTTCCCTCCCAATTTTCCCTGCCTTTTTACTTGCAGCAGGAGGCCAACCGCTTCGAATTGGAATTTGATTGTAAAAACTGCCTGATGAAGGTGTTTTTGGATACTTCAGTAGAACAATAATTCCAAGCTATCAGAAATACCATCGCACTGCTTGCTGCAGAAAAAGGAATAGCCTACTATTGACCACTTTCTGAATTAAAATACCTATTTTTATCCAAACGGAATGATATGAAAACAACACCAATTGGTTTCGACCAAAAATGGACCCTCCGTCGAAAAAATAAGTGGGGATACATATTCTATTTGGGTACTTTTCAAGGCATTGCGATCGGACTACTTATCCTGTTGGTAGAGGTAATTCTTCTAAAATCTTCATTCAATCCCTCCCAGTTCCTTGTCAAACTGCTTTTTTTCACCCTGCTGGGGATCGTTCTTGCCCACAGAAATTTTGGCATCAATGAAAAAAGATACCAGTCCTGCCTGGTGCAGGATCAAAACGTAGACCAAGGAGTAATCCTACTCGGAAAAGAGAAGAGATGGGAACACGAAAACCTTACACTGACTCTTGAATCGGAGAATTTGCTCCTCATCCGAAATAAACTGTTCTGGCTGGAAGATGAACGGCCAACGGCCAGGCAAGTGGATGATTGTATGAAAACCCTTGGGGATGACCTGATGAAACTCAAACAAAACAAGGCCTTCTCCAGCTTCATAAAAGATAAAAAAATCAGTCTGCAGCTTTTCAACAACCTGGACCAGCTCCATCCAATCGCGATGGATCAAGTGTGATCCTTGCAAATCGCTCCCAAATCCGACAACTTCATTTTAATTCGCCTCTTTCTTGATGCTCAATAAATTAACATAATTATTATCCAGCTTCCCCCCTGAAAATTTAACATTTGAAAAGGGTCACCTTTTACCTGCTTTTGGGATCAACTACCAAACAGAGGCTACCATGAAAAATGAGAAAACTTTTCGGATTGGGTTGGCTATGGCGGGTGCCGTCTCTGCTGGAGCCTACACTGCCGGAGTGATGGATTACCTGCTGGAAGCACTTGAAAACTGGCAGAGGGCAAAAGAGCTCGGCATACCGGGAGTCCCCAAACATCAGGTTGTCATTGAGGTGCTGAGTGGTGCCTCCGCCGGAGGCATGACAGCCGTGCTTACTGCAGCGGCTATTCAACGAAAATTTCCGCACATCAATGCCCACAACTACCAAACTCCGGAAGCCAGGGAGAATCCGCTGTACCACTCGTGGGTCAACCTGGCGGAGGACCACCACAGCGACACGATGGACCAGATGCTCTCCACGGAGGATATCATTCAGTCACCGTCAATGAATCCAGGTCGGGAGGTCCGCTCTATTTTCAACTCCCTTTTCGTCGAGCAAATCGCCCGCAGAATGATCGACTCCACCACGAAAGATCCATCCTTAAAAAGGCCGTATTTTGCTGCTGATCTGGAGGTGCTTACCACACTCACCAACCTCAGGGGCTTTGACTACCAACTGGTGTTTACCACCGCTTCGGGGAAAAGAGAGGACCGGATGACGATGCACAAGGATCTGGCGCATTTTCAGTTGAATAACTCTGGAGTTTATCGTCACGACGGGAAAATTCCTTTCCATTTTGAATCTCCGGAGGGTCTTGGCAAAAATCTGCTCGTCGATGCTGCCGTTGCGACAGGGGCTTTCCCGGCAGGTCTTGCACCCAGACTGATGACGAGAGATCCCAGGTATATCAACGACAATCATCTGTTGAAACTCACCCACGGAAGAGCCCTGCTGGTAGATCCGCTGACAGATTATCGGGCTGTCTGCGTCGACGGTGGCGTCATCAACAACGAACCGTACGACCTGGCAGAGACGATTCTGATGAGAAGAAGCAGTGAGCGACGAGGCCATTCGCACAAAACAGAAGATATTGATTCGCAAGAATTGAGAAAAAGCGCTTTCGCATTTGATTCTACCGTAGTCATGATAGATCCCTTCCCAACCTATGAAAAAAAACCTGATACAGGCTATTTCGGATTGCAGGCACTGAAATTCACTGCTCCTCAGCTGTTTGGGGCGATGCGCCAACAATTGATGGTCAAGACCGACCTGCTTGCAAAGGCTTACGATGACAACGATTTTACCCGTTTTATGATCGCGCCGATCCGTACAAAAAACGGAATAACCCAAAGTAACAGTCTGGCCTGTAGCGCCCTGGATGGATTTGGGGGCTTCTTTAGCAAGCAGTTCAGAATCCACGACTATCTTTTGGGACGAAGAAATTGTCAGCGGTTTATCCGGGAATTTCTTTGCGTACCGGTAACTGCCAACAATCCGGTGATCTGTTACGGATACGGAGACCAGAGGGAGGATAACAGTCTTTCTCTCTTTCTGAATAACCACGGGTGGCTACCCGTCATTCCGGATATCAGGATCTCTCCTGACCAGAAATCTTTGATCCTGCCTCTTGAGGAAAAGGAGTTCCCCTACCCTTCCATCCAACTGAAATACCTGGTTAATCTGGAGAAGAAGGTTCAGATAAGGGTTGGAGCGATACTCGACAATCTTTCGATCAGTACGGATCCTGAAATATCCCGGCCTGTCTTGCTTAGTGCCCGGAAAATTGGGAGACAATCATGGTTCACCAGAAAAATAGTGAAACCACTTCTCAGTTTTGCCATGAAACTGCTTTATACTTTTGGGAAATTCATTGGGAAAAAACTGGCAGCCAGAAAATTTATCGACACGGTGATATTGGATATCGATGCCAGGGGATTACTGGAAAAAGAGACAAAGAAGACCAATCATTGAACGAATAACCTATGAACCTGTTTATCGGGAACCCGCGCTTCTTTAGGTTTTTCAGGCTTCTATCGTGATGGTTTTACCAAAAATCCGGACCACATCGCCCGGACGAAGTTTCGCCCTTTTCCGGGATTCCGGGTTTCCATTGAGGGAGGCTTCCCCATCTTCCACCATCATCTTTGCCTGACCGCCCGACTCCGCAATCCGCATGAGCTTGAGCAGTTTTATCAATTCTATGTATTCTGCGCCCTTCAGGTTAAAAACCATTTTATGATCTTTTATGTTTAATAAATTCATTCCAACAAATTAATTGCTATTAGCAATTAATTTTCATTTATGTCCAGATCCCCTTCCTTCGGGTCCCTCTGTCCCCTGGTCTTACAGTCCTACAGTCTTACAGTCCTAAAGTCCTACAGTCCTCTTTTACCTTCCTGGGCAAGGAATCATAAACCAAATCATAGGAATGCGTGATCAGCTCTTTGACAAGGCTATCCGGCAGATTTCCTTCCAGTCGGATGGTATTCCAGTGTTTCTTGTTCATGTGGTAACCGGGGATGATCTCTTCGTAACGTTCCCGGAGGTCAATCGCCCGCTCGGGATCACATTTCAGGTTGATAGAAGGATCTTTTTCCAGGTTCATCAGCAAAAAGATTTTACCCCCCACTTTGATCACCAGCGTGACTTCATCGAAAGGAAATCCCTCCGTGACCCCACCCATTCCTACGCAAAATTGTCTAACCTCCTCTACGTTCATGCCGCTTTGATTTGCTGTGGTGAAATTAATGAAAAAGTGACTTAGTTTACTGGAGCAGTAAAGGCCCCCTCGAAATGCTCCAGCAGGTGGCTACCGTCCTTGTTCATCACAATGGAAATGACATCGAACCGGGTTTCCAGTTCAGAATCGTGCTGAATCACCCAGGCATCAGCCACCTCCACGATGTTCCGGATCTTGGAATTAGTGATGGCCTCCCAGGGTTCTTCCGCGTAATTTTCCATTCTGGTTTTGACCTCAACTACTACAATCTCCTTCCCCAGCCGCGCAACAATGTCAATCTCCTTGTGGCCGTAGTGCCAGTTCAAATCCAGAAGAAGGTATCCCTTTCCAATCAAATAAAACCGGGCCAGCTCTTCCCCTTTCTTGCCCAAGTCATCTTTCTCCGTGTATTCTTCCGAGTTGTTTCTCATGGATAAAATCCCCGGCAAGTTTCTTGACTTCATGCCAGTTACTACAAATTTACCCCAAAAAAGTGACTAAAGTGACTAAAATGACTAAAATGACTAAAGTTGTGGACTTCGAACAAATTCAGATTAATGCTAAGTATTTTAGTCACTTTAGTCACTTCCCAGCAAGAATTTCTCGATAGCCTGCGGGAAATGCTCCATCTCGAGCTCGTGTATTTTTCCGGCCAGCATCTCCGGAGTATCCAGCCGGTCGATGAGACATTTAGCCTGGAACAAGATTTTACCATGGTCATAAATTTCGTCGACCAGATGGATGGTAATGCCCGATTCCTTCTCCCTATTGGCAATGACTGCGTTGTGAACGTGCTCGCCAAACATCCCCTTTCCGCCATAGGAGGGAAGCAAGGCTGGGTGAATGTTGACAACGGAAAATTCCCGGACGAATTTTTGTGGCAAAAGAAGCAGAAACCCGGCCAAAACGATCAGATCGATCTTCCTGTTTCTAAATTCGAGGAGCAAATGTTCCGTCTCATTTAGGTCGCTTCTGGTAAAATGATGAGACTCTATGTTCAGTCTTTCAGCCCTTTCCAATACAAAGGCTTCTTTTTTGTTGCTCCAGACAGAGTCTGTTTGGATGGATGGATGATGTTGAAAATATCTGATAATATTCTCAGCATTTGATCCTGACCCGGAGGCTAGTATGGCTATTTTTTTCATATTCAATTACTTACAACCCTATAGTTTTCGACTTTTCGACTCCATTATTCTACCCACTTTGGAATGGGGCTATTTTGAGGTTAAATCTGATACATTCTTTAACAAATATTTGGAAGATAATTTTGTTTCTTCGTTTCTTTGCAATCGCTGAAAAATTCAGTGTGTAAAATTAAAAATAGTAACCACGTAAAATTAAAAAATTATGTCTGACATTACGGCTAAGGTAAAAGCAATCATTGTTGATAAACTAGGTGTTGACGAAAGTGAAGTAACTACAGAAGCGTCTTTCACGAATGATTTAGGCGCAGATTCATTGGACACTGTAGAGTTAATCATGGAGTTCGAAAAAGAATTCGGCATTGCTATCCCTGATGATCAAGCAGAAAAAATCGGCACAGTTGGTGACGCTATCACTTACATCACTGAGAACGCGAAGTAACAAATCAGTAAGGTCTTAAAAATCAATATGGAATTAAAACGAGTTGTTGTAACCGGATTGGGCACAATCAACCCGCTTGGCAAAAATGTTGAAGAATATTGGGAAGGCCTAAGGAATGGGGTCAGCGGTGCGGGCCCCATTACTCGTTTTGACGCCTCCAAGTTCAGGACAACTTTTGCCTGCGAGATCAAAGATTTCGATCCGAACAATTACCTGGATCGGAAAGAGGTGCAGAAACACGACATGTATGCGCAGTACGCGTACATCGCTGCGGCCCAAGCCATCGAAAACTCCGGACTGGACCTCACCAAAATCGACAAGGATGAGGTGGGTGTGATCTGGGGAGCGGGTATTGGCGGACTGGATACTTTTTTCCAGTCTGTGACAGAGTTCAATAACAACCCGGATAATCCAAGGTTCTCCCCCTTCTTCATCCCGAAGATGATTGCCAACATGGCCAGTGGAAACATTGCCATGCAATACGGCTTCAGGGGACCTACCATCACCACCGTCACAGCCTGTGCCTCTGCGACCCACGCCATGATCGATGCGGCCACCTACATTCGTTTGGGGAAGGCCAACATCTTCGTAGCCGGCGGATCGGAAGCAGCCATTACCCAGGCAGGCGTCGGAGGGTTCAATGCCATGCGCGCCCTCTCGACCCGCAACGACGATCCAAAAACAGCCTCTCGTCCTTTCGACAAAGACAGGGATGGATTTGTGATGGGCGAAGGAGCTGGTGCCTTGATCCTTGAAGAATACGAACACGCCATTGCCCGGGGTGCAACCATCTGGGCAGAACTGGTTGGCGGAGGAATGTCTACGGATGCCTACCACATGACCGCTCCCGATCCGGAAGGAGGAGGCGCCATGCTGGTGATGCAAAGGGCGTTAAAAGATGCCGGCCTGCAGCCTGAAGACATTGACTACATCAATGTTCACGGGACTTCTACCGGACTGGGAGATATTGCTGAACCAAAAGCCATCAAGAAAGTATTTGGGGATCACACCTACAAAGTTGCCATCAGTGCAACCAAGTCGATGACAGGTCACCTTCTTGGTGCCGCGGGAGCCGTAGAGGCCATCGCCTGCATCCTGGCCATGAAGTACAGCCTTGTGCCCCCAACCATTAACCAATTCGAGCTTGATCCTGAAGTTGATCCAAAAATTGATTTTACTTTCGACAAAGCAAAACCACGAAACATCAATTACGCATTAAGCAATACCTTCGGTTTTGGCGGTCACAACGGTACCGTTATCTTCAAAAAAATAGATTAGTACGTGATCAGAAATTTGAGATACAAGATAAAACTCTTTTCTTCCCCAAGAAAAGAGTTTTATTCGTTTATTAAAAAATTGACGGGTCACAGTCCGCTAAAATTCAAACTCTACGACATTGCCTTTATCCACAAATCGGCCTCCTACGTCGATAAACTGGGGCATGTAGTCAACAACGAACGACTCGAATACCTCGGTGATGCCGTTCTGGGCACCATCGTTGCAGAATATTTGTACAACCGCTTCCCATTTAAGGACGAAGGTTTCCTTACCCAACTGAGATCCAGGGTAGTAAACAGGAGTTTCCTGACACAACTCACCTTTAAAATGGGGCTCAACAAATACGTTGTTTCCAATGCCAGCTCCGTCAGCGAATCCAG
>CAINVV010000293.1 GCA_903854235.1 uncultured Bacteroidia bacterium | reverse complement strand
TTGGTCACTACCGGTACCGGACAGAATTCGGATGTCCCGGCCAGCATCTCACCGACAATCCTGCCAGCCTCTTCCCTTCTATCTGCCGGATGAACGAGCAATACCGATTCATTGAAAAGTTCTTCGTCCAAATATTCCAACCTCTTTTTTACGGTATTGTTTGTATGGATGATCCTTCCCTGTTCATCGAGTACCCAGAGAAAGTCGTCAATGGTGTTGAAAAAGGTTTCATAATTCAGCCTGGTTTGCTCCAGCAATCTGTCCGTTCTTTGGTTATTCACCAAACTGGAGAGCAAGCTGCTCCAGACTTTCAAAATGTTAATTTCAGCAGTATTATATGTTATTGAGTTTTTTACGGAATCGAGACCAACAAAACCCACCAAAACATTTTCCACCAGCATGGGAATTACTACCAAAGACTTTATACCTTGTGGTTCAAGGATAGCCCGTTCGGCGCTCCAGCTTTCAGGTAAGTCATTGACAGACTGAATTATTATACTTTCGTGATTGTTTAACTTTTCCATCCATTTGGGCAGCATCGCACAAGGAATATCCTGTAGATTCCCTATTTCCGGAATTATCCCCTCGTTGCACCATTCGTGGGTGTTGTTCATGGTTGCCCCGTCATTTTTGATTTCGAAAATATAGGCCCGGTCGGCATTCAGGAACTGACCAATCCGCAACAGGGCAAGCTGTATGGCCGAATCGATTTCTGAGATGGTAACACCTGTCAATTTGGTCGATAACTGGAGCATTTCATTTTCAAAGTTTGCCGCCTGCTTTTGAAGGGTTATATCCCAATTGGTTCCGATCACACGAAGTGCCTGTCCCGAACTATCGCGTTCGACAGCGGCAAGGGCTCTTACATAATGGATGGAACCATCCGGCCAGACAACCCGAAACTCGGTATCGAACTCTTTTTCACCCTGAATGGCCATTTGTATCTCTTCATCACCCCGTATCTTATCCTCCGGATGAAGACCCTTCAGCCAGGCATCGTAGGCACTGCTGAAATCTTCTTCCGTGATTCCGTAAATGGTGAACATCTGATTGTCCCACAAGAGAACATTATTAACCACATCATAATCCCAGACACCGATACCCCCAGCCCGCAAGGCCAGATTTAAACGGGACGACATTTGCGCCAACGCCTCTTCCGAAGATCTGCGGAGGGTGATGTCCTGAAGGGTTCCATAGGTTCCGGTAATTTCATCTTTTTCGTTCAATCCCAACCGTGCAAAAACCTCAATCCAGCGGAAATTTCCATCTTTTGTCAGGTATCTCACGATGTGCTTGCAGTAGGATTTTTCCCTTTTAATCAAAGGCATGAACAAATCATTGTTCCGTTGCCTGTCGTCCGGGTGAACATAATTCAAAAATGGCTGACCCAAAGATTCGCTGACACTGAATCCTGTAACCTCTTCCCACGATTTGTTCAAAAATACCCACAATCCCTCCGCATCCGTTTGAAAAATCACTTCATTGACATTTTCCACCACGGTCCGGTAGCTCTGCTCGCTGGCGATCAAGGCCTCATCCAACCTTTTTCGTTCTTCAATTTCATTGAGGAGAAATTGATTGGTTTCGGCCAGTTGTTCCGTCCTTTGCCTGATCTTTAGTTCCAGATTTTCGTTGAGTTCACGAATCTCTTGTTCTGCCTGCTTCCTTAATGTAATATTTTGTTTTACAGCGAGATAATTTACAATCTTGTTGTTTTCATCGTGAATGGGCGAGATGGATACATGCTCCCAGAAGAGTTCTCCATTTTTCTTTTTGTTGATCCATTCTCCATTCCATTCGCCGTCACTGGAAATGGATTTCCACATCTCCCGGTAGATGGCATCCACCGTCTCTCCTGACCCCAACATTCTGGTATTTTTGCCTTTTACCTCTTCATGAGAATACCCCGACGTCTCTTCAAATGCCGGATTGACATATTCGATATTGGCATTCAGATCAGTAATGACAATGGAAACCGGACTCTGTTCGACTGCCCGGGTAAGCTTGTTGATTTCAAACTCTTTTTGCTTTTTGTCTGAAATTTCCCTGATGAAAGCCAAGACCCTGTCTGGTCCCAAAGGTGCAAGTCTGGCTTCAAAAAACTGAACAATGTTTCGTTCCGACAAGCTGAATTCATAACTTACCAGGATTTGCTTTTCAATGCATTCATTGATTTTGCTCAGGATCAAATCGGATGTAACCTCGTCAAAAAGATCCCGCATGTTGGTTCCAATGGCAAAATCCCCCGAAGCAATCTGTTTTTCAGGTGTATTGGTATAATATTCAATACTTGTGCCATTTTTATCGAGAACCATCATCAAATCAGGAATCGCGCTGATGATGGCATTCAACTTCGAATTTTGCTCTCTGATCTCTTCCTTTGCCTCTCTTTTATCAGTAATATCTCTCGTCACGAAGATCATGCCGGTGACCACATTCTTGTCATTTCTGATAAATTCACCATTTACCTCGATGTCAAAAAGTGTTCCATCGGTTTTTACCCCCTTGTATTCCTCCGCACCGGCATAGTAGCCATTCATCATTTTGGTAATATTCTCAGATGCCCTGGAATGATCAGTTGTTGATACAAAATCGAAAAGTGTTCGGCCATGCGCCTCCTCCGGATGAGATAGTCCAAACATATCCACCACTTTTGGGGAAGCAAAAATAATTTTCCCATCCAGGTCTGCAATGGTGATGACATCGGGAGAGGCGGCCAGAATGGACTTGTAGAGTGACTCACTCTTTTGAACCTGCAATTCCGCGAGTTTCTGGTCATTCACATCGGTCAGCGTTCCAACTCGCCTGACCAGCTTGTCATCCAGAATAATGGCCGTCGTGGATTTTCGCATCCAGCAAATTTCACCGGTTTTGGTCAAGAACCGGTATTCGTGGTACTGGGCGGAATCTTTTTTAACGAGGGAGGATAGCCTTTGCATCATCAACTGTCTATCGGTCTCGTGAACCAGGTCGGAAATATTGGTCCCCTTCAGCTCCTCCGCTTCATAGCCCAAAACTGCTTTTATGGCAGGACTGATGTATTGAATTTCGCCTTCACTGGTTACATTATAAATGACATCCTTGATGGTTTCAACCAGGTTTCTGTAATTTTCCTCACTTTTTGACAAGGCCAATTCAACTCGTTTCCTTTCGGTGATGTCGAGAAGTGTACCGGTTCCTCCCAAAAACTGCCCCTGCATAATATTCGCTTTTGTTGAAAAGCGGATCCAGTGCATTTCTCCACTCTTGGCAGGAATCTCGTACTCGTGGTTGATCTCTCCCTTCTCAAAAAGTTCCCTGAATCTTTCGGCCAAATATTCGGCATTGGTTCCGACAAACTGGAGGAATTTCTTGCCAATGACATCCTCCTGGGAATAACCGAGCAGATTCTCTACTGCCGGACTGATGTAGGTGATGGTTCCCTGATTGTCAATCTCATAAATTACCTCACTGATGTTCTCTATCAGATTTTTGAATTTCAATTCACTCTCCTGCAAGGAAATGCTGATATGTCTCCGCTCTAAAAAATTACTCAGACGTACGGCGATAGAAAAGATCAGGTCCTCTTCTTCTTTCAAAAAAGTTACTTCTCCCTCAGACCCTTCCATCTCTATGTAGCACACGCTTACAGTTCCTATTATTTGACCGAAAATATTGAGATCCCGCTCCTGATTCAGCCTGGTGCGCTGATAGTTATATGTTTGATATATTTTTCCATCTACCTGAATACAGGCTGCTGCATTTTCCGGAAATTGCCATGCGGCAGGCAAAATAGCAACGATCTTCTGCAAAATTTCCTCGACAGAATTGGTTTTATTGCTCATGATCTCCGACATCCGGTTATGGCAATTCAGTTCCTTCATTCGTTCACCCAGCATAAATTCAATTTTCTGCTGATCGAATTTATCTTCGCTATATACCTCACTCAAGGATTGATAGGCCTTTTCCAATTGTTCACATGCAATGATCAGCTCTTCTCTGCTCTTGTTGTTAAATTCCATTTAACATAAAATTGGATTGTCCAAATAGCAGACAATCAGGTTTAGAAACTAAATTTAAACAAAAAAATGAACTTTGGTCTCACTTTGAAAATATTAGGTAAAGTTATTGTGGTTTATAAATTGAAACACCAAAATCATCACCTCATTTTGTTTGACTGTATCATAAATACCCTTCCGATTCTAAAAACATTCACTATTTTTGAAGGAGGTTTCAATCCCCTATGAATCGGAAAAGAACAATCTGCTTCCTATCCCTCATCCATTTCTGCTTCCTTCCGGGAATGTCAACCGGAACGTTAGAAACCATTGGATTAACCTGAATATTCTGAAAAAAATTTCCTGTCATGTGCAAAAAAACAATTTACCTTCTGTTCGCAACCCTGTTGCTGTTGGCCTCCTCCTGTGAAGAGGACAAGGTAAGGGATCTCAACAAAGACGGAGCCATCGAAACGGTGATGAATGTCGAACATTTCAGCGATAAGCTGGATGTGGTGAAAACGATCCACAAAATCTGGGTAAAAAACGTACTTTTGAAAACCTGCATCCATACCGATACCATTCCTTCCCTGGGTATTTCAAAAGAACAGGCTGAAAACAACAACGGAGAAACCAAGGATATTGTTTTGAAAAAGGACTATGAATTCTACATCACGGTCAAGTAATCTGAAATGAAAAAATCAGGATACATCAAACTGGTTCTGGTGGCAACAGCATTTTCTGCCTGCAACCAACAAAAGAGTGGGCGGGAAGCTCCCGTTTACTTGCGTTCCGACTCTACCGCTACCTATTCCAGGGCGCGCGGAATGGGATTGGGTGGCTATTACTACGCCTTCCGCCCCTACGGAATTTATTCCCTTGGCAGGGGATACGCGCGCTCAGGCTATTTCTCCGGCGCCATCCGCGAAGGATCCAATGTTGGCTCCAATGGGTTCAAGGGCACAGTTGTCAGAGGCGGATTTGGCAGCAGTGTATTTCACGCATCCTCTTAACCGGACAAAAATGAAAAGATACAGCATTACCCCCCGGAACGGATGGCAACAAAAAGTGGAGGAAATTGGTTTCAGTTTCCACTCCCTGGAATCTCCTTACTGGGACGAGTCAGTCTATTACGAATTTTCGATGGCAGAGGTCGACACCCTCGAAAAAGCGACCAACGATTTGTGGGAAATTTCGCTGAATGCCGTTCAGTATGTGATGGACAACAACCTGTACCACCAGTTTCACATTCCGGAATGGTTTATTCCGCACATCGAGAGAAGCTGGAACGACGATGCACCTGCCATTTATGGCCGATTCGACTTTGCATTAAAAAACGGCATCCCGAAACTGCTTGAATTCAATGCCGATACCCCCACCTCCCTGTTCGAATCCTCTGTGGTACAGTGGGAATGGCTGCAGGATTTTAATCCGGATCTCGACCAGTTCAACTCGATCCACGAAAAGCTCATTGCCTATTGGCGTTACCTCAGGGAATACCTTCACCCCGGCATCCTGCATTTTACTACGGCAAAGGATTCGGCTGAAGACCTGACCACTACCGAATACCTGCGCGACTGTGCCATCCAGGCGGGCCTCGACACCAAATTTCTCTTTCTGGATGAGATAGGCTGGGATACCACCTTTCCCAGGTTTCTGGATCTTGAGGAGGTGATCATCAAAAATATCTTCAAATTGTATCCCTGGGAATGGCTGGTACACGAAGATTTCGGCACAAACATCGACAAGGACCGGTCTCAAACCTTCTGGATTGAACCAAGCTGGAAGATGATCCTCTCCAGCAAAGCCATTCTGCCCATTCTCTGGAGGCTGAACAATGGACACGAGAACCTGCTGGAAGCCTATTTCGAGCAGGACAAGGAGCTGGCCGGTTCAACTTTTGCCAGGAAACCCCTCCTTTCCCGCGAAGGAGCCAACATTCAACTGATGAGTCAGGGTCAGATACTGGCCGAGACATCTGGTGAATACGGCGAAGAGGGCTACATCTACCAGTCACTCTGTACACTGCCCGATTTTGGCGGAAATTATCCACTGATCGGTAGCTGGGTAGTGGGACAGGAATCCGCTGGAATCGGCATCCGGGAAAGCAAAAACCTCATCACCGACAACCATAGCAGATTTGTGCCCCATCTGATCCGGTAGCCATTTCCTGCCTACAAAAATGATCTTTCATTTTTTTCAACCAATAATTCAAATAATAAAAAAGCAAAACGCTATCTTGTTCTGCCAAAATTAACAAACGCTTTCGAACGCTTCGTGGCTCTTCGCAGTCATGGTCCGCTGAGGAAGTGAACCTTTTCTTGCATGCAATCAAATCTTTCGTTTCCCAAACGGGAAAATTACCAGTCGAAATTTAATTTCCCCGACAAGACTTGGTCTGGGAGGAAATGGAATTGGGTCCTCCTCTTGCTTGGACTTTTCCTTCCGGATTTGGGACTTGCTGCCTCCCCTGCAGCGGCAGATTCACTCAAAAATACACCTCCAAAAAAGGAGGTTAGAATCTACCAAACGGAACGATTAACCACCCCAAAACCAGTCATCGATGGGATCTTGGACGATACCTGCTGGAAGACGGGAATTTGGGCAGGCGATTTCACCCAGTTCATCCCGACCGAGGGAGGAAAACCATCCCAACCCACTTTTGTGAAAATCCTCTACGACGATAAAAACATCTATGTCGCCATCAAGGCAGTCGACAGGGAACCCGAAAAGATTATCCGTAAAGCAGGCAGAAGGGATGAACTGATCGGAGATGTCGTGGGAATAAATTTTGACAGTTACCACGATCACCGTACCGGATTTGAGTTTGACATGAGTGCCGCCGGACAGAAACTCGATCTGGTGCTGACCAATCCGATGCTCTGGGACCTGAACTGGAATGCCGTTTGGCAGGGGAAAGTGGCCCGCAATGATTCTGCCTGGACCACGGAAATGGAGATCCCGCTGAGCCAGCTAAGGTTCAGCAATGCCACCGAACAGGTTTGGGGATTGCACGTGTGGCGCTGGATTGACAGGTTGCAGGAGGAGAGTGACTGGGAGAAACAGTCGCTCACGGGTCCGGGCGTGCTCTATCTTTTCGGTGAATTGCACGGCATTCGGGGATTGAAAAAATCCCAGCGAATCGAACTGATGCCCTATTCCCTGGGTGAATTGAAAACTTTCAGAAAAGATCCGGCAAATCCTTTTGCGAGCAGTGGCCACCGGTTCATGGGAAATGTCGGATTGGATGCCAAAATAGGCGTGGGCAGTAATTTTACGGTGGACATGACGGTCAATCCCGATTTCGGGCAGGTCGAGTCGGACCCTTCGGTCATGAACCTGACCGCTTTCGAAACCTTCTACGAAGAGAAACGGCCCTTCTTCCTGGAAGGGAAAAGTATCTTCAATTTTGATGTCGACGATGCCACCTTGTTTTACAGCAGGAGAATCGGTCATTCCCCCTCCTTTCACCCCGCTCTGGCAGACAAGGAATACATTCAGGCACCCGACAACACCACAATACTAAGTGCCCTGAAATTCAGTGGGAAAACGGCCAAAGGACTTTCTCTGGGTATCCTTCAAAGCTTTACTGCCAATGAAAAGGCATCCATCACTACTCCATCGGGCGATAGAAAAACCAGTGTGGAACCCTTTACCAGTTATGCGGTGGCCAGAATTCAGCAGGACTTCAACCAAAGCAATACCCTGCTTGGCGGAATATTTACTGCTACCAACCGGAACATCAGCACCACCGAGTTAAACTTCCTGAACAAAGGCGCCTACACCGGAGGCATCGACCTGAAACATTTCTGGAAGGAGAAGGAGTATTTTCTGGAGGCAGATATCATTGGAAGTAATATTGTGGGTAACGTGAATGCCATTAGTACGCTTCAACTTTCGTCTGCAAGGTATTACCAGCGACCGGACGCCAATCACCTTAGTTATGACAGCACCCTTACCTCCCTTTCAGGCTTCGGGGGAAAGATCAAGATTGGCAAGGGCAGCAAAGGATTGTGGAGGTATTCCACGGAGATGGGATGGCGGTCTCCGGGTCTGGACCTGAACGACCTCGGCTATCTCCAGACTGCTGATCTCATCCGCCAGAAAAATAGCCTCTCCTATTTCATCAACAAGCCAGCCCTCATCTTTCGCACCTATACCCTTGGCGCCGAACAGGGCAACAACTGGGATTTCAACGGACAATACCTCTCTTCGGATCTTACCCTTAATATTACAGCCGATTTCAAAAATAAATGGGGAATCATCAACAACCTGAAATACCGGAATGAAACCCTCGATAACCGGATTCTGCGCGGAGGATATGCCATGCTCATTCCACCGAACCTGACAGAGACCTTTCAGATTCACAACGACCAGTCGAAAAAAATTAACCTGAATCTATCTACCGTTGCCTCTGTTTCGGGTGACCACTCCTATCGGGACAATGAATTTATCGCTGGTCTTTCGGTCCGTCCAATCAACAATCTACTGTTTTCCATGAACGTAAATTATGGAACAAAGAGCGACAAATTGCAATACATCGATACACAGCCCTATCTTTCCGGCAAACGATACATTCTGGGGCAGATTGATCAGGAGACCATTGGTTTAACCTTTCGGATTGACTACAACATTACCCCCGAAATATCCTTCCAATATTATGGAAGCCCTTTTGCAACGCTCGGCAAATACCGTGATTTCAAAATCATCACCGATGCCAGAAACAAAAGTTTCGGTGACAGGTTTAAGCAACTACAAAACCTGACTCTTGTAAATGGAGATACCTATCAGGTTGATGAAAACAGGGATAACCTGGTGGATTACAGTTTCAGGAAGCCGGATTTCAATTTCAATCAATTTCGCTCCAACCTGGTTTTCCGCTGGGAATACAAACCCGGCTCCCAGATTTTTGCCGTTTGGTCCAATGAACGGACCGACTGGCTGAATCCGGGCAATGAACCCCTTGGGAATGCTGCCGAAAGGTTGTCCCATGCGGCACCAAACAATATTTTTCTCATCAAGATCAATTATTGGTTTTCCCTTTAAATGATACGATTTTTCAATATTATAATTCAGACGATAATGAAACAAATGAGTTTACTTATGTTGGTTTTGTTTGCAGGAATGACCCTCTCGGCACAGAATCAGGGGGCAATTTCCAGGGTAAGCAATCAAATGGACGCCTATTTTGGGAACTTTCCGAAGGAGAAAATTTTCATTTCTACCAACAAATCTCTTTACAAACCGGGAGAAACCATCTGGTTTCGTGCTTTTGTAACAGACGAGAACAACAGTCCCGACACCAGGGAGAACAATGAAATTTTCGTCAAACTCTTTGATTCAAAAGGAAAGCCAGTCATTCAGGAGTTGTTCAGGCTAAAAAACGGTTCTGCACCCGGGGACATATTGTTGCCTGATGACCTGGCAAGGGGAGTCTATTTTCTGTTTGCCAGTACATCGGCTTCCCAGTCGCCTGACGAAATATCCTACCTGCCGCTGGTGGTTGATCCGGTTTACAACAACCAGTTGCGTGCTGAAGTGAAGATGAAGGACAGCATCTCCATTTCGGGCCAGAAGAATGAAATGTACCTTGAGGTCAAGGATCTTTCCGGTGAACTTCAGAAAAATACGAACATCAAGTTCCAGTTCATGAATGGCACCGAGTTGTTGGACAAAGGGAAACTGAAAACCGATTCAAAAGGGAAACTGGTCCTTCCGTTTACCCTTCCGGCAAAATCGAATGGGGAACCGTTCACCTGTGAATTGAGTGACAACCGGGAAGATTTGAAAATGGTGCGATTCCTTCCTTCCGATCTGGATCCGGTTACCGTCAGGTTCTATCCGGAGGGTGGAAATTTGATTCCTGGAGTTCAATCCAAAATTGGATTTACTGCCTTCAACAAATGGGGAATACCCATTGAAATAGAAGGGTTCGTACAAAATCAGGAGGGAAAACCTGTGACCCCCGTTAAAACATTTACCAGAGGACTGGGTCTCTTTTCCATTGAAAACGGTTCTGATCAAAAATACAAACTCGTTCTTTCGGGAACCTCCGGCCACAACCAATCTTTCGAATTGCCGGCATCCACCCAAAACGGACTGGCTCTCTCGGTCCTAAAAACCGATGCCGGATTCATCACCACCAGTCTCAACTTTGCCGACAAGCAAAAACATGCCGTAGCCCTGGCCGTAACCAGGGGTAGAAATATTTACTGGGCGGCTGATATGGAGATCGACAAAACAGGCAGAATTAAAATTCCTACGGAGAACATACCCCAGGGGATGAGTCTGCTCTCCATTTTTAATGCCACCGGCGACTGGCTCGCCGAGCGCATTGTCTACGTGGATAAAAGGCAGGAGCTGAAAATAACGGTTCAGCCGGAAAGAATCAGTCTGGCTGCCGGTGAGAATATGAAGGTTAAAGTCCGTCTTACGGATGAGAACAACCAGCCTGTGACCGGAAATGTCTCTGTCAACGTAACTGATCGATTCCATTTGGAAGCCCCCAGGACGGATATCACCGAAAATTTGCTGGTAAGTTCTGAACTCGAAACACCCTTCACCCTGATCTCGGGTGCTTTGAAGGGAAAGATTGCTCCCACGACCCTGCTTGACGTTTACCTGATTTCAAACAGCTTGAAGGGTTTCAGTTGGGCCAAAATAATGGGATTTAAGAAAGAAAACACCAATTCGGGAAAAGCCAAACCAAAAACAGATTCAAACAATCCGGATGCTGGATTGTCGGCGTTTATTGCAGAATATGCCTTAAAATTCAGTTTGATGAACACCCTCAACCTCCCGGATGCAGCCTATTTCACCAACAACGTGGACTTCTTTCAAAAATCGTCCAAAACATTCAAAAACAACAACATATCCCTTGAAAATCAACGAAAAATGCTGGAATCTTCCTCCAGCATTCTGGATGTCATCAAAACATTGAAACCGTATAAGATCGAAAGCAACATGATCGTCTTCATCGGAAGCGAAAATTCATTGACCCACCAGGGCGGTGCCTTGATTGTGCTCGACGGCCTTCAACTGGGAACGGATATTTCTGCCCTGGCCAACATCTCCCCAATGGACATCGACCACATCAATGTTTCGACCAATGCGATGGATATTCAACGTTATACCGGCCTTAACTCGGTTGGGGTCATTGAGATATTTATGAAGACAGGGGCAAAAAAGGAGGAAAAAAAGAACCCGGAACGCACCGACAAGTACGACCACGGCTACCGGATTCCGGGAATTTTTCCGGCTGCGCCTGACAATCCCAAACGTGATAACCGGACCACCCTGCTTTGGATTCCTGAAAACAAGGTGGATGAAACAGGACAGTTCGAATTCACCGTTACTGCAGGCAGGCTAATTTCAGACTATGTCATCGAAGTAGAAGGAATTTCAGGAAATGGCCGACTTGGCAGCTGTAAAGTCAACTTTATGGTGACCAAATAATTCTCACTGTCGCTGCGTCAGAGGTCAAATATACAGACAAACAAAGAGGAGAGATAAATGGTCAAAACATTTATCTCTCCTCTTTGTTTACTTATTCGCGAGGACCTTTAAAATTGTTTCACCCTCTTGGTATTGTGAACCACAGACCTAAACCCTTTTTCTGGTTGGTTTCCGCAGGTAATTTGAGGTCCTTTGCTCTAAGCGATAGGTGAATGATGAATAACAATTTGGTACAGAACAAAATAGTTCAAGAGAATTTTGCCAGATTAAAATACCTGAGCCTGATCTGCATCAGTTATTCGGTGTTTATTTTAATCTGCGATTTTATACCTGTACCCGTGTGGAATAGTGAGTACCTGGGACTATACCAGATTCTAGACCTTCTGTTTGCGCTGTTGTCCATCTTTTCCATCTTTTTTTTCTGGTTTTATAAAATCGACAACCAGGAGGTAAAGAATTTCATCTCCAAGACGATCTACTTCCTGATTCTGGTCTGGTCGGCCATCGTCTCCGGAATCGAATTAACCTCGCTTGGATTTTCAGCCTTGATCCTAACGATGTTAATGGGTGTATTTTTTCTTTACAACAACCTGTTTAGCTCCGTAGTACTCTTTTCTGGGGCTTTTATTGCCTTGTTTGACACGGTCTTCCTTTTGAATCGGATGGATAGATCCTCCATTCCAATTTTCCTCATGATAGTTCCTTTTGTGGTTATCTCCATCCTGATTTCGAAAAAAAATTACCAGAGCAAAGTAAATGAGTTGGTGAACAATCTCCGGCTGGAGAATTTAAACAGGGAGTTGTTGTCGATCAGGGAGCACCTGGAAGAGGAAGTCAGGAGAAGAACCAATGAGCTAAAGGTTGCCAAGGAGCGGGCAGAAGAGAGCGATCGTCTGAAAACAGCCTTTCTGGCCAATATGAGTCACGAAATCCGGACGCCTATGAACGGAATTCTGGGTTTTGCCGATCTCTTGAAAGAACCCGGACTTTCCGGCGCGGAGCAACGAAGTTACATTTCGATCATCGAAAAGGGAGGCAAACGACTGCTCAACATCATCAATAATCTGGTTGATATTTCAAAAATTGAATCCGGACTTGTGGATCTCTCCATCGCGGAAACAAACATCCTCCAACAGATCGAATACATCGCAGCTTTTTTCAGACCGGTAGCGGAAAGAAAGGGATTGCAGCTGTTTGTCCATGTTTCGCCAGCTGATTCCTGCCCTACTATCTACACCGACCGTGAGAAAGTTTATGCCATTCTGACCAATCTGGTCAACAATGCCATCAAATATTGCGAAGAGGGTTTCATCGAATTGGGTTGTATCGCAACCAATACGGAAATTACCATCTATGTGAAGGATACAGGAATTGGTATCGCGGAAGGGCGGCAGGAGGCCATTTTCGACAGGTTTGTTCAGGCAGACCTTTCCGACCTTGAGGCAAGACAGGGGGCTGGACTTGGGTTATCCATATCAAAATCCTATGTCGAAATGCTGGGAGGGAAAATCTGGGTCGAGAGTCAGCCGGCAAACGATTCGGAAGTGAATGGCTCCGTCTTCTATTTTACCCTGCCCTATTACCATGAACCCAATGAAAAACAGCCAAACGAGTTTTTTTTCTCGGAAAATCAGCCCGAAATGCTGCGAAAAAAACTGAACATTGTCATTGCAGAGGACGATAAAACCTCGGAAATGCTTTTGGGTATTATCATTGAATCGGTAGCCGGGAAAGTCTATAAAACGACCACCGGAACAGAGACCGTAAATGTCTGCAAAATGAATCCCGATATTGACCTGGTACTGATGGATATCCGGATGCCAGAGATGAACGGCTATGAAGCCACCCGGCAAATCAGGTCCTTCAACCAGAAAGTGGTCATCATTGCACAATCTGCTTTTGCCCTTGCAGGCGACAAGGAACTGGCCCTTGCGGCCGGATGTGACGATTATCTGACCAAGCCGGTCAAGGAAAATGTATTGAAGGAACTTTTGGAGAAACATCTCTACAAAAAACAATCCTGACAATATCAGTCAAATTCCGGTTCTAAGGTTAAACACAGGAGATGAATTCAACCTTGCAACCACCTTCAACCTGTGACCTGAGGTTGGGGATCAGTCCTATTTCATCCAGTGTACAAACCGAAGCAACACTTTGGACAGGCAAATTCAATTTCTCATTTCAAAATACAGAATCCCTTATCATTATTTATATTATTAACCAAGATTCCGCACTTTTGGGCCAACCGATTAATTGCATGGCAGGACAAGTACGTTTATATGACATTGAGTGATTTATTTTAACATTCTGATTATTTGATTGTTATGAAATAATTTTTTGTAATAAAATCTTGATGCAAAAAATCTGAACAATATCCCTCTGCATTCGTTTATAGTTTATTGAAAGATTTATTATGAAAGATAACGATATAAACCAGAATGAACTTGCCCAGGAACTGAAAAGGCTAAGACTGGAAAATGCCGCACTGAAACTTCAGGTTGAAAATCAAGCTGGAAAAGTCACAGGGAAAGAGCTGCTCAGTTTAGCATTGGCCGCAAGTGAAGCCAAGTTCTACAACCTGGTGGATAATATCAACGACGTCATTTATTCCACAGACGCAGAGGCCAACATCACCTTTGTGAGTCCATCCATCAGGAACCTGCTGGGTTTTCAACCTGAGGATATCATAGGGAAGAACTTCACCGCTTTTATTGGTGAAAAAGGCGAATCGCTAGGTAAACGGTTTGAAGAGATCCAAAATAAATTTGATCTTCAAAACGACTACAAGATCGTCTCTCCTATCGGTGAAGCACACTGGATCAGACTCTCCTCCAAGGCACAATTTAAGGATGGGGTATTTAACGGAGTCACAGGGATTTTGATAGACGTAACCGTTACAAAAAATATTGAACTGGAATTGCAAAAAAGTGAGGCATTGTACAGGTCCATCCTCAACGCCTCCCCGGATACCATTTTCATCGCTGATCTGAGCGGCAAAATTACTTTTGTCTCTTCTATGGCACTCACCATGTTCCGTTTCACGGATACCAGCGTTCCTCTCCACAAGTCGCTGTATAACTTCTTGGATATCAAGGATCACAACCGGGCCCAAAGTGCAATCAATGCCATGAAGGAGGAAGCCTTTTCAGGGGATAGCGAATATACCGGAATAAGGGCGGATGGCTCAACTTTCGACATGGAAGTGAATGGGGAATTTATCCGGGATGCAGCCGGCCATCCAACCAGCATGGTATTTACGGTCCGGGACGTCTCGGAGCGCAAATTAACGGAGAAAAAACTGATCAAGAGCGAAGAGAAATACCGCAGACTCGTCGAGTCCATCACCGATGTGGTATTTGAAATCTCCATGGATGGTACCATCAGGTATGTCAGCCCTTCGATCAACAAACTGCTCAATATCAAGGTAGAAAATCTGCTGGGACAGAATTTCCTCACCTATGTCCATCCTGACGACAGGGTTATGGTGACCGATATTTTGATCAACAATCGTTTCGACGAATTCAAAAAACTGGAATACAGGTGCCTGTCAGACACCAATCGCACGGTTTGGGTTCAGATTTCCGCGCAATATACCTACGAAGATGGCCAGATTGCAGGAAGAACAGGCATCCTTCACGACATTACCGAACAAAAAACGGCAGAGGGTAAGCTAAACAAGAGTGAGGAGCAGTACAGACGGCTTGTTGAATCTGTAAACGATGTCATTTACGAAGTAGATGCAAAAGGAGCAATCAAGTTCGTTAGCCCCTCCGTAAACAGCGTACTTGGTTATACTGTACAAGAGGTGCTGGGGCGTAACATTTTTGACTTTGTCCACCCCAATGATACTCCAGCCATTATAGCCACCTTGGCGAAACTGAATGAGAAGGATTACCATTATATGGAGTACAGGTACCTGCGAAAAGATGGGTCGATCCATTGGGTTCGCTCATCTACCTCCCCAATTCTGGAAGATGGGATCGTCGTAGGCGGTACAGGAATTCTGACAGACATTACCGATCGGATCATCACACAGGAGGCCTTGCAAAAAAGTGAGGAAAGATTCAGCCAGATCGTACAGCAAACCAGGACTGTCATCTGGGAGGTAGATATATCGGGTCTTTATACCTATGTCAGCCCGCTTTCCAAAAATGTTTGGGGCTATTCGCCGGAGGAGTTAATCGGCAAAAAACATTTTTATGATTTGCATCCCGAAGAGGGGCGTGAAGAGTTCAAAATAGCAGCATTGGAATCCATCCTCAAAAAAGAGACATTTTTGGATTTAATTAACCAAATTGTTACCGGGGAGAATATCCTCATTTGGGTTTCTACCAATGGTGCTCCCATTCTGAATGAACAAAATGAACTGATCGGTTACAGGGGAGCCGATAACGACATCACAGAGCGGATGCTGGCACTGGAAGAGTTGATACAGAGTGAAGATCGTTACAAATCCATCTTCAAGAACAACAGGTCGGTGATGTTGATTCTGGATCCGGATACCGGTGAAATAAAGGATGCCAATGCCTCAGCCTGCAGCTATTACAAGTACAGCTACGAAGAGCTGTGCCAGAAAAAAATTGCCGAGATTAATCCTCAGCCAGAGGTGGAAATACTCGTTCAATTAAAAAGATCGATCGAAGAGAAACATTCGCACTATTATTTCAAACACCTGCTTGGAACTGGAGAAATCCGGGATGTGGAGGTCTATTCCAGCCCAATTAAATTTGGGAATTCCACCCTCATTTATTCCATTATTCACGATATCACCGACAGAATCCAGGCGGAGGAAGCGGTTAAAATCAGACAGGCAGAATTGAATGAGGCCCAGAAAATTGCGCGAATGTGCAGTTGGGAGTTGAATCCGGTAACGGAAAAATTAACCTGGTCGGAGAATTATTACCATGTCATGGGTATCCCTGAAGGCTCGGAAATGAAGACCGAAAGTTTCCGGAATCAGGTTCATCCGGAGGATCTGCATTTGGTGGATGAGAAGTTGCAGGAGTTGATAGAGACGCAAAAACCGGTAGGGTATGATCTCCGGATTCTCATGCCGGATAACCATTACAATTGGATACAGAACAACATCGTCCCCGAATTCGAAAAGGATAAACTGATCAACTTGCGCGGAGTCAACATCGATGTGACAGATAAAAAAATTAACGAGGAAAAAATAAAGAGTCAGAATGACAGGCTGAATGCCATCATCAATGCGGTACCGGACCTGATGCTGGTACTTGACAGAAACGGCACAAATCTGGAATTCTACACCAAGTTCCCTGAAAATTTACTACTTCCGCGGGAGAAATTTTTGGGAAGCAACCTGCGAGACCTGTTTGATGCGGAAACAGCAGAAATGAACATTCGCAAGATCAAGGAATGCATCGATCGTCAGATCCTGATAACACACGAATTCAACCTCCACAGGGCGGGTACCAACCAGTACTTTGAAGCGAGAATGTCGCCGTTTGGAGCAGACAAGGTCTTGACTTTCATCCGGGATATTTCAGACAAAAAACTAAAGGAAATTGAAATAAACAAGCTTACCAGGGCAGTGGAACAAAGCCCTGTGAGTATAGTCATCACCAATCTGAAAGGGACCATCGAATATGCCAATCCAATGGCTTGTAAATCATCAGGTTACACCTTTGAAGAGTTTTTCGGAAACAATCCAAGGGTTCTTAAATCCGGAGAAACGAGGAACGAAGAATATCGATTGCTTTGGGATACCATTGTTAAAGGCAACCAATGGCACGGCATCCTGCACAACAAAAAGAAAAATGGGGAACTTTACTGGGAGTCTACCACGATTTCACCCATCATTGATGCTGAAGGAAGAATAAGCCACTTTCTCGCCATCAAGGAGGACATTACCAGTCGCAAGCAAACGGAGGAATATCTCATACAGAGCGAGGAGAGTTATCGCCATATGTTCGGCAACAATCCACAGCCCATGTGGATTTACGATCTGGAAACCCTGGCTTTCCTTGAAATAAATGATGCGGCCGTCAAACATTATGGTTATTCACGAGAGGAATTTCTAGCGATGACCCTATTGGATATCCGTCCGCCCGAGGATATTCCTGCACTATTAACTGACGTTGAACTCACGAAAAGAACCTTCAATACTGCCGGAGAGTGGAGACACCTGAAGAAAAACGGGGAGCTCATATTCGTGGAGATTACCTCGCACGCGATTCGCTTCAATGACCGGGAGGCAAGACACATTCTCGTCAAAGACATTACGGAACGGAAGAAAGTAGAGCGGGAGATCCGGGATTTGAACCTTAATCTCGAACAAAAAATCGAGCAGCGAACCACCCAATTAAGCTTGCTGAATATCAATCTTCTAAAAGAGATCGAATACAGAAAGCAGACAGAGAAAGCGTTGAGCGTAAGCGAGAAAAGCTACAGGCTGGTCGTCGAAAACGTGAATGAAATCATCTTCCAGACCGATGCGGAGGGATTGTGGATATTTCTGAACAAATCCTGGGAAAAAGTCACCGGTTTCACCATCGGGGAATCGTTGGGGAAACAATTTTTGGATTATGTACATCCAGACGACAGGGAACGCAACAATGCCCTGTTTATGCCTTTGATCAAAAGGGAGAAGGAATATTGCAGGCACGAAGTAAGATACCTGACGAAGGATGGCCATTTCAGATGGATTGAGGTTTTTGCACGTCTAGGCTTGAATGAAAGGAATGAAATCACAGGAACCTACGGTACACTTCAGGATATCACGGAACGCAAGAAAACGGATGAAATCATTCAGAATGCGCGGTTGGAAGCAGAAAAGGCCAATCTGGCCAAGAGTGAATTCCTCTCCCGGATGAGCCACGAACTTCGTACCCCAATGAATTCGATTCTTGGTTTTGCTCAGCTCCTGGATTATGGAGAACTGGATCCAAAACAGCGAAAAAGTATCGGTTATATTCTCCGCAGTGGACGGCATCTGCTGGAACTCATCAATGAAGTACTGGACATATCCCGCATAGAAGCCGGGCATCTGACCATTCATCCGGAGCCAATTGCGATCAACAGGCTCAACCAGGAAATACTGGAGGTTGTTACACCGATGGCCAATGACAAACAGATCCGGCTGGAAATTTCCACCACCCTGGATAACCATTGCAAGGTTTATACGGACAACCAGCGATTGAAACAGGTATTGTTGAATCTGGTAAACAACGCTATCAAATACAACCGGACAGGGGGAGCCGTCAATATTCACTCGGAATTGAAAGAATCCAGTGGATCTGAGCCTCCAATGATTAGAATCGCAGTAATTGATACAGGAATTGGCATCTCCGAAACCGATTTGCCCAACATCTTTACTCCTTTTGAGCGAATTGGGGCAGAAAGAACTGTCATTGAGGGGACTGGACTGGGATTGGCTGTCGTCAAACAAATCATGCAGGCATTGGGTGGCACGTGCGGTGTAGAAAGCATTATGGGAGAAGGAAGCAATTTCTGGATAGAACTACCTCAAATGATAGTGGAACAAAATCCTCTTGAATTTCTTGATTTGAGGTCCTCATTTCCGGAGCCTAAAAACAAAGCCGGTTTAATTCTATACATCGAAGACAACGATTCAAATTTTGAATTGGTCGAGCAATTTCTGGCCGAACAAAGAAACAACACACAGTTGCTTACTACTGCCTATGGCAAAATGGCGGTTCCAATATCCAAACAATACCACCCTGATCTGATATTACTGGACCTGAATCTTCCAGACATTGATGGAATAAAGGTTCTCGAAAATTTGAAGTCGGACCCACTCACGAGTAACATCCCCGTCGTGGTAGTCAGTGCCGATGCAATGCGGGAAAGGTCCGACTCTTTGCAGAGATACGGTGCTAAACAGTACCTGACAAAACCATTGAATTTGGTTGAATTTCTGGATGTTATAGATAAATACCTGCCAACGAGTTAGTTACTGGCATTTGCATTGGGAAGATTTCGGAATGAAATAACAAAAACTATTTCCCGATGCAAAAGTGCTTGAAAATATTACCAAGAACCTCATCTGTAGTGATTTGACCCGTAATGGATCCCAGAAAATAGAGGCATTCCCTGATGTCTTGAGAGAGAAATTCGCTGGAGAGATGGGACTGCAATCCATCGATTGTCCGGTGAATAGCTGCCTGGGCTTCGGTTAGGGCTTCATAATGGCGCAGGTTGGTCACAATGACATCCTCCGTCGTGAGCTTTCCAACAGAACCAGAACTTTGCATCAAATCAATCAAAGCACCCAGATTTACCCTGGATTTTGCTGCCAAGAAAACAAGGGATTCGTTCTCCTTTAAGCCGATCCTTGTCAGGGCATTCCTTATTTCATCCCCCGCCAGGTCCGACTTATTGGCGACCAGAATCAGGGATTGGCTCCTTACTTTTTGCCGTATCTCGCTAATTCTTTCGACCAGCTTGTCAAACGGGGAGGTGAGATCCAGAACCAGTAAAATGATGGATGCCTGCTCCAGCTTTTTGTAGGAACGTTCAATGCCCAGGTTTTCAATGGTGTCGGTAGTCTGGCGCAATCCTGCCGTATCAAAGAAACGGAACAGAACCCCGTTCAGATTAACTACATCCTCGATCACGTCACGGGTCGTCCCGTGAATATCTGAAACAATGGCCTTCTCCTCATTCAGGAGCGAATTCAGCAAGGTAGATTTTCCGGCATTGGTATCTCCCACAATGGCTACCGGGATTCCATTTTTGAGCGCATTTCCCAACCTAAAAGAGTCCGCCAGTCTGCCCAAAAGTGTCTCAATTTTTACAGATAACGTCAGCAATTGCGTTCGGTCGGCAAATTCCACATCCTCTTCGCTGAAATCAAGTTCAAGTTCAACGAGCGTGATGAAATGGAGCAGTTGATCTCTAAGCAGACCCAACTCATCCGAAAATCCACCGCGCATCTGGTTCAGGGCGACCCGATGGGCTGCGGCATTTCCGGAGGCAATGAGGTCAGCAACCGCCTCTGCTTGGGACAGATCCATCTTCCCATTTAAAAAGGCACGCTGGGTAAACTCCCCCGGTTGTGCCAGTACAGCCCCCTTATCGATCAGCAATTGCAAAAGTTGCTGCTGGATATACAAAGATCCGTGGCACGAAATCTCCACAACATCCTCCCCCGTATAGGAGTGCGGTGCCCGAAACAGCCCAACCACGACCTCATCCAACAACCTTCCATCCTGGAAAACTGAACCAAAATGGAGCGTATTGGCCGCTTGATCTGCCAATCGTTTATCCCTTATGGGGGATTGAAAAACAGTATCTGCAATCACAATCGCCTCCTTACCCGAAAGTCTGAGCACCGAAATACCTCCCGTTCCAGTTGGCGTTGAAATGGCACAAATGGTTGAATCTGTTAGCATAGGACCTTGATTATATTTTGCAAAGATACAAGTTTCAAGGTGAACAGGCACTTCCAACTCATTGATCCCAACAGGAAGGTAGTGAAAAGGGACCATTTGGATTTTCCAAATATGGCGTAGCGGGGTTTTGTTCAAAAAAGAATCCAAGGTTATAAAGCAATTGCCATAAAAAAAGTCCCGAAGGACTTTTAAAACTTACTGAATTTCAATCGATCTGGCCGGTTTGGGCTTAAGCTCATCGCGCTTTGGCAGCGTCAGCAGCAATATACCGTCCTGGTAGGTCGCCTGAATTCCCTCACCATTGATGATTTCTACAGGAATGTTGAACTGTCTTCGAAAAGAACGATACCTAAACTCCCTTCGGGAATAATGATCTCCGGATTCCTTGTTCTCATCCGCCACTTCCGAAGAGACGGTTAAAAGGTTCTGGTCCAGTTGAAGCTGGAAATCTTCCTTCTTCAATCCGGGAGCTGCAACTTCAATCAAAATACGATGCTCATCTTCGAGAATGTTGACAGCCGGAAGCGTGGCGTCATCCGCCGAAATACCCAAATTGCTAAAATCCAACAATTCTCTGTTAAACAATTGGTTAAATACATTTGGGTAAACTCTGTTGCTGGTTCTGATAAGTGTCATTTTTTATTCCTCCTATTTTTAAATTGATATTTGTTGTTTGTAGCCACGCCTTTGTGCTACAACCTATCTGGATCAATCTGTGTGCCATCTTGCTTCTTCAAATTCATTTTTTCCTAAAATTCAGATAGTTACATTTTTCATCACGATTTTGGAAGACAAATTGACACAAAAATCCGGGCATCCAACTGACAAAAAGTCATAACATTCTCATATTCATGCTAATATGTCTTATTTTTACCTGTTTTAACAGCAGTATAAAATCTTGCACAAGCAAAAAAAAATGGTGCACGACCGCGTGGATGATCTTAAAAATAAATTAAATTTGGGGTATCATCCTGTT
>CAINVV010000292.1 GCA_903854235.1 uncultured Bacteroidia bacterium | reverse complement strand
CTGAAAATAAAAAGGAACGCCAGGTTATTGACCAGGCGTTCCTTTTTATTTTATTTCTCGGGAAGAGATTTGCCTATGCTTCTGGTTCAACTGCCGGAACAGTTTCTTCGGAAACAGCCTCGTCTTCATTGAAATTCAACAACTCTTTTTGTTGCAACAAATTGTACCAGGTCAACACTTTCTTGATATCGGAAACATATACCCGCTCCCTGTCAAAATCAGGCAACACCTTTTCAAAATATTTTTTTAACTCTTCGGGTTTTGAATTGGATGGAATGGCTATCCCACCTTTTTCAAGATCAGCTATTTTCTTAAAAACTTTTTTCAGCGGAAAGTCTTCGCTGGTGGTATAGATGGCAATGTCTTCCAGCGTGCTCATCTTTGCACTGGCAAATGCCGTCTGTTTTTTTCCTGTCAGCAGTGATTCAACGATTACCCCATTTTTCCCTTCTGACAAAGCTTTAAATAATCCGGGTTGCCCGGATATGGCCAAGATTCCTTTTAACATAGAAAATACTATTTGTTGGTCTGCAAAAATAGCAAGAATTTTTAATTTTCGATTTATGATTTTGGTTTTTCGAAAGCTGACGGCACGTTCAAGAGAGAATATTTATTCCAGTAAATGAAAATGGAAAGTCGGTAACTACTCCTTTACTTGAAATTATTTCGCCACTGGTTGTTCTCCACTTCAAAACTTTGGCGAACTTTGTAGCCAAACAAACCGTGTTATTTTATGAGTGATTTGAAAATGGTGGTTACGGATTTGGATGGCACATTGCTTCAAAATGACCACTCCATCAGCGAAGAGGACCTTGAGACCCTAAATTTGCTGGGTGATTTGGGCATATGCAGGGTTGCGGCTACCGGAAGAAACCTTTTCAAGGTTAGATTGGCACTTACTCCTGCCGATCCTTTCGATTACGTGATCTGTTCCTCGGGTGCGGGTATCGTGGATTGGCGGACGCAGGAAATTATTCGTGCAATTAATTTTAATGAAGAACTTACAGATCAGATCATTGAATATTTAATCCATCAAGGATTCAATTTCAAGGTATCCGATTGTTTCCCGGACAACCACAATTTCTTCTGGTGGGAAACATACAAATGTCCTGAATTGGACCGATATGTGGAGGTTCACACCAAAATGGGGAAAGCCGAAGCAATCGTACGTGGCCAAAAATATCGCTCTTCTCAGCTACTTCTTTTCTTTCCCAAGACCAGCAGCGATTTCGAGGCAGTAAAATTGAAACTACTGGCCCAATTTCCGGAAATAAGCATTATTAGGACTACTTCACCCCTTAACGACGATTGGATCTGGATGGAAATTTTTCCCAAAGGAATTTCCAAGGCCCATGGTATTGAAGAAATTTGTCGTTTGAAAGGTATCCACAGAAGTGAAACCCTTGGGATCGGAAACGATTTCAATGACCTCGAAATGCTTGATTTTACGCACCTTTCCTATGTCGTCCACAATGCCCCGGAAGAGCTAAAGAGACAATTTATGATATCACTCCCCTACCACGAAAATGGCTTCTCCCACGCAGTAAAACAACACCTGCCGAAATAACTATCAAAGGCTCGATGGATGAAGTTTGACTCTTTTAGTCGATGCTATTCACTGCAGAACTCTGTCAGCACGCCAAAAGTGGATTTCGGATGAAGGAATCCAATGTTAAGGCCTTCTGCTCCCTTCCTCCCCTTCTTGTCAATAAGTTGAATACCTGCCTCTTCTGCTTCGGCAAGTGCAGCATCAACCTGATCAACGGCGAAAGCGATGTGGTGAATTCCCGGACCTTTTTTCTCCAGAAACTTCCCGATTGGTCCATCAGGATCCAATGTTTGGAGCAATTCGATCTTCGTCTCCCCAACTTTAAAAAACGCAGTCTTCACCTTTTGGTCAATGACCTCCTCCACTGCATAACACTTTGTACCCAATAGTGTTTCATAATATGGAATGGCCGTCTCCAGATTTTCAACCGCTATTCCGATGTGTTCAATTTTTGAAACTTTCATATCGATGGATCTTGTCGTAAATTATTTTTGTACAAACCGGTAATGGGAACCAAACCGTTCAAAAGCCGCCTTGTCAAGCATCTCCCTGTGGTTTGGATGGGCAATGGAAATCAGCAATTTGGCTCTTTCCTGCATGGTTTTTCCATATAGATTAACCACTCCCTGTTCGGTTACTACCCAGTGAATGTTGGCTCTGGTTGAAACCACTCCCGAACCTTCGATGAGCGTAGGAGAAATTTTTGAGAATCCTTTTTCGGTTACAGAAGGCATGGCAATGATCGGTTTTCCATGGAGTGAATGACCTGCCCCACGAATAAAGTCAATCTGCCCACCAACGCCCGAATAGTGTTTTATCCCTATCGAATCGGCGCAAACCTGTCCGGTCAGGTCAATGGCCAGTGCAGCATTGATGGCCGTCACGTTGTCAAGCTTGCGGATGACAGCCACATTGTTGGTGTGCGCCACATCCATCATGGCAACCATCGGATTGTCATCCACAAAGTCGTAAAGTGCCTGCGAACCCATCAGGAAGGAGGCAACCATTTTTCCCTTCTCGAAATTTTTTCGTCTACCGGTGACCACACCCCTCTCAACCAATGGCAAAATGCCATCGGAAAACATTTCGGTATGAACTCCCAAATCCTTATGGTTTCCCAATTGTGCCAATACGGCATTTGGAATACCGCCAATTCCCATTTGCAGACAGGCCCCATCTTCGACGAGTTCGGCCACCTTTTTGCCGATGATGATCTCCAGATCAGAAAGCGGTTCGAACTTGTGTGCGTAGATGGGTGAATCATCTTCTACGAAGAGGTCAATCATTCCGGTACTGATCATGGCGTCGCCCCAGGTTCTTGGGACATTCGGATTCACCAGGGCAATCACCTTGTCGGCGCACTCTACTGCAGCAAGCGTAGCATCTACAGAGGTTCCCAGGGACACGAAACCATGTTTATCCGGTGGAGAGACCATGATCATCGCCACATTTACTTTCAGGTAACCTTCGCGAATCAGTTTTTGCGTTTCACTTAAAAAAACCGGAATATAATCGGCATAACCTGCCTGAGTCTGTTTGCGCAAATTTCCTCCCACAAAAAACTGCTGGGTATCAAAAATACCTTCAAATTCTGGATTTGCGTACTCTACGGCTCCTTCTATGTGAATGTGCTGAATTTTTATGTCATAAATTTCACCGGCTCTTCCTCGCTCCACCATGGCCTTGATAAGTTTATGGGGAGTAACCGCGACACTGCTCAAATGTACCCGGTCGCCTGATTGAATGATTTTTACTGCATCATCGGCAGAAACATACTTAATTGGATTCATTTTTAATACTTTACATTTTTTTCTAACGATCGTAAAACTACAAATATTTACTTGTAGCAGATCTGCTGAAATAGGTTGAAGACGAATATTTAATGATAAATTGACAGATAAATTCAATTTTATGACAAAAGTCAATAGTCAATTTTGAATTTGCAGCAATCTTTCAAGCCAATAGTTTCTGCGTAATGTGCGTCTAAACATACCCGTCAAACGAGGATAACCCTTTAAAAAAGCCGGACATCTCATTTATTTTTCCTTAATTTGGAGATTGATTTTCACAACTATCAAATAATCAGTATGAAGCAATTTGATTTGGCCGTAATTGGCAGTGGACCAGGAGGTTTGGCTGCAACGATGCGTGCCCTCGACTTCGGTAAAAGTGTCTGTATCATTGAAGCCGGTCACCTGGGAGGCAATGGAATTATTAATGGTCCGCTTACCTCAAAAACGATGTGGGAACTTTCTGCTGATTATGCCGTAGCTGCAGCTGTGGACCGTGGATACCGGGCTTCGGGTCTTCAGGTGGATTACAACCTGGTCAAGAAGACGGTCATGCAGGCTGCAAAAACCAAACAGAACCAGATTTTATCCCAAATTGAAACCTTTTCAGACGATGACAAACATCCTGGCAGCATTACCTACAAACAGGGCTTTGCCAGGTTTCTCGATCGCCATACACTTGAAATTAAAGGCAAGGATGGAATTGAAGAGGTCAAAGCAGATTACATCATTATAGCTACTGGTTCCGTACCTCGTCCCCACCCCGATCTGGTGATTGACCAGAAGCAGATTCTTGATTCAGATGGAATTCTTAACCTGGAAAGCTTTCCGGAACGAATGATGATCATTGGATCCGGTATTATCGGTTGTGAATTTGCAACCATCTTTTCCAATTTCGGTCAGACGGAGGTTCACCTGCTTGACCGGACGCACCGGGTCATTCCATTTGAAGATGATGATGTGAGCGATTTTGTCTCAATTAATCTTGAGAAGAACGGGGTGATCATTCACCATACTGCTACCCTTCGCACAGTTCGCAAGAAAAGCAACTACCTGGAGATCGTTCTGGATTACGATGACGGTCACAGCAGTGTGGTAGAGGTGGATATTATCCTGATTTCGATAGGTCGGGATCCGAATACGGCAGGATTGAGTCTCGAGAATGCAGGCATCGAAGCTACCAGCAAAGGTTTCTTGAAAATCAACGAAGAATGTGCGCTCTCCAACTTTGGGGATTGCAATATCTTTGCTGCAGGCGACGTAACCGGACAAAAGCAGCTTTATGGAGTGGCCGAAGAGCAGGGGCGTTTCATAGTGGAGGCAATCTTCGGTCAAACCAATTATCAGCTAGACTATTCTCATATGCCTACCCTGATGTTCTTTAAGCCGGAACTGGCCGCCGTGGGTGCCAATGAAAAGATGCTCAGAAGCAAGGGAATCCCTTATAAGGCAGCCTATTACTCAAACGAATTGGTCAACAGAACCATCGCCATGAGAAATACCAATGGGTTTGTAAAAATTATGGTAAGCAACGATGGGTCCGACAGAATTTTGGGAATGCGGGCAGCAGGTCCGCAAGCCTCTGCCTTCATTGTGTCCATAGCCTATCTGATCAACTCCGATATCAAGGTTCAGGAGGTTTTGCAGAGCATTCACCCACATCCCAGTGTCACGGAAGGAATTCAGGAATGCCTGAGGATGTTCTATAACCAATCCATCTTCAAACCACAAGCATTTCCGAATCTGATCAAGGTAACAGAATGGAAACCTTCTGATGATCAGGTGATCTCCGACAATTGAAGAATAGGATACCGAGCGTTGACTGTGGTCCTTCTGATTTTGCAAAGCTGAAACATACAAGATCAAATCATAATGTATTTTTAATTTTGAAATTTAAATATCAAAGATGCTTCTCCCTATCTTCGTTGACATTAATCTTATAAAACCTGCTACATGATCCTCTTCTTCAAAAAGAGCGAAATAACGCTTGCCGTAGGAACACAAATTTCACTGAATCAATCTGATGTCGAAAAATTAATCTGGCTTTTCGGAGATGCTGAGTGGATACATTCGGATCAGTTGAACGGCCAATTTATTGGACCAAGGAAAGAGATGATAACTCCGTGGAGTACGAACGCCGTCGAAATCACCCAAAACATGGGTATCCGCGGCATTTTCCGCATTGAAGAATTCTTCACTCCCAACTCCAATAAGCAGATTGATCCTATGTTGCAGGCCAGCTACCAGGATCTGAACCAGACGTTGTTCACCATTGACCACAAACCCGAGTCAGTAATCTTCATCGAAGATATCTCGTCCTACAATCAGCAGGAGGGGCTCGCACTTAGTTTGGATGAAATTCTATACCTGGATGAAGTTTCCGCGAAAATAGGCAGGAAACTAACGGACAGTGAAGTTTTCGGCTTTTCACAGGTAAATTCAGAACATTGCCGGCACAAAATTTTTAATGGAACCTTTGTTATTGATGGAATTGAAAAGCAACAGACTCTTTTTGAATTGATTAAAAAAACGACAAAGACCAACCCAAATACAGTTGTATCTGCCTACAAGGACAATTGTTCGTTCACCGAAGGGCCGGCTGTAGAGCAATTTGCCCCTGCTTCGGCCGATCATCCTGACTTTTTTCAGGTAACTGACATTGAAACCGTACTTTCACTCAAAGCCGAAACGCACAATTTCCCAACGACAGTCGAACCCTTCAATGGCGCAGCAACAGGCACAGGAGGCGAGATTCGCGACCGGATGGCAGGCGGTAAAGGAAGCTTCCCCATTGCCGGAACTGCCGTTTACATGACCTCCTATTCGAGGAATGATGATCAAAACAGGAGCTGGGAACAGCAGATTGCGCCCCGGAAGTGGTTGTACCACGATCCGGAGGAGTTGCTGATCAAAGCCTCCAATGGGGCATCCGATTTTGGTAACAAATTTGGACAACCACTCATCAATGGCTCGGTTCTTACCTTTGAACATGCTGAAAATCAGAAAAAATATGGCTACGATAAGGTAATCATGCAGGCAGGTGGAATTGGCTATGCCAGAAAAGAAGACAGTCTGAAAGGCACTCCCCAAACTGGTGAAAGTGTGGTATTGCTGGGTGGCGACAACTACCGGATCGGAATGGGCGGAGGAGCCGTCTCTTCCGTAGATACCGGGGCATTTGAAAGTCGTATTGAACTGAATGCCGTTCAGCGGGCCAATCCCGAGATGCAAAAAAGAGCCTATAACACCATCCGGGCCCTTTCCGAATCGGGAAGAAATCCCATCGTATCCATCCATGACCACGGTGCCGGTGGACACCTCAATTGTCTTTCCGAATTGGTAGAAGAGACTGGAGGTGAGATATTTGTAGATCAGCTGCCCATCGGCGACCCAACCCTATCGGCCAAAGAGATCGTCGGAAATGAGTCTCAGGAACGGATGGGTTTTGTAACCGGTAAAGAAAACCTTGCCTGGATACAAAGAATCGCTGAGCGGGAACGGTCACCCTACTATGTTATTGGCGAAACCACGGGCGACCATCGGTTCACCTTTATCAACCGCAAAAATGGAGACAAACCCATCGATATGGAGTTGGCAACCCTTTTCGGAAAACCGCCCCGTACCCTGCTTGAAGATCAGACTCCAATTGAACAATTTATTGAGATAAAATACTCTGATAAATTAATTAATAGATATTTAGAGCAAATAATTCAGCTTGAATCTGTAGGATGCAAGGATTGGTTGACCAACAAGGTTGACAGGTCTGTAACCGGGAAAATAGCCAAGCAGCAATGTGCCGGTGAACTTCAGCTTCCGCTTAACAATCTTGGGGCTGTCACCCTGGATTACCAAGGAATAAAGGGTATCGCCACCTCCCTTGGTCACGCTCCGGCAGCCGGTTTGATTAGTCCAGAAAATGGGTCCATTCTCTCCATTTCAGAATCACTTACCAACATCGTTTGGGCACCGCTTACCCATGGCTTAAAAGGTATTTCGCTCTCAGCCAACTGGATGTGGCCCGCAAAAAACCCCGGAGAAAATGCGCGGTTGTATGCCGCCGTCGAAGCGGCCTCGGCATTTGCCTGTGCCCTGGGAATCAACATCCCAACGGGAAAAGATTCTCTTTCCATGACCCAGAAATACAAGGATGAAGTGGTGTATGCACCGGGTACGGTAATTATTTCAGCTTCCGGAGAAATCTCCAATGTCAGGAATATTGTAGAACCAGTTCTTGAGAATAACCCTTCCTACCCAATTTATTACCTCGATTTTTCGTGTTCTAAGAAGGTACTTGGGGGAAGTTCTTTGGGTCAAATCCTCTCCTGCCTGGGAGAAGAGTCTCCAACAGTGGCTAATCCTGCCTACTTCGCAACCGCATTTGATACACTACAGCAGGCAATCAATTTGGGATATGTCGTCAGCGGACATGACATATCCTCTGGTGGAATGATTGTTACGTTTTTGGAGAGTTGCTTTGCCCAAAATTCTGGCGGCATAGTAGCCGATTTAACCCAAATAGGAGAAATAGATTCAGTAAAACTTCTTTTCAGCGAAAATCCCGGAGTAGTTGTACAGGTTTCTGTGCCGGATAAATTCGAAAAGCTTTTCTCCGAAAACAATGTTTCTTGCATCCTTATCGGGAAACCTTCGAAAGACCGGGTGGTTCAGATAAAAAACCACCACGATAATTTTACTTTCGACATTGATATGTTGAGAGATTTATGGTTCAGACCCTCGTATCTGCTGGACCAAAAACAAAGTGGTGAAAAATTGGCCCAGAGCAGGTTGACCAACTATAAAAAAAATAGTCTTTCCTTCGATTTTAAAGCCTTTCAGGGCGATTTTGCATCCTTGTCGCTCAATCCCTTACGAAGGATTTCAACAGGCATCAAAGCCGCCATAATCAGGGAGAAAGGGGTCAACGGTGACCGCGAAATGGCGTGGAGTCTTTATCTCGCAGGATTTGATGTTAAGGATGTCCATATGACAGATCTCATCTCCGGCCGGGAAACACTCGAAGAGATCAGCATGATCGTCTTTGTTGGGGGGTTCTCCAATTCAGATGTTTTTGGCTCTGCCATAGGTTGGGCGGGAGCCTTTAAATACAACGAGCGGGCAAAAGCAGCCCTCGAGCAATTCTACAAACGGAAGGACACACTTAGTTTGGGAGTTTGCAATGGTTGTCAGCTAATGGTGGCACTTGATCTGGTATATCCCGAAAAAGAATATAAAATAAAGATGCTCCACAACGAATCTCATAAATTTGAATCGGCTTTTTTGAATGTGGATATTCTTGAAAATGATTCCGTTATGCTCAAATCGTTATCGGGCAAAAAGCTTGGAATCTGGGTAGCGCACGGAGAAGGCAAATTTTCGGTTCCGGAAGGCGAAGAACAATACCGGATTCCGATGAAGTACTCCTTCGCCAATTATCCTGGCAATCCCAATGGTTCTGATTTCGAAGTCGCAGCGATCTGTTCTGCCAACGGCCGTCACCTTGCCATGATGCCACATCTCGAGCGTGCCATCTATCCATGGCAATGGGGCCACTACCCTACCAACAGAATAGCCGATCAGATGACACCCTGGCTCGAAGCATTCGTCAATGCCAGAAAATGGATTGAAGATTTTAAAGAATGACAAAACCTTCTGGAAAAAACTGAAGATATTTTCAAACAGAAGAAACGCCGCAATTTGATTTACGGCGTTTCTTCTGTTTTCATTCTGGGGTGTATCCCCGGGCAAGGGAGCGTTTCAGACACTGACTTTGCTTTTCCGGATCCTGAAAGCCCTTTTCCGATTCATAAATTTTGGAGAGTTGAAAATCCGCTTCTCCCAGGCCGTGGTCGGAGGCCAGGTTAAAATATTCGATGGCCTTTTCTACCTCTTTTGCCACAACGTCACCCGCAAGGTAAAATTCTGCCAAACCAATCCAGGAGGCTGCAAAACCATTTTCAGCTGACCTACGGAAAAGTTCCATGGCGGCTTTTTTATTCTCTTCCACTCCTTCACCATACATGACCATACCTGCCAGATTATATTGTGCCTGAGGATAATTTTTGTCGGCTGCCTTTTTGAAATAGAAATAGGCTTTTTGAAGGTTCTTTTCGCCGGTTTCCCCGAAATACCACATCACGCCTAAGTTGTAGGAACCCAGCATGAAACCTGCCTCGTCGGCTCTTGAATACCATTTGAATGCCTCCTGCGGATTGGCTGTAATTCCCTTTCCCTGGTGGTAGACATTCCCAAGGTTGTTCATTGCCTCTGCAATTCCGCCGTTGGCAGCGACTTCATATTGTTCAATAGACTTTTCCATGTCAGGTTCACACCCTTGACCGGTTTCGAAAAGAACCGCCAGGTTAAAGGCAGCCTTTGCATAACCTGCAGAGGAGGACTGACGGTACCATCGCAAAGCCTCCAGAAGATTTTTTTCGACTTTGACTCCATTTTCAAGATAGACTGCCGTTTTGAACATTGCGCCGGGTACGCCTTTTTCAGCTGCCTTCAAATACCATTCAAAGGCTTTGTCTTTATCCGACCAGTAGGTCTCCCCTTTTTCATGGAGAAGTCCCAAAATGTAACAAGCTCGCGGATGACCCGCTTCTGCAGATTTTTTAAAATAATCTCCAGCAGCATACTTGTCTCGTTCTGTCCACTCCCCGGCAAGGCAAATGCTTGCATATTGATATTGTGCTTCCAAATTTCCCTTTTCGGCAGCTTTTCGGTAATAATCAACGGCGGTTTTTACGTTTTTCTCCACCCCTTCTCCCGTCTCATATCTCTTGGCCATCAGCACCATTGCATCGGCACTGCCATTTTGAGCTGCTTTTTTTAGCATTTCGACCCCGTGATAGTCAGACTGCCTGAGGTAATAGCTGGCAAGTGCTTCCTGCGCTTCAGCAAATCCCCTGTCTGCCGCTTTTTGATAAAGGTCAAGGAAATCTTCCTGGTTGGTCTCTTCATTCAATTTCCCCATCAGAAAAATGGCTTCGGAATAGTCGGCGTGAACAGCCTGTTCAAGATAGGTTTTGGCTTTGTCCATATTTTTTTCAATACCCAATCCAAGGAGGTAGATTTTTCCCATCTTAAGTGCGACTTCAGAGGTGACGGTTCCATTGATCTTGTTGAGCCATTCCAGGCTCTCTTCCACATTTATTTCAACCCCTTTGCCTTCATACAAAAATAACCCAACCATTTGGAATGAAGGTTCATATCCCTCCACAGCTGCTTTTTTATACCATTCAAAGGCCTTTTCCAATTTTACCGGAACGGTCAAGCCCAGCTCAAAAATTTCTCCAACCTTGTAGATCGCAGGCAAATAGCCCTCTTTGGCAGATGC
This sequence comes from uncultured Bacteroidia bacterium, assembly GCA_903854235.1. Classification (GTDB taxonomy): domain Bacteria; phylum Bacteroidota; class Bacteroidia; order Bacteroidales; family Prolixibacteraceae; genus CAINVV01. The sequence continues at coordinate 2,574 of CAINVV010000292.1, read as the reverse complement.
GTACCAATAATCGACCGCTTCGTTGGTATCCTTGTAACCTCCTTCTCCGGAATAAAGCAAACGGCCATAATTGTATTTTGCCACCTTATCTCCACGTTCTGCACCTCGCTCGTACCACTCGAATGCCTTGGTTGAATCCTCGGGAAGACCATTGCCTTTTTCCCTCATCTCACCAATATAATTGCATGATTCAATGCCACCAGCCCGGGCCGATTCAAGAAAAAAACCAACAGAATCGGTAAAAGACTGGGGACGCCCGTTCCCCTCATAATACCTCGTTCCAAGTTCCAGTGCTGCCCGTGTAAAATCCTGCTCGTATTGATCCTGAAAGAGATCAATTGCCTGGGCAATCGATGGGGAATTTTTGAGGAGATCCAGAAAAATCATGGCAGGTTTAAAACCTGCTTCAAAACTCTTTTCAATGCGTTTGGTTCCCCTTTCAACTTTTCCCTTCTCAAGAATTTCAATACCTCTTCTGAAGTTTCGGGGATATGCCTTAAATTTTTCCTTGTTCACTCGAAAATAGTTAAATTGTTAAAACGAACGAATTGCAGGATGCTTCCCTGTCCTCGCCTTGTTTCACCTTATTTGTTCAAATCCGGTCTAAAAATAGCGAATAACCCACAATCTAAGCAATTCGCAAGCGCTAAAAAATGAAATATGGAATCTTTTGTTTTATTTTGACGTTACAAGGTAGTTGGCTGTTACAACTGCCCATTTAGCACCCACTTAGCAATGGATCCAATAGTTTTAATTTCAAAGTATTACAAACCTAAGTCAAAAGGATATGAGATTCTTTGCGGCCACAGTCGGGCGGTAACGGATAAGGCGCTGAAAATCGCCTTGAAGCACAGTGAACTAAATCCTGATCTAGTCTTTATAGAGGAAGCTGCCATGCTTCACGACATAGGGATCCATTTGACCAACGCACCGGATCTGTTTTGTTTTGGAGACTACCCCTATTTGGCACATGGTTATCTGGGTTGTGAATTGCTGACGAAACTGGGATTTCCGGAACACGGCTTGGTTTGTGAAAGACATACCGGTGTGGGCATTTCCCTGGAGGAGATTATTGCAAAAAATTTACCCTTGCCTCAAAGAGACCTGATACCAGAAACGGTAGAGGAACAAATCATAGCCTTTGCAGACAAATTTTATTCTAAAAGCAAGGACATTCATAGGGAAAAAACACTCCGTGAGGTGAGAAAATCAGTAGCCGAATTTGGAAAAGCAAATACCGCTCGTTTTGAATTATGGTGCGAACTTTTTTTATGAGACGGATTAGATTTTCTGATTATCCAATCAACAATATTTTACCTTTTCACTGCACCGCAGCTAGTACGATTGATTGTCGTAGAAGCTGGATCGCTTGTTGATCTTCAGGTCCTGCAACATGGCTGCGGTTGCCCGGATCGTGAAACTGTAGCTCTGTCTGTATCCAAACGGAACCAGGTTTAGAGACATCTGGAAACAATGAAGGTCTCTAAAAATGTTAAACTGCGTAAACGAAATCTCCATTTTCTGAACATCCAGACCGGAGGAAAATCCTATTTGCCATTTTTTCGTCAGACTCACATTCCCACTGAAATCTACGGTCTGATTGATCGAGGAGGCTGCCGTCGGATTTGGCTTGCTGTACCTAAGGCTATAATCAAAACGAAAGTCCCAGGGAATGCTGAAATCGGCATACTCAGCCAATACAGGAGAATTTTTACGCGCATTGTCTGCGGCTTTTTGCTCTTCCGTCTTTGGCAAAGGTTTGCCGTCAGGGCCAAGTCCCTCCTTTTTCTTCTTCTCTTCGGCCTTGGTCGAAGACTTGAATGCATAACCAAAAGAAAGGTTTGCACTCGTCAACCTGGCCAATTTTTTGTCTTTTGCAAATTCAAAAACATTGATGAGATGCCCGTTTTCATAGGCATAGGGATCCAGGATGGCTCCCAGGTTCACATCCACTCCTGCCACCTTGGTTCTGCCGGAAATGTTGATGTTGGAAAGGTTGAGTGAATCTGCTGCCAGATTGTATGAGGTAGCAATAGAAAGCTGATCCAGTAACTTAACCTTTTTATACTTTTCCTTTGAGGTAGTATCGTTTACATTCAAAACTTTCATCTCCAAGGTATTGCTCAAGTTAAATCCGATCGATCCGGACCTGCCCGCTCCAGCGGTTCCATATATTCCACCTTCGTGGTAAGGGTATCTCAGGGTAACAGGCATCCCCTTGTCATCGTAATACTCAATGTTTCCATACATACCGTAACCGGGATTACTGAAATCAGGCTGCATGCTTAAACTCAGCGTGGGTGTCATGACGTGCCGGATTCCCTTGATGTTGGATTTGGGATTCAACGGTGTATAGTCACCATAAATTTTAGTAGAGGCACCCAGACTGACTGAGTAGTCAAAATCCCGCGTAAAGCCAAAAAGCGTATCGGTCACTGCAACCGCCTTCTTGATGGGATCATAGGCTTTTCTAATCTGGCTCGAATACCATCTTTCGTTGTAGGTAAATGACGGGCTGACCGTGATGAACTTCAACATCTTGAAGGAGGTGCTGATCGGAATGCTTTGCTTGAT
>CAINVV010000291.1 GCA_903854235.1 uncultured Bacteroidia bacterium | reverse complement strand
TACGGTAGGATCACCCTCTGTAACAACGGATATCAAAACCATGGTTACTTTTACGAAAGATACCTGCGCAGCCACACTTCGGTACTTCTATACCATTCCTGAAGCCGCTAGGGGCAAAACCGTCACCTTTACCTTCTCGGCCACGGCAACCAATGGTCAGACCATTACCTTCAACATGGGCCCCTATCCCATCGTCAAGATGGATATGAAACTGGACCTCGTAGCCACGGATAACAAGGCAATGTATCTCTCCATCGCCGACTTGGCATTGTACGATGCAGCAGGCGCAGCAGCAAATGCAGCCAAGATAGACCTGGTTTACCTCTATCGTTCCATTGCTGGAATCACCTTTACGCACGCACTGGTTTCACCTGCTGCAAGTCCGGAATACCTTCCGGGAATCACCTTGCCAACCGGTCTGACCAACAGCACGAAAATGTCGAAAACCTGGGCACTGAACGACCAAAACCTGGCTCGACTGCAATATGGCGTCTTCATTGATGATGTCGATTTCACGGTGCTTGATTTTACCAATGCACCAAACTTTGTCATCAACCTGAAGGCACAGGCAGGCGCTTGGGTTGAAACGGCAGATGGTAAATACCGGGCTTACATCTATGTGAATGCCGTTAACAATACCACTCCAAGCATGACGATCAGCATCAAACGCTACACGATGAAATAGTCAATTTTTCAAAAGAGCCGTTGGTGGAAGAGATCTTTCATCAATGGCTCTTTTTTTAGCTATTAGCTATTGGCTTTTTGCAATATTGAAATCAATTATTCCTCTGGTTCGCCCTCCGGCGGATGGGAACTTCTGTTTGGGTAACAAACCCAAAAACAACCAAACGACTCCAAAATAAATGACAATGAATAGAAGATCCTCCACAACCACCGTTTGGCTGATTTTATCGCTGTTTTTCTGGTCTGCCGGGTCTGCTTCGGCGAAAAAATTCATCCACCCCGGCATAGATCAGACTGCATCAGATATGGCCTACATGAAAAAACAGGTCGAAGCGGGTGCCCAACCCTGGAAAGATGCCTTCGAGCGTCTGAGATCCGCCACGGATTTACAATTCAAGGTCAAACCATTCACACACGTCCTCAGGGGACCCTATGGCAAACCCAACATTGGCGGCGACGACCTGTCAAAAGGCTCGAACATGGCCTACAACTGCGCCCTGATGGGTTACCTCACCAACGACAAGGCCTATACGGCCAAATCCATCGAGATCATCAATGCCTGGACACCGGTCGTCTGGGATTTCGACTACAACGATGCCAAATTGCTGGCTGGCTGGACCGGTCACCTACTCTGCAATGCAGCAGAGATCTTGCGCTACACCGATTCCGGGTGGCAAAAAAAGGAGATCGACCATTTCACCGAGATGCTGATGACGGTCTACTATCCACTCATAAGATATTATTACCCACAGGCCAACGGCAACTGGGACGGTGCCATCATTCATACCATTCTCGCGATGGCCATCTTTACAGACAACCACGAAATGTTCGACAATGCCGTCAACCATATGTACCATTCTCCTGTGAACGGCAGCTTGTTCAAATACCTCTATCCCAGCGGACAATGCCAGGAATCAATGCGTGACCAGGGTCACGTCCAATTGGGTCTCGGCGAATTTGCCGGGGCGGCCAAAGTTGCCTATACCCAAGGGGTCGACTTTTTCGCCGCTGCCAACAACCGCATCGGACTTGGCTATGAATATACAGCCCAATTCTTGCTTGCAAAGACTCCTCAATGCTACGGCAAAATCTCCGAACGCTCCAGGGAGCTCCGTGATGATTATGAATATGTGTATCGCCATTATGCCGCACAAGGCATCGACCTCCCCTTTACAAAAATGGCGGCCGACTCAGTTCGTTCGAAAGCCAGCCGCAGTGTACTAACCGCTTTCAGGGCCCCTACCGGGAAATCCGTTTCAAAAAAATCAACGCCAACTGCCTCAACGATTGCTTATCCCGCCGGAGCGCTGGACAGACCAATCAGCGAACCATCCAAAGAGGCCATCCGGGTTAATCCCGGTCAGTCCATACAGGCAGCCCTCGATGAAGCGGCCGGAAAAAATGGTTGGGTCATCGCAACCGCAGGCCTTCACAAACTTCCCGGCTCACTCCAAATACCATCCGGTGTAACCCTTTCAGGGGAAGGACTTGGAACCATATTACTCCTCGACCCCTCCACAGGTGGGCGCGATGCCATCGTCAATGCAACGGACGATCTCCACGATATCACCATTTGTGATTTGGTACTGGAGGGCGCACCCGATCCAGATCCGGGCAGCGATCCGAACAGCAAAAGATCCTACCGCGGAAATTACAACAGGGGTGGCATCATGTTCCTCGGCAAACAAGAGGGAGCACTTAAAAACATCACCTTTCGGAATCTGACTGTTAGAAATTGCACCTACGATGGCATTTTCATCACCGGTGCTGAAAAAATCGATCTGGTCTGTTGTGACCTGAACGAAAACGGGGCCAGCGTGCCACCCGGACTCAGGGAATTGCACAATTTATACCTATCTCATTGCAGGAATATTACTGTTCGAGATAGCCGACTGGATACCTCCCCGCTTGGTTGTGGAATTGCGCTCAACTATTGCTCGGAAGTCGCTGTCACCAGCTGCGAAACTGCCAGAAACGGCTGGCACGGGATTCTGATCACAGAAAGCAACAACGTCACCATCCAGGGAAATCTGGTAGAAGCCAACGACTTCAACGGAATAATGGTACAATTCCTGTACCAAGGATCTGAAAACATTACCCTGGCAAACAACCTGATCCATTACAACCAGGGATACGGCATTGGTGCCTTTGCCGGGAAAAATATCAGGAGCCTCAACAACACCTTCGCCGGCAACGGGGCAGATCTGAAATCCGATGAAAAAATAAGTACCGAAAAACTGATCAATATACAGTAAAATAAAGCGGATACAACCTTAGGTCAAAACGAGCTGCATAACACAATCAGGAAGATAAAATGCGTTCTACAAAAAATAAGCAGTTTGTTCATCCATGCTTTAAAATACAAAAAATCCCCAGAATAACCTCTTCGAAAAAATACAATTTATGAAGCGAATTGCCCAATTGACACTCTTTATTTTCCTCCTTTTTTTCTCCCTTTCCGGAATTTGCAAAACCTCCGATGCAGAGCTCCTCCGAAAAAAAATAATCACAGAACTGATGCAGCCCGCCGTTGATGAAGCCCACGTCCATATCTTGATCGCGACCCTGCGTCCCGACGGAACCTGGCCGGGAATCGACTACGTAGATGTCTCAAATACCGGATTTCAGCACCGCGTTCACCTGAACAACCTCGTTGAAATGAGCAGAGCCTACAACAAAAAGGGAACCAAACTGAAAGGCGATCCCAAACTCAAAAAGGTCATCTATTCGGCACTCGACTATTGGCTGGCCCATAATTTCATCTGCGAAAACTGGTGGTGGAACCAGATTGGAACGCCAACCGCCCTGGTCAGTTTTCTGCTGATCATGGATACCGATCTTACCAACGAACAAGTTGAAAAGACCCTGCCGATGGTGGGCCGCGCCAACCTGACCGCCACAGGTGCTCGTCCCAGTGGCGACAGGATCAAAATTGCCGGGATACTCGCCAAATGCCTGTTGTTCAAACATGATGAGGCACAGTTCAACGAGGTCATCCGGGTCATAGAAGGGGAGATCAGATTCTCAACAGAGCGGGGAATGCAATACGATTACAGTTTCCATCACCGTGTCGACAGGGTCAACAACACCCTCTCCTATGGCACCGGTTATGCCGACGCCTTTGCCGAGTGGGCCGCCTTCGTGGCAGGCACCAAATACCAGTTCTCTGCCCCTGCCCTGCAGCAACTGACAGATTACTATCTCGATGGCATCTGCAAAATGATGGTTTATGGGAAATACCCCGATCCCGGCGCAATGAACCGCGATATCACCCGTGCAGATGCCAACCGGGTCTTTGGCACCTCCGCTCCGGAAAGATTGCTACTAGCAAGTAATTATCGGAAAAATGAACTCGAAGAGATTGTGAAAATCAGAAAAAATGAAGCCAAATCGACCTTGTCGCACGCCACCTTTTACTGGCAATCCGACCATTTTTCCTTCCAGCGTCCCGGATTCTTCACCTCCGTGAGAATGTACTCCGACCGGATCTACAACATGGAAGAGCCCTACAACGGCGAAGGGTTGATGAATCACCACCGCGGTGATGGTACCAACTACATTTCCCGCACAGGAGATGAATACTTCGACCTGGCTCCCGTCAACGACTGGCAAAAAATACCCGGGGCAACCATCGTTCAAAAACCGCAGCTCCCGTCCGAAAAAGAGATTCAGAAGCGGGGTCTTAACGATTTTGCCGGAGCCGTGACCAATGGAAAATACGGAGCAGTGGCCTTCGACTTCAAGAGTCCACACGATCCGTTGCAAGCCAAAAAGGGCTGGTTTTTCTTCGACAACGAGTACGTTTGCCTGGGCGCGGGAATCGGGTCCGACGCCAGATTTCCGGTGGCCACGACCCTCAACCAGTGCTTGCTGAAAGGGGAGATAGTGGTTCATTCCAAGGATAAATCCTCCACATTGGCAAAGGGAAGTCGGGAGCTCAAAGAGGTTCAATGGGTGCTTCACGATGGCATTGGCTACCTGTTTCCCAAGACTGCCACGGTGAACCTCTCCAACCAGGAAGAAAAAGGAAGTTGGTTCACGATCAACCACCAGTCCGACTCGCCGAAAGAGGAGGTCCGCAAGGAGGTGTTCAAGCTTTGGTTCAACCACGGTTCCAGACCCGAAAATGCAGGTTATGCCTACATCGTCGTCCCCAATGCGACGGAAAAAGAGATCTCAGGTAATCCCGGTAGGGGAATCACCATCCTATCCAATACGCCGGAACTTCAGGCTGTCAGTAACTCCGCTTCAAACATCAGCGAGCTGGCATTTTACCAGGCAGGACAGATCCAGATTTCAAAAAATCTGATCATCGGGATCGACAGTCCCGGATTGGTGATGGTCAAAACGGATGGGACAACGATTAAGTCCATATCTGTGGAAGACCCCTCCAGGAAACTCGCAAGAATTCATCTTTCAATATCCGGCAAATTCGAAAAACACGGAGCTTACACTCTTTCCACCTGGAATGCAGAAAAAAATTGCAGCGAAATAACCATCAATCTGCCTCAGACTGTTTATGCAGGCCAAAGTGTCACGATTGAGCCGTAAATAATTTGAAAATTTGAAAATGTGTAAATTTGATAGGATTTAACCAAGAATTTATTTTTCATTCAACCTTTTAACATTATGAAGAAAATAATCACTGCTACACTTGCAGTCGTCCTGTTCCTTAATTTTTCAGTGTCTAAAGCGCAAACACAAGGTATTTTTTCAAACAGTACAGATGTCGGTGCCCCGAAACTGAAAGGCTCCACCAAATTTGACAAGGCAAAGCAGGTCTATACCCTAACGGGAAGTGGGCAGAACATATGGGCCAATACGGATCAGTTTCATTTTGCTTCCCTGCAGATGACAGGCAATTTCATTCTCACCGTCAACGGCCATTTTGAAGGCAAAGGGGTGGTTCTGCACAGAAAGATGGGTCTTATGATCAGGGAAAACCTGACGCCGGGTTCAAGGTATGTGGATGCAGCTGTGCACGGGGACGGTCTCACCTCCCTGCAATACCGAACGGCCGACAATCAAATAACCACTGAGATCAAGGCCGAAATCAAAGCGCCGGATGTAATCCAGCTCGAACGTTCCGGCGATACGATCGTGGTTCGTGCAGCCAAAAATGGAGCCTCCCTGATCGAAACTGCCAGGATCATCCAAAAATTTGAACAACCTGTATATGTGGGGCTTTTTGTATGTTCACACGATACCGCTGTTTCCGAAACGGCCAGATTTCAGAACTTCAGGCTTGACGTACCGGCAGCTTTGAACCTCGACGGCTACAAGCAACCGGGAGCCAGTAGGCTCGAGTTGCTGAATGTATCCACCGGGGAGCGGACTGTCATTTACACCACCAGGGAGCACATCGAAGCCCCGAACTGGTCGAGAGATGGAAAATACCTGATTTACAATTCCGGAGGATTGCTGTACAAATTCCCGTTGTCCTCTGCAGTACCCGAGAAAATTCCTACCGGGGAGGTCAACAAGATCAACAACGACCATGGCCTCTCCTTCGACGGGAAGATGCTGGCCATCTCAAGTACACTTAAACTGGCCGATGGACGCTCGGGATCTGCCGTCTACACAGTTCCCGTTTCAGGTGGAACGCCAAAAGCCATTACCAAAGATGTTCCCTCCTATTGGCACGGTTGGTCGCCCGACGGCAAGACATTGGTATTTTGTGCGGAGCGAAAAGGGGATTACGACATCTGGGGAATTCCCTCCGCCGGAGGCGAAGAGTTTCAGCTGACCAAATCTCCCGGACTGGACGATGGTCCCGAATATGCGCCCGATGGCAAACACATCTATTTCAACTCTGTGAGATCCGGAATGATGAAAGTATGGAGAATGAATCCCGATGGCAGCCATCCGGAGCAGGTTAGTTTCGGGCCTTTCCACGATTGGTTTGCCCACCTCTCTCCAGACGGGAAAAGCATGGTCTATGTTTCCTTCCCCACCACTGTTCCCGCCGGATCCCATCCGATGAACCAGCGCGTCGTGTTGCAGCAACAACAGACGGATTCGAAAGAAACGAAGGTATTGGCTTACATTTATGGAGGACAGGGGACGATGAATGTTCCCTCCTGGAGTCCGGACGGCAAGACAATTGCCTTTGTATCCTATACCTACGGAGACCCAGATCATTGATTTTCAGTCATTAAAAATATTTTGAAAGCAATCAATAATCCATCCATGGAATTGCCTTTTTCCCAAATTTTCTAACGATTAACTGGAGCCAATTGCTAATTTACAAATGACCGGCCACTTCTTTTAAAAGATATATTTCAGGAAACCGGCCTACTATGGATTCTGGGACGGATTAAAGCTTCAAATAAACAACCAAAAACGACACAAAGATGAACGTGAGAAAAGTATTGCAGATGATTTTCCTGATAATC
>CAINVV010000290.1 GCA_903854235.1 uncultured Bacteroidia bacterium | reverse complement strand
CCCTGTTGTACATCCTGGCCACAATCGATTGGAAATGGCTATTTTCCTCATCCAGGGCCGAAGCCAAACTCTGGTAGAGATAGAGATTCTTCACATTGACAGAAGCATTTCTGTCCCTGTTATTCTGTCGGATGATACTCACATCGTTGGTGATCTGGTCAATTCTGCGGCTCATGTTCACCACCTCAAACTTCAGCTTTGAACTGTCTTGGATGTCGTTCAAATGGTCGTTGACCCGCTCGATGCTCATGACAAAGTCAGTCAACGTAAGCGTATCTGTAGCAAGCAATAATATTTTTGTCTTTGATGGTCTGGTAGTTTCCGGATGAGATTTCCCTTTCAGACTTTCAGAATCTCCCTGCCGCTTTTGCGTTAAGATTTCTGGCGTTGACAGGTGCATCTGAATCGATTGTGCTGATAAGCCTGAAAAGGCAACAAATAAGATACAAAAAATCGCTATTCGCTTCATGGAGTGCTATATTGACAAAAATAGAGGTGTCAACGAATTGTCACAGGGAGCAACATCCGGGACCAGCCATGGACACAAGATCAAAACTACTCAATTTTATCCAACCTGAGAATTGTTCTTCCTGACCCACATCAATTCGTAACCTTTATGATCAAGCCAAGGACGATATAGGCAAATTTAACTGTGTATAATTCGGATAATCTGAGCACATAAGAAATGAAATCCAACATTTGTATTCCCATTCAATAAAACCAACATGGTTCCTTCTCCTGGCAACCTAAGCCGAAAAGCAAAAAAAAAGGAGGTAAAAACCTCCCCTTGAATTTTGCGGACTCCTGTTAAATCAGTCCCATTTTTTTTAGCTCTGCCACCTTGAGTGGCGCACCTACCTCGATCGTAGTGTGCTTCCTGATTCCAGCCATTTGATTGTTGTGGTGGTTTCTCAAATTTGCTTCTGTTCCCAATGTTGCTACGATGCCAATAACGAAGAAGGTCAATCCCAAAATAAAATTTTTTGCTTTCATGATACTATTTTTTAAGTGTTGTTATTTTAAAATCATTCCCAAACTTAGCTCCTTCCCGTGGCCGGTGAAAATGCAATAGACGAATGGATTCATTTTATAGACAGATCGTTCGGTTTTATCGCTGCAAAAAGAAGAAACAGTCAAGTCGCACAATTTTTTATCAAAATTAAAAATAGGTCTTGCCAGGATTTCCAAAACGTAAGGGCATAAAAAAAGGAGGCAATAACCTCCCTGTGTATTTTTGGATATTTGCTACAAGAGTCCGAGACTTCTCAGCTCTGCAACCTTCAGTGGTGCGCCTACTTCAATCGTGGTACTCTTCCTGATTCCAGGTTGGTGGTTGGCGTTGTGGTGCCTCAGGTTGGATTCGGTTCCCAAGGTTGCGATGATGCCAATTGCGAAGAAGGTTAATCCCAAAATAAATGTTTTTGCTTTCATGATGCTATTTTTTAAATGTTTCTATTTTAAAATCTTACCCAAACTTAACTACTCCCTCCAGCCGTTAAAAATACAATAGACGAACGGATTCATTTTATAGACAGATCGTTCTGTTTTATCGCTGCAAGTAGAATGGCCAGGCATAATATCAGATGAAGTGGAACCCGGCAAATTGCCGGATGACGGTTCAAATCCCCTGATTTTGTTCTTTCGACAGGATTGGCAGTTTGAGGGTAAGTAAGACTGAAAACTTTTTACGGGCCAGGGATGCCCCATTGGTAAAATGATTTTTTCGGATTGGAAAAAGATTCAACTTTTTTATCTTTACAAGGCAGGACAAAATACCATAATCAGAATGGAACATCAACCTTCAAGAGCGGAGGCGTTTGCCCTCCTTTGTGAATACAACTTCCAGGATAGCCTGATCCGTCATGGATTTGCTGTAGAAGCAGTGATGCACTACTTTGCAGAAAAAGTTGGAGCGGACGTGGAAAAATGGAGTGTCATTGGCTTGTGCCACGATCTCGACTACGAAAAATATCCGGAGCAGCACTGCACGATGACAAGAAAGATTCTGGAGGAAAAGAATTGGCCGGAAAGCTACATAAGGGCCATTGTCAGTCACGGTTGGGGCATCTGTTCGGAAGTCGAACCCCTAGAATATCTGGAAAAGGTATTGTTTGCCACCGACGAGCTTACCGGATTGATCACCGCCTGTGTCTACGTACGACCTTCCAAGAGCATCCTGGATCTGACCACCAAGTCTGTGATGAAAAAATGGAATACAAGGGCCTTTGCCGCCGGCGCCAACCGCGATGTGATTGCAAAGGGCGCAGGGATGCTGGGAATATCCGTTGAAGAACTGGTGGAGGAGACCATTCTGGCTATGCAGCAAGCTGCAGATGCCATCGGACTTCGTGGAACGCATTAAATCCAGGTATCCATCAATGATAATTAAACATTTAAAATCATGAGAAAGAAAGCAGGAGTATTCTCCATTTTTTCGCCGGTATTGATGACACTCTGTTTGTACTTCGTTTTTTATTCCAGAATTGATAGCAAACCCAACAGTGCCGGATTCTGGTTTATTCTGGTGCTGGGCATTTCTGTTGGGATCGCTTTGACCCGGTTTATCCAGTGGTTGAAAGAAGACAAGAAATAGCACCGGGTCTGGATGTGCATTTGATTCCAGCCAAAATAGCAGAAATAAAGACCAAAAAATAGTCTAATGAAACATCAACCTTTCAGAAGCCTGAAAATTGCCACTGTATTGGGAGCATTGTGCTTGTTTTTTCCTGTTTTAATCATTGGATTATGGGTTCATTCCTTCAATTTGGGTACGACTCAAATGGAGCGAGTCGCCATATTTCATCATTATTTTCCTGATCCATTACAGGGTAGATTTACGCTTACCCTAATCAGCATGGCCTTTTGTATCCTCTCGCTTATTCTGAGCCGGATGGGTATCAAACTGCCTGGAAAATTATGGAAAGCAGTGAACAGGATTACATTTGGGCTGGGAGTATTGATCCTGCTGATGAATCTGTTTGAAATGATGTAACTCCTTGCCTAAGAATGATCCAAACCCAACGCCGAAAGAAAGTTTTTGTCGATCGTTACTTCTGGAAAGGATTCATCTTAACATTGTCCGATTGGTAGATTTTACCGTGATCATCTACGACAATAAAATCTATCCCCTTAATTTGTTTGAGCAGATTGATTCCCACGTCTATCCCCATCACAAAGATGGCCTTGGTGAGGGCAGTCGAGAGTTCGGCATTGGGTCCGAAGAGGGTCACGCTGGACACGCCGTGAACGGGCCAGCCCGTCCGCGGATCCAGAATGTGGGAATAACGCACCCCATCGAATTCAACAAAATTTTCGTAATCCCCGGAGGTGCCTATTGATTTTCCTGTGAAGGGAAACCACGAAAAGAGCTTATCCTTGTTGAAAGGATTGGTGATGCCAATCAACCAGGGTTTCCCATCGGGTTGATGACCCCAGGCGGTAATGTCTCCGGAGGCATTCATGATACCTCCCACTACGCCCATTGATTTAAGCAGGGCAGCACCCTTGTCGGCTCCATATCCCTTCCCGATGCCTCCGAATCCAAGCTTCATTCCCTTCAATTTTAGATATACCGTGAGGTTGACTGGATCCAGCACGATGTTTTTGTAGCCGACTTTGGCAGCAGCTTCTGCAACCTCCTCTTTGGTGGGCAAACGCTTCATAGATCCATCAAACTTCCATATTTGGTTCATCGCTGCCCAGGTCACGTCAAAAGCACCATCTGTTAGTTCCGATATTTTTATGCTGCGAACAATCAGGTCAAAAACCTCCTTGTCTACTTTCACCGGATGAATCCCTGCGTAATGGTTCACATGGGATATCTGGGTAGTTGAATCCCACTCTGAGATTAACTTTTCGATGCGAGTCACCTCATTGGCCGCCAGATCGATGTATTTATCCCCTTCAGCCTGATTGGCTGCTATCACGGTGATTTCATAGTGGCAACCCATCAGTCTGAGGGTTCGGGAATATTTTTCCTGAGCCTGCAGGAAAACTGGCAACAGAAAAATCAACAGGAGAAGCGTTTTTTTCAATTTCAATCGATTTCGGATGAATAAAATGAACTTGGAGTCACAAGAATAGTGAAATAACAGACAACATCCTCTGACAAAGAGTATAGGAATCTAAATTTTAACAATTTTAAAGGCAGACAGACCAATTTTTAACGGAGTTTAAGTCAAAAACCACCACAACACTTGCAAACGAGAAAAATAAAACAAGACCTGCGAAAGTCTTGAACAAAAAAAAACGATAGCTGAACTTCACCTTCGGTCAATGAAGTAAAAATTTTACTCCAGCTTTCAACTCCTGGTCGGCAGGCCGTTTATCAGGACTGGATGGCTTCCCGGATGGCCTTCGTGATCATTCCAATCCTTCCATCCCCAATAACTGTGGAATCAATTTTTACGATGGGCAAGACTCCCTTGGTGGTGCTGGTGATAAAAACTTCATCGGCCTCCAGAAGTTCCTTCATTTTAAAATTCCGTTGCTCGACAGTAAATCCAGGTAACTGCAAAATTCTTTTCCTGGTAACTCCTGCCAGGATCATAGATTTTGGTGTGTAAACGATTTGATCCTTCACGTAAAAAATGTTGCTCCGTGAACATTCCCGAACCCAATTTCTGTCCAGATACAATATTTCGGCAGCCTTGGTTTCCAGAAGCCGTTGTGACCAACGGACGGAGCGGAGGTAATTGATGGTCTTAGCCTCCGGTATTTCACGCTGGTAGTTGCAGGAGATCAGGCTTCCTCCATTCTTCCACCAATCGGGAAGGATCAGCTCGAAAGGTTTGTTGATCACAATCAGGGTGGTCCCCGTTGGAGAAAGGGTAAAATCATCCTTCGCGATACCTCCCGTGAGAAGCATTTTAACGGAGGAGTTTCTGAGTCCATTCTTTGCTATTAAACCCTTAACGATCTTGGCAAGCTCTGCCTTGGAGTAAGGGAGATCGAGACTTAGCAAGGCTGCAGATCGGATGAAACGGTCGAGATGGTCGGAGAGAAAGGGGGCAATTCCTTCCTTTACCAGGAAGAAATCAAATATGGCATAACCGCGCTGGATACTTAAATCTGAAACAGACAAAAAGGATTGTTCGAAAGGAACAAACACTCCGTTGATGAAGGTATAGTTGTTATTCATAATCAAAAATTAGCATGCAACAAACTTTCTTTTAGTCGGAAAAGCACTATGGGTCGATATGCCAATGGACTTCCAGAGCCAAAGATCCAAAAATAGATTTTTAAGGTTGGAAGGATGAAACTTTCAGACTGAACCCTCCCAAATCCCATATCTTATTTGTATAAAAATACAGCTTTTAAAGTGATTTTTGAAATTTTATCTATGGATCTCCAACCGGCAATTTTTGATGGGCAGGAGAAAGTGATCTCCGGATGACTTTACCGCAGACTCTGTAATTTTTTGATCATCTTCCTTACTAATTTAGTACTTTTAGATTCCATAACTTTTAAATCCTACGCCATGATTTGGATTATTTCTGTTGTAGCATTTCTGGTACTTTTAATCTTTTGGCTGATTGGCATTTACAACAGCCTGGTGAGGCTTCGCAACACGAGGCAAAATGCGTTTGCCGACATTGATGTTCAGCTGAAGCAAAGGCACGACCTGAT
>CAINVV010000289.1 GCA_903854235.1 uncultured Bacteroidia bacterium | reverse complement strand
GTGGTAAAAACTTAAGACAGATGTTGCATGCAACGTCTCTACTTTCACCATCATCACTCTTAGTTCTTCACTCTTAGTTCTTCACTCTCCACTCTCCACTTCGCCATAAACGCATCAATCCTATCCTTTACATTTTGCCTTATGTTCATCCAGAAGAGGTTGTAGTCCCACACGTGGTAGTTGGTCATATTTTTCTTCTTTTCGTCGAGGACTACTTTGGTCTCGATCCAGAGGATTTTGGTGTTGGGTTCGATGCCGGCGCTGACGGTGTGGGGCGTGGTTGTTTCGAAGTTGTTCAGGATGCCCAGGTGGAGCTCGGAGGATGCCCAGGCTTCGGAAGTGTTCCAGGTGAGCGGGTTGACGCAGACCGAGTTCCCGTTCTCGGCGGCTGCGCCCCTCGGAATCTCTCCCTTGGCGTAGCTGCGCCAGCCGACGAAGCAGCCGGTCTGGTTGGGACGTTCGCCTACCGGGATGGTGCGGAAGGCATCCTTTTTGATCTGGTAGCCGATCACATAGGCGCATACCAGGCGTTTTTGCAGTGGCTTTCCGTCGAAGAACTCCTGCAGTAGTCGGATTGCGTGGAGGCTACCCTGACTGTGTGAGGCGATGATGATGGGCCGCTTTTTGTTTTCGTGTTTCAGGTAGTACTGGAAGGCTTTTTTCACATCCTGGTAAGCCAGGTCGAAGGCACTCTTGGCTTCAGGGGTGTTGAAGACGTAGAACGCCTCCATGTTTCCCTGGCGATAGCGGGGGGCAAAGACCCGGCAGCTGCCGTTGAAGACGGTCGTCTGGAAGAGGATGGAGAGATTATCGGTGTTGTTGTTGACGGCGGTATCGCGCAGGTCGGCATTCCAGGGATCGCCCTTCTTCTCGCCGAAGTAGGAGGTGGGATGGATGAAGAAGACATCGGCTCGGGTATCCCGTTTTTCGTCTTTCAGGAAGGCGGGGATCTTGTCGCTGGTATCCTCCTTGTAGGGCGAGGCTGCCCAGCAGTTCAGGTTGCTGTAATCGGGTGCCGGACCGGTGTTTGGTCCCGCGGTGCGGACTGTTTTTTGTTCCGCAGGTTTGGGAGGAACGGATTTGTTTTGTGCACCCGCGTACGGAACCACGAAAAGGGAGAGCAGGAGCAGGGAGAATAGTTTTTGCATAATAGTAGATTGAAATTGGATTCACGAAAGTAGAAAATTGTGACCACAAGAGCCTACATAACCACGAATTGTACAACGAATTAACAGACCCCCACCCAACCACGAATTACACGGATTACACGAATTGAAACACACATTAATAATCCTCACCTTTCATTTTTCACTTTTCATTTTTCACTCTCAGTTCTCAACTCTTAACTCTTCACTCTTCACTTTTTTCTCCCCCTCATTCCTTCATCGCACCTCCTCGCAAAGGCAAAAATTTCGTGCAAAGTCTCTTAGCAAAAATTCGAAGCCCAAAAAGTTGTTTCAAAGAGCATTATTGACAATTCAGTGTCCGAAAAGTTAGTGCAAAGAACGAAATTGACAATTCAAAGAACGAAAAGTTACTTCAAAGAGCATAATTGACAATTCAAAGCCCGAAAAGTTGGTTCAAGGTTCATTCGTGCTCGTTCAAGGAAGAAAAATTTCGTTCAAGGAACCTCTGTTGCCATACAAGGTCAGTCCATTCAACCGCAAGATAGGTTCGCTCCCGTTCAAGGTAAAAAAATACCCAAACAAGGTGGCTTGCTTGTGCCGCAAGGTAGGTTGAAGTTTCTGCAAGGAAGTTTTGTGCTGCCGCAAAGAAGAAATGTGATCCCAAAATATATTGTTAAATTTAAGGGATTATTTTTTTAGGGATGAAGAGCTGATCCGAAATGTAGTTTTTATCAATTGGCCACTTACGAAAATCAAAAAGTTCCCAAAAGCCTATCATGAATGACTTGCCTCCAAATAAGGAAATTCCAGTTGGTATACTTTCATCCGTATTGAATGATACCACCAACTCTTACAAATATTATTGGTTTCTGGCTATTCTGGATATTGTACAAACGAGCGATTCAAATGAGATCAGGATAGACGATTTGTGTGAAAAGATGATTGAATCGGTCTGGTATCCTTTGAACTTCTTTAAGCTCTCTTTCGGAGCACAGGACTCCTTTAAAAAGATTGCCGATTCCATACATGCTATTGTTGATTTGGAGCATTCTGATGCATCGGTTTATCAGCAAATCAACGAAAAAACGGACGAAAATACCAGAAAGCAAATAAAGTCGGATGTTAACAAATTGGCTCGCTGGGTCCCTTACCGATTTATCCGACCATTCTTCAAAAACGAATTGATGGGGGTTGCCGATCATCGGATCAATGCCTTGATCAAAAAATTGTCAGCTGAGTATTCCAGACAAAATCCCAATCTTGTACCCTATTATTTTCAGGACGACAAGATTGTCATCAATCTTCCCTGGAAGGAATATTTGCTGCAACACATTGGATTGATCAAGGGGTTTATCTATTGGAAGCTTGTCAATTTCGTTCAGAAGAACAACCCGAATGTTTTGGGAATTTCTGCCAAACTGTTCAAACCGGAAAAACGCAATTTGGAGTTGAATAACAAGAGTTGGGATTTTTACCTGAACCACAAAAAAGGAATGAAGTGCATATATTCCAAAGACCAACTTCCGAAAAATTTCTCATTGGATCATTTTGTCCCCTGGTCCTATACTGTTCACGATTACAATTGGAACATTGTGCCTGTGAGCAAGGAGATCAATTCAGGTAAAAGCAACAATCTGCCTTCAATGGACCACTATCTGGAGGATTTTGTTGCGCTGCAAAACGACTTTTATGTCTGTATCTATGATTCCAATTTCAAATTGAAAAACAATATTATGGAGCACTACTGCTTGCTGTTTAACGAAATGGCATCTGATATTTATCAGATGGATAAGCCAACCTTCGGAACAAAACTTACGAATACGATTCAGCCAATGGTTCAAATTGCTACCAATATGGGATTTAACAGAGACTGGGTTTATAAAAGAATCAATACGGATAAAATTGTCATTTCCAGATCTTAGGTATTTACTTGAAGACCGTTTAATTATTACGTTGACCTATGCCTGCCAAGAACTTATCTTATTACTGTGCCAAATTTGAGAACCTCCGCCGCGACTTCAAGAACGGAGGAGCCCCGCACAAACCGATCCTGTTGATCAGCCTGATCCAGGCTTATCAAAATGGATTGTATCAGACAGCGGAAATACAAATTCTGCCGGAATTGGTAGGGTTATTTAAAAGCAATTGGAATGCCCTTGTTGAGGATAATTTTCAATGCCTTTTTACTTTGCCATTTTACCATATGAATTCCGAACCCTTTTGGGAGTTGGTTCCAAACCGGGGATGTGAGCTTTGGATCAAATCGAAGAGTCCGATGAGGAGCTTTTCCAATCTGACTACCGCCGTGAAATGTGCCAAAATAGATGAGGAGTTGAAGGAATTTTTGTTGAAAAAAGAGGAATCTACTTTTTTGCTCCATCTCCTGCTGGACAAGTATTTTCCAAATGTAAAGAGCGCGGTTCTTACCACCCCGGATTATAGTTATTTGACAAAGATTAAAACCCAGATCCTTCAGGAATCCAAACAAGTTTACCAGGATCGTCTTACCCAAATACAAAAAGAACTAGACAACGAAGGATTTCAGGAAGAGGTTTTTGTGCGGGGAGGGGTTTTCAGGAAGGAGGTTCCCAAGATTTACAACTACACCTGCTGCATCTCCGGGTTGCGGATCGATGCCGGCGACAACATCTCTATGGTAGATGCCTGCCACATCATCCCATTTTCGGAGAGTTTCAACGATACCATTTCCAATGGCCTCGCTTTGTGCCCCAATCTGCACCGGGCCCTGGACCGCGGACTCCTTTCCATCAACAATGATTTCAGGGTCATCGTCAACAAAAACTTCTCGGAACCCAATTTGTCAGCCTACAACCTCAAACAGTTCGAAGGGCAACAGATACGGCTGCCTACCAACGAACACCATCATCCATCTTTTGAATCGTTGGGATATCACAGGAAGAAGTACGGGTTTTGAGAAAGGGCTGTAGTTGGTGCTGATTTGCAATCAGCAACTATTGACACTGGATTTTCAATCCTTTCATAAACCCGACCAATTTTTTTTTGAATGCCCAAAATGAATGCAATTGCTTTTTTCAGAGGATCCCAGATCCATAGTTAAGAGTTGCTGATTGCAAATCAGCACCAGCAAGATTCTTTTTTTATTCTGAATTGCCGTAACTTTAGGTATATGGCAATTCATCACAAATTGGCTTCAGGGTATCCCTACTTTCTCACCATGACGGTGGTTGACTGGGTTGATCTTTTTTCAAGGCCGGTTTACAAACACCTGATGGTGGATTCGCTGAATTATTGTGTGGGCAACAAAGGTTTGGAGCTATACGCCTGGTGCCTGATGAGCAACCACCTTCACCTGATTGCGGGTATGCGGGAGGAGGGAAGCATTTCCGATTTCCTGCGAGATTTCAAAAAGTTTACCAGCAAGGCGCTGATCCGTGCCATCCAGGAAAATCCTGAAAGCCGGCGCGACTGGATGCTGAACCGCTTCTGGTATGCAGGAAAAAACAAACCGAAGATCAAGTATTTCAAGGTGTGGCAGGATGGCAACGATGCACAGCAAATTGAATCGAACGCCTACCTGGATGAGAAGCTGAACTACCTGCACAATAATCCCGTCAAAGCCGAGCTGGTTGCGCGGCCGGAAGATTACCTCTACAGCTCCGCCCGGGATTATGCAGGAGAAAAAGGGCTGGTGGAGATTGTGATCGTGTAAGCGCTGGTGCTGATTTGCAATCAGCACCTATTATCCCTGGATTTTCAATCCTGCAATCCACTTGCAATACTATTTTCCCCAATATTTCCGAATTTTCAATCCTTTAATTCACCTGCAAAACAAACTTCCTAAATCCAAAAAAATACTTGAAATGCCGGTGCTTCCGCGGATCTCAGATCCGTTGTTAAGTGGCGCTGATTGCAACACCGCAACGGGCTACGATCCTAAATTAAGCTACTAAAAATTAAAACTCTGTGAGAATGGGGGAAAGCAAACTATTATTATGTAAATTTAGAACTGAAAATTCAAGTACCTAACCACCATGTTCATGTCCAAGATCTTAACATACAAACGTATTGGATTATATATTAAACCTCAAATTAGAAGGATCAATCATATATGAAATTCGGAAAGACAATTAAAATATTCCTAATTGATGGCGATCCAAACGGTCGTCTGAGTTGTGAACTTTCCAACTGGACCGGGAAAGCCTATAAAATTCCACGCATAAAAGTTAAGGATTGCAATGATCGGAACGACTTAATTAGCACTGGTGTTTATCTTCTGTTGGGAAAGGACGAAGAAGGGAAAGATTTGGTCTACATCGGAGAGGCAGAATCAATACTTAAACGTTTAACGCAACATCTCAATCAAAAGGATTTTTGGAACGAGACCATCGTTTTTATAAGTAAGGACGAAAACCTGAATAAGGCACACATTAAATACATTGAAAATCGACTTCACGAGATTGCAAAATCGGCGAAGCGATACAAAATTGAGAATTCAGTTACACCGACGCAATCTGCAATTTCAGAATCTGATAGAGCTGAGATGGAGGAATTTATTGAAAATGTCAAAATGTTGGTGAATACGCTCGGGCACAAGGTATTTGATGAAAGGAGGGAATTTAAGCCAAAACTCAAACAAGAGACTTTCTCGATTAAATCAGCTCGTGGTGCAGAAGCTCAAGGTGAACCATCTTCTGAGGGATTCGTGGTATTTAAAGGGTCAAAAGCAGCATCGTCCATTGTTATTTCTATGACGCCAAGTTTTATTAGGCTTCGCCAAAAATTAATTGACGAAGGTGTTTTGGTCGATAGAGGTGAATATTATGAATTCCCGGAGGATTATATTTTTAGCAGCCCGTCGACAGCAGCAGTAATGGTAATGGGCAGAAATGCGAATGGGCTGACTGAATGGAAACAAAAGAATGGCAAAACGCTTAAAGAATTTGAAACGAATGAAAAGTCTGCAATTGTTTAGAGGCAAGTTGTCTGTGGATCACAGATCCGTAATTAAGTGGTGCTGATTGCAAATCAGCACCGGCGAAGGTTTAAGTGGTTAGGCTACATTTTAGCCCGCTGGCAAGGTTTGTATCCGTTGATACATTTGCAAGCACGAATTCCCTATTTTTTATAGCCTCAACCGTTAGCAGCTTACAACATTATTGGAATAATTTTTGACCATATCTTTATATTAAATACTTATGAATATCTACTTGGCCTCTATCGTAAGTTTAATTACCGGAGGTTTGGCTGGTTCGCTTCTTACCATGATCCACAACACGAGAATCAGGTTTTGGAGCAGGTTTGCTGATTTTCAAAAAATTGTTTTTGAAAATCCATTCTTGTATCCGATTTGGGATCAGGCAGGTAGTCCTGATCCGGATCATTTGGCCTTATGGAATTCCTCGTTTTCCAAATGGACCACAGCAGAAGATTATATGGATTCACTCAAAGATGATGAAAAATACAGAGTGCTTACATTTGTTGAGTTATGGGGAGATTTCCTCATTGAATCAAACAATTTTTGGTACCATATTTATCTGGGAAGATTTAAATTCGGATTTACAGAAAGAGCCCAGGAGATTTGCACCTTGTATGACTTATTCCCGGCGCAAAGGAAGGAAAGACTGAAACAGACAGATTCTGAAGGTACTGTTCCCAATGGCAGGAATGGGGTAATTTATTCCATGAGGAGTATAAAAATATTGAACTTATCAAATACAATCAAAAATTAGTGTTTTTGTTGTTTGCTGACTACGGCATCCTAAGCTGAAAACTGTGATTCCGTATTTCGTTGACCTGCTAATGAATTTTTGAAAGGCCAAACTTCGTAGCAGGTTTATGCAGCGCAAAAAAGAAATGCCCCAATTTCTCCATCCATTTTATTTTATCCTTACTTTTGCTTTTACCAAAAATCCATCTGTCAAAGTATCATGGAAACAACCACTTCCATCTCTACCCTTGTCAAAACCTACCGACGGCTCTTCAGCTGCCTGATGTTCTATGAAAAGGAGGGGCTTTAGCCCCGACTTGGCTCGGAGTTCCCAGCAGGAGCGAGGAGGGGCGAAGCAGGAGTTCCGTTGGGGAGGTTGAGATATAAGATATAAGAGATGAGACATGAGTGGGGGAGACAGTTGCACGTTGACCCTTCGGCCCTTCGGCTGCGCTCAGGGACCGGAAGAGGAGAGTGACGGTTCCAGTGGCGTTGGAGCCATAAAGCCAAGAGCCAAAAACTCAGTGACAGCATAGATAACATTAAATTGATGAGTGAGGCAAAAATATCCATCCGTTTTTTTGACGACCGCGAAGTGCGGGCCGTTTAGGACGAAGAAAACGCCAGGTGGTGGTTTTCGGTATTGGATGTAGTTGCCGTGCTTACCGACCAAAGCGACTATACCAAAACCCGCAACTATTGGAAATACCTAAAGGCCAAGTTGAAGAAAGAAAACAGCGAAGTGGTTAGTGCTACTACCCAGTTGAAATTTCTTGCGCCGGACGGCAAAAGGCGTTTGGCCGATGTATTGGATTACACCGGCATTGTTGCCTTGGGCAAAGAATTTCCGGGCAAAAAGGCAAACCGGTTTATAGAATGGTTTACATACGGCGCTGAAAGCATAGATGGGAAAAGCAAAACAAAAGCGTATGCCCTGTTTGAAAGTTCCTTTATCAACAGCCTGGAAGTTGGTACAACCAAAGGCTTGCAACAAATTCACGCTTATTTGTTTGGTGGATTGTATGATTTTGCCGGACAAATCAGACAAAAAAACATTTCAAAAGGGGGTTTTCAATTTGCCGTATCACGCTTTTTGGGCGAAACTTTAAAGCAAATAGAAGCAATGCCCGAAACAACCTTCGACGAAATCGTACATAAATATATTGAGATGAACCTTGCACATCCGTTTATGGAAGGCAACGGCAGAACTGCCCGGATCTGGTTGGATTTGATGTTGAAAAAGAGCCTGAAAAAATGCGTTGACTGGAGTGAAATAGGCAAAAGTGATTATATGGACGCCATGATGCAAAGCCCAACGAACAGCAGCATGCTGAAAAAACTGTTGGTAATCGCTTTAACCAACAAAATCAACGACCTCGAAATGTTTATGAAGGGCATTGACTATTCCTATTACTACGAAGAAAATGACTAATTAGCCTGAGTTTCCCTTGCGGTTCAGATTTCAAAAAGAAATTCATCCCTTTCACCTTTCCTTCCATTTTATCCTTATTTTTGCTTTCACCAACAATCCATTGGTCAAAACTACATGGAAACAACTACTTCCATCTCTACCCTCGTCAAAACCTACCGGCGGCTGTTTAGCTGCTTGATGTTTTACCACTAGGAGGGCTTTTAAGCCCCGACGGCTTTCCCGGCAGGAGCTGGGAGGCGGAGAGAGTGGGTGGGCCAGTAACTTTTTAGTGAAGAACTAAGAGTGAAGAACGATGAGTGAAGAGTTAAAAGTGAAGAGTGGGGCTGTTTCACAAGATACTTCGACTCCAATTTGAGAATGATTTACTCGGGAACTACTTCACCAGTGGAACCACAAGCTCAAGAATCCAATTTATTTGTGTTTTGCCTGAACCCGTATTAACTTGGGGTGGGAATTTAATCCTGTTAATTCTGTTCATCCTGTAAATCCTGATCCATGTTCGAAAAAGTAATCATCCATAATACGATTCCCGAGCGTGGTGCATCCAGCGAAGGGAATTTCTACGAACCCAAGGCCGAGCAGATAGGTCCGGGAATGAACGAACGGATCCAGCAGTTGCGGAAGCTTAGCGTGGAGACGGAGCCATCGCTCTCTATCGAACGGGCGCTGCACGAAACGGAGTTTTACCGGGAGAACTTCGGGAAGTTGTCGGTGCCGGTGCTGCGGGCGGCAAATTTCTACGACCACTGCGCCCGAAAAACGATCTACCTGGGCGAAGGGGAGTTGATTGTGGGCGAGAGGGGCCCGCGGCCCAAGTGCGTGCCTACCTTTCCCGAACTGACCTGCCACAGCGTGGAGGATCTGAATGTGCTCAACACCCGGGAGCTGCAACGCTATACCATCTCTGAAGAAGATATAGAAACCTACCGCACCACCGTCATTCCCTTTTGGGCGGGCAAGACCCAGCGGGAGCGGATCTTCGCACACGTGCCCGAGTCGTGGCGACTGGCCTACGAGGCGGGAATGTTTACAGAATTTATGGAGCAGCGCGCCCCGGGCCATACCGCTCTGGATGGAAAGATCTACCAAAGGGGGATGCTCGACTTCAAGGCGGAGATCGCCGGCCTCCTGGCTTCCATCGATTACCTGAACGATCCCGAAGCCACCGACAAGGCGGAGGAGTGGAAGGCGATGGAGATCTCGTGCGATGCGGTGATATTGTTTGCGGAGAGGCACGCAGAATTGGCAGAGAGGATGGCTGAGGAGTTGGGAGTCGCGATTTCCAATTGCGATGAGGATGAAACCGTGATTGAAAATCGCGGCACCCGGCGCACAGAGTTATTAAGGATTGCAGAGGTATGCCGCCGGGTGCCTTCCCATGCCCCGCGGAACCTATGGGAGGCGATCCAGATGTACTGGTTCGTGCACCTGGGTACCATCACCGAACTGAATGGCTGGGACGCGATGAACCCCGGTCATTTCGACCAGCACCTCGCCCCCTTCTACGAAAAGGAGCTGGCAGAGGTAACTTTAACCCGCGAGCAGGCCAAAGAGCTGATCTCCTGTTTCTGGATCAAGGTGAACAACCACCCGGCACCGCCCAAGGTGGGGATCACGGCGCGGGAGAGCGGAACCTACAACGACTTTACCAACATCAACATCGGCGGCATCCGCCGCGATGGCTCCGATGGCACGAGCGAACTCTCCTACCTGCTGCTGGAGGTGGCCGAAGAGCTGCACATCCTGCAGCCGGGCTTCTCGGTGCACATTGGCAAACAAACGCCCGATGCCTTCCTGATGGCCGCCATGAGGGTGATCCGTCAGGGACACGGCTATCCCTCTGTCTTCAATCCGGATGTCTACGTGGCCGAGCTGGTGCGCCAGGGCAAGAGCCTGGAGGATGCCCATGAGGGGGGATGCAGCGGCTGCATCGAGGTGGGGGCCTTCGGCAAGGAGGCCTACCTGCTTACCGGCTACCTGAACGTGCCCAAGATCCTGGAGGTGACGCTCAACAACGGGATCAATCCGGTCACGGGCATCCCGGTAGGGTTGCAGACAGGCGATCCGCGCACCTTTCAAACTTACGAAGAACTGTACGATGCTTTCCTGAAACAGCTGCACTACGTGGTCGACCTGAAGATGCGGGTGAGCAACTACATCGATAGAATGTTTGCCAAATATGCCCCGGCGCCGTTCCTCTCCGTGGTGATCGACGACTGCGTGACGCGCGGCAGGGATTACTACGACGGTGGACCGCGTTACAACACCAGCTACATCCAGTGCTGCGGTCTGGGAACCACGACCGACAGTCTCGCGGCGCTGAAACATCACGTCTTCGAAGCGCAACGCTTCCCGATGGACCGGGTCTTGAATGCGGTGCTTCACAACTTCGAAGGGGAGGAGGTGTTGCGCCAGACGATCATGAACCGCACCCCCTTCTTCGGCAACGATGACGACTTTGCAGATTCCATCGCCGTGCAGGTGTACAACGACCTGGTGGATGCCATCGACGGGAAGCCGAACATCAAGCCGGGCGGAAAGTACCACCTGAATATGCTCTCTACCACCTGTCACGTCTATTTCGGCAAGGTGATGGGGGCCACGCCCAACGGCAGGTTGTCGGGTAAATCGATCAGCGACGGCACCTCGCCCTCGCACGGAGCAGATACCCACGGTCCGTCGGCGGTGATGAAGTCGCTCACCAAGTTCGACCACACCCGGTCGGGTGGCACCTTGCTGAACCAGCGTTTTCTCCCCAGTCTGCTGAAGAAGGAGGAGGACCGCGTGAAGCTCGGTCAGCTGATAAGGAGCTACTTCACCCTCGGAGGTCACCACGTGCAGTTCAACATCGTCGACACCGCCACCCTGCTCGCCGCCCAGGCCTGTCCGTCGGACTACAAGGACCTGATGGTACGGATGGCGGGGTATTCAGATTATTTCAATGACATGAATGCCGATTTGCAGCGGGAGGTGATTGAGCGAACGGAGAATAGTGGCCTTTGAGGAGTGAAGAACGAAGAGTTGAGAGTGGCGGCAGTAGAGACGTTGCATGCAACGTCTGGCCTATTTTTAGACCACAATGAAATTGGTGCTGGAATGCGAGCCGCGTAGCGGCAAAATTATGGTAGAAAAATTGGCTAAGTATGAAACCCAGCCGCGTAGCGGTGAAATTGTGGTTAGTGGGGCTATGATGATAGGAGACAATAATTTATGATGATAAAATCCGAAGAGGGTTTGCTGTTCGACCTCAAGCGCTACGCAATACACGATGGTCCGGGGATTCGGATCGTGGTGTTTCTGAAGGGTTGCAACCTGAACTGCGCCTGGTGCCACAATCCGGAGGGGATCGAAGCCGGTCCCGAGCGGATGTATGCCCCGGCGCGCTGCATCGGATGCGGCACCTGCGTGTCGGCCTGTCCGAACGGGGCACTCACCCTGACGCCGGCAGGTATCGTCACCGACGAATCCCTCTGCGAGCTGTGCGGTACCTGTGCGGCCGTCTGTCCGACGAAGGCAATAGAAATGTCGGGGACGCTTCAAACGCTGGAGCAGTTGATGTTCGAAATCGGGAAGGAGCGGACCTTCTTCGAGCAGTCGGGGGGAGGGGTGACTTTCTCGGGTGGTGAGCCACTGTTGCATCCCGACTTCCTGGTAAGGCTTTTGGATGAATGCCGTTCAAGAGGATTTCACACCGCGGTGGACACAGCGGGATTGGTAAGCACCGAGATCTTGCTGGAGGTAGCCAGACACACCGACCTGTTCCTGTACGACCTCAAGCTGATGGACTCCGAACGTCACCGTCGCTGGACGGGCGCTCCCAACGAAAAAATTCTCGCGAACCTGCAGGCACTTGCCGCGACGGGGGCCAAGATCCAGATTCGCATCCCGCTCGTGGGCGGCGTAAATGATGACGAGGAAAATATTTTGCAAACGGCGCGATTCCTGGCGACCTTGCCGGGGGAGAAACCGGTGGTGAATCTGCTGCCGTACCACATGATTGCCCAGACGAAATACGAGAAACTAGGTAGAGGAGCAGACTTTCAAAAACTCGAAGAACCGGATCCCGAAAAGGTGAGAAGGGCGTTGGAGATTTTTGGGGAGAACGGGTTGGAGGCAGAAGTTGGGGGATGAGGAAGACCAGGGGGAATATAAGACTGGGGGACTTAGGGACTGGGAAGACGGGAGGACTGAAGGACTGAAGGACTAAGGGACTGAAGGACTTAGGGACTGGGAAGACTAAGGGACTGGAGGACTGAAAAACGAAAAGTGAAAAGTGAAAAATGACGCGTTCTTAGCTATAATTATGGTCTTCCGTCCGCCCTTCGGTTATCGCTCAGGGACCCATCTCTCCTTTTAATATTTCTGCGCGGACGGTGATCCATCCTTATTCCCTAACCCGGGGTGTCGCTCCTTCGTCGCTTGACTCCGGGCTACCAATCTGTATCCCCTAAAGGGAAGGATTTGAACAGTTTCAACCTGGTGGTCAAAACGAGGATGAATGATGAAAATGCAACATTCAATTCTCATTTTCTCAATCTCCACTTTTTTCCCTTTTCCACCACAGTTGACACCAATTACACAGATTAAAAGGAAATATAATGCTGCCTTGCTAAATTTATTCAACCCCTCCGGGGTTGCGGGACATCGGTGCGCTGTTGGCCACGGGTTTCACCCGCGGTTATTGACCTTCAAGCCCTTCGGGCTTTCTATGCAATTCTGAATTTTTGTGCTTAACCTGTCGGGCAGCCACGAGGAGCTGCCCCTACCTAACTACCTTCTAACCCAGATCCTTTCAATCGGGAATATCAGGCGTTGCATGCAACGTCTCTACTGTCGCCACTATCAACACTCTCAGTTCTCAACTCTTCACTCTTAGTTCTTCACACTCAACTTTTCCACAAATCCTCCCCATACGACCATCCCTCTCTCACCGGTTCCTTGACCCAGGCATCCAGCTCGGGATGGTTGGAGACCTTCATGTTGGCGGCATCCCACTCGATTTTGGTATTGAACCTTTGTGCAAGGATCCCGACGGCAGCGGTTTCGCTCAGTGGTCCCGAATATTCGAAGTTGGATCCCGGGATTGGTCCGGTGCCCTTGATGGCGCGGATCCATTCGACGACGGGACCTCCCTCCACGCGGGGGATGGTCTCCTTCGGCAGGTTCTTGGTGAAATGGTCCCAGTCGGCATCGGGGATCAATAGTTTTGGATTGGCGGGCCTTCCGCCTGTGAGCAACGACACCTTCTCTCCCACCATGATCATTCCCCTGCCGGGCATGGTCTTGAGTCCCCACTCGGGACGGTTTTCGGGTTTCTCGCCGCCATCGAACCAGGTCAGCTTGACGGGGGGTTTGTTGCCGCGCGCGGCAAAGTCAAATTTTAATACGGATTTATCAGATACGAACCCTTCCGGGGAAGGCGAACGCAGCACGGGTTCGACGGACAACGGCAGGCCGAGATTCAGTGCCCAGTTGGGTGCATCGAGGGTGTGGCATCCCCAGTCGCCAAGACCGCCATTGCCAAAGTCGTACCAGCTGCGCCAGAAACGGGGCAGGTAGAAATGGCTGTAAGGCCGCATTTTGGCGGGGCCCACCCACAAATCCCAGTCAAAGCCGGCGGGAACCGGTTCCTCTTTCGGTGGATAGTTGTCGGGTTTCGTGAAATATCCCTTGGGATCGAATTCGGGTCCTTCGAACCAGGCCAGCACCTCTTTCACCTCGCCGAGGATACCTGCTTCGTACCACTCCTTCACGTAGCGGATGCCCATCGTCGCGTGACCCTGGATGCCCATCGTGTTGATGACGCCATAATGTTTGGCTGCTTTGCGCAGGGTACGGATCTGCCAGATGTTGTGCGACAACGGTTTCTCGACGTAGACGTGCTTGCCCAGCTGCATCGCGACCATCGCGGCAGCGAAATGGATGTGGTCGGGGGTGGCGATGATCACCACGTCGATATCTTTTCCCATCTGGTCGAACATCACCCTGAAATCCTTGAAGAGTTTGGCTTTTGGGAAGGTCTTGGCACCTTCTGCGGTGGCTGCGTCGCTCACGTCGCAGAGTGCAACGACATTCTCTGTCATCACGTCAGTCCAATGGTCCTTGCCTCGTCCGGTGACGCCAATGAAAGCAATGTTCAGTTTCCCGGGTTTGCAAGCGGCGAGTCCGGGCAGGAGAGAGAGGCCGGTAGCGGCCATAGCGGATTGCGTGATAAAAGATCTTCTCGAGAGATTTTTCATACCGTTTCAGTTGACAAGGAGGGTTAAAAAATATGGACTATTCCCGGGGAAAGCGTCTTCACTGTTTCCTGAAGGAGCCCCATCCTGCAGCAAAATATGCAAACGCTTCCGTCCCCGGGATGCCTGTTAATGTAGTAGTTCGTCGTTATATTTTAATGAATCAAACCTATCGAAAGGAAATGAATTATTTTAACGGGTTTTTATCAAAACATTGTGGAATATTAACAGGGAGGGGAGGACGGGGAAGACTTGGTAGAGAGGAGGACTGTAAGACTAGGGGACTGGGGGACCTGAGAAGAGTGAAGAATTAAGAGTGAAGAACTAAGAGTTGAGAATGGCGACAGTCATGCAACGTCTGATATTCCCGATTGATAGAATCTGGGCTAGAAGGTAGGTAGGGGCAGCTCTTCGTGGCTGCCCGACAGGTTAAGCAAAAAAATTCGGAATTGTTCGTGCAAGCCCGAAGGGCTTGAATGTCAATAACCGCGGGTGAAACCCGTGGTGGATGAAGAAGAATGGAACTACAACCCCGGGAGGGGTTGAACAAGTTTAGCAAGGCAGCATTATATTTCCTTTTAATCCGTGTAATTGGTGTCATCTGTGGTGGAAGGAGAAAAAAGTTTAGCGTGGACCCTTCGACTATTGCTCAGTGACCGGAAGAGGAGAGTGAAAAATGAAAAGTGAAAAACGAAAAGTGAGGATTATTAATTCGTGCAATTCGTGTAATTCGTGGTTGAGTGGGGTTAATTTGTGTTTTAATTCGTGGTTGGGAGAAGTTGTTTTTTGTGGCTATTTTTGTGGCTATGTGTGATTTTGATCTGTTATCCACGGTTGAGCAAGGTGGTTGTTCGGCCAAGTTATCGCCGGTGCAGCTGGGAGAG
Source organism: uncultured Bacteroidia bacterium (assembly GCA_903854235.1). Taxonomy (GTDB): domain Bacteria; phylum Bacteroidota; class Bacteroidia; order Bacteroidales; family Prolixibacteraceae; genus CAINVV01. The sequence continues at coordinate 5,061 of CAINVV010000289.1, read as the reverse complement.
ATCCTGGCCAAGCTGCCCATTGTCTCTCACCCCAACCTAATGGTAGGTATCGAGACGCACGACGATGCCGGTGTGTACAAGCTGAACGAAGAGACGGCCCTGATTTTCACTACCGACTTTTTCCCGCCTGTGTGCAGCGATGGGTATGAGTTCGGGCAGATCGCGGCAGCCAATGCGCTGAGCGATGTCTACGCGATGGGCGGAACGCCTTTGCTGGTGTTGAACCTGATGATGTTCTCCGCGGCCAAAATCCCTTTGGATGTGTTTGGCGCCATCCTGCAGGGTGGTCACGACAAGGTGGTGGAGGCGGGAGCACTGGTGCTCGGTGGTCACACCATCGAAGATTATCCTCCCAAATTCGGACTGGCGGTGGTGGGTACCGTGCATCCTGATAAGCTGATTACCAATTCCGGCGTAAGGGCCGGTGATGTACTGATATTGACCAAACCGCTTGGATCGGGTGTGATCCTTGCCGGACAGCGGAACGGGATGACGGAGGAGTCGACCGTACAAAGAGCCCTCGATCAGATGAAGCTGCTGAACAAGAGCGGTGCTGCCGTTATGCAGGAGTACCAACTGAAGGGTGCCACCGATGTGACCGGATTCGGATTGCTGGGTCATGCGATGCGGATGGCGGAGGCGAGTGGCGTGACGCTGAGGATCCAGTCGAACTGGTTGCCACATTATCCCGAGGCATTGGTTTTGCTGGAGGAGGGATGTATCCCGGGAGCAGCCTTCCGCAACCTGGAGTTTGTGAAGGAGAGTACCGTGTTTGGTACCTCGCTGGATTACGAAAGAAAGATGCTTTGCTGCGATGCCCAGACCTCGGGTGGATTGCTGATGGCGGTACCTGCCGGGAAAGCCGAAGAGGTGATGAGGAAATTGCAAACGGAGGCCGGTTTGCCTGAGTCGGCCATTATCGGGGAGGCGTTGCCCAGAAGCAACCGGTGCCTTTACCTGGATTAGGAGTGCAACAATAATTATCAAACAAATTGCCCGCAGGGCATACAGGTCGATAGAAAGGAATTTTCGGGAGCTCAGGTTTCCCCGGTAGGGGATAAACAATTTACATGCTCCATCGAATGAATGCCAATTGATCTGAATGAAAAACAGGTTGATCCCCTGACGGGGAATCTGCCTTTACCAAATCCTTTTTCTATTGACCTGTATGCCCTACGGGCAAAAAAGTTCAGGTGTTCGTTGATCCGAACTACCTATTTTTTCTTCTTGCTCAGCAGGAAGATGGCGCCAGCCACGACCACAAGACCTACCCCAACATAGACGACAACCGGAACGCCACCTTTGCTGGTTTCTTCTTCTGCCGCCTGGTAGAAGACGGGTTTGGCGGCTTTATCCGCGTTAACGGTATCTTTTTGGGCCTTTGGCGTCTGGGCCATGGAGAGGACTGCGAGGTTCAGCATCAGGACGAGGGCCAGTGCCAAACGGAGGAGGGATTTTTTCATCTTGTTCTTTTATGAATTTTGTAAGTATCTAATTTAAAATCAACAAATTAAATTTCAATGGTTTACCCGGGAAACGATCCTGTCTATTTGGTTTGCTTCGCGAGTTCGTCGTATTTCCTGGCTACCTCCGGATCCGAAGTCCGGTAACTGTCTGCCAGCAGAACGATGGCTTCCTTGAAGCCGGGGTCCATCGTCAGGCAACTTTTCAGCAGTTCGCGGGCCTTCTTCGTCTCCTTCTGCACCAGACAGATCCTGGCAAGGGCGGGATAGGCATCGAAATATTTCCTGTTCAGGCCGATCACTGTTTCGTACAGTGAGGATGCCTTCGAAAGATCTCCCTTTTCTGTGCAGATATTCGCCTTGAACATCAGGATCGGTTCGCAGTCTCTGTTGATCTCCAATCCTCTTTGCAGGAGGGTCATCGTCTTGTCCTTGTCGCCCAAGCTGTAGCAGACCGACGCAAAATTAAAAAAGATTAGTTCATCCTGACACTCTTTTTTAACCAGCTCTTCATAATATTTGACAGATTCTTCGGGATGGTGTTGCTGGAAGGCCCGGTACCCCAGAAAATCGGCTTTACTTTCCCTTTTGACCACCGCGCAAATGGGGATCCCGTCAGCTTCGATGATTTTTACGGAATTTTTTGGCGGCCATATTTTGTTTTTCAGCAGGGTAGGAGAGATGTAGCTGTTGGCCACGATGCAGTAGTCCCAGTCGTACTGGCTGCGGTCGCTGTAGGGGAAATAGGTGACTGCCAAATTTTTCTCCTTTCGGAAGAACCATTCGGCCGGGAAATTGGTCCCGATCTTCAGGCTATCGCCCGGATGATTCTTTTTCAGGTCGGCGATCAGCCATTCCGAACCTTCGCGGATGGAGTGGTAGTAATAATCTGTTTCATAGTTGCCGTAGGCGCCTTTCAGTCCGCCGGTAAGCTGGTTGTAATAGAGGTAATCGTATGGATGGTTCCTTACCAGGAAGGTGAAGGGGTCGTAGGCGAGCATCAGCAGGAGGAGTACGATGCCAAATCGGGTAAAGGGTTCGCTGATACGTTGGAGCAGATGGTAAAGTCCGATTGCAGCCAGCACCACGATGGCAGGATAAACGAAGAGGAAGTGGCGCCACGATCCGTAGAGGTTGGAATGTTCGTAAAGCACGAATACGATCGGGAAGAGGATGGTGAAGATCAGAAAGCCATATTTGAGTCCATCCTGCCGGAAGGCTTTCCCGGTAAGGGCAAAAAAGGAGAGGACGCCGGTCCAGACGATCAGGGGGATGGTGATCAGCATCAGTTTGGGCAGGTAGTACCAGGGCAGGAGGTCGGACCATTCCAGCCGGCCTTCGAAAATTTGGCGGATGGTGGTGGGGAACTGCGCCATCACCTGGTAGGATTTCAGGAAGCCCGAGATGGGATTCAGCAGGACGTAGGGCCAGAGCAGGATGCCGAGCAGGTAGGAGCCGAGCACGATCAGTCCGAGGCTATAAGCTCTATTTTTGAGAAGGCCAATGTTGATTTTGGCAGTTTCCCGGTAGGTTTTGAACTCCAGGATGGCCGTAAAGAGCAGCAGGTAGCAGAGGAGCAGGAGTCCGCCGGGACGGATGCTGATGCAGAAGGCGATAGAGAGGATGAGCGGGAGGGTATTTTTCCAGGTATGCTTTTTCGCGAAGAGCCACCGGAGCAGGAAGAGGGTGCCTGCGAGGTAGGCCAGGGCGAAGGGGATGTCTTTGAGGTTGTTTTGTGCGTGGCCGAGGAAGGTGGGCGAGACGGCGAAAAGGAGGAGGGTGAGGATTCCGGCGCCGTACCCGGAAAGCCAAACGGCGAGGAGTGCCGCCAGGAGGATGCAGAGCCAACCGGCCAGGGCGTTCATCTGGTGGCGGAAGGTGTAGATGTCGTCGATGTTGAACCAGCGAATCAGGATGGTGGTGATATTGTCGAAGGATTGGCCGTAATATTTCAGCTGGGAGTAGGGAGTATCGAGGACGCTTTTGTCGGCGCCACCGGTGGCGTAAAAGTTGTAGACCTTCACGGATTGCTGGTAGTGCACCTCTTCATCGCCAGATATGCCTGCCTCCCTGGTGCCCAGCATCATAAAAATCAGCAGGCAACCGGCCAGCAGGTCGAAGAGGCCCCTGGTGATTTTGGCCCGGCCGGCGGAGGGGCGGTAGATGATGGATTTATATGGTAGTGGCATCAGAAATGTAGATTGTTTTCAAGTGGACATCCATCCAAATATATCTAAAAAATTATCATTACCATCATGCCGCCGCTATGCGGCTAGGATTCATAACTTGCCGATTTTTGTACCATAATATCGCCGTTACACGGCTTGGATTTGTGATTTACCTGTGGATTCTACCATAATATCACCGCTATGCGGCTGGGATTCCAGCAATACCAATTTTGATTACCTTAATATCGCCGTTACACGGTTTGGATTCTCAATGCCTTACATCCTCTACCATAATTTCGCTGCTACGCAGCTTTGTTTAATGATTTACTTGTGGATTCTACCATAATATCGCCGTTACACGGCTTTGATTTATGATCTACCTATTGCTTCTACCATAATTTTTCGGTGATGGGGCTTTCCAGTTTTGGTTCTTTGGCATTCGAACGAATCATGCAGAAGTGCAATTTTTAGCCGCATCGCGGCGTCATTATGGTAGGATAGGCAGTAATGTGAAACCGAAAGCTGCGTAGCAGTGACATTCTGGTAGGGGTAGAAAAGGCAGGCAATCCAAGAATATAAATTGGAAATGGTTTCCTGGTACTGCTATATTTTGTCATCAATTGATAAGGATCCAACATCAATCATAAAATTCAAACAAATATTGGTTGTCAAATGCGATACCAAAATTTTGTAGAATGGCCAGATACTCTTCTTTGAAGGTTCTATTCTGATGATGTTTTTCTTGGTTCATAATGTATTGAATCACTTTTTGGCGCTGACTCTTTGCATAGCTGAATCCACCATAACCCCGTTGCCATTCAAAATGACCAGTGACTTTTTTATTTAGGTTAATCCATTTTGATGAATTGGCTTTTACCTTTTCAACAATATCTGAGAGAGATGTATCCGGATTTTGTTCAAAAAAGAGATGAACATGATTTTTGTAACCTGAAATTGCCAGTGGAAATTGGTGAATATTAGCCAGTATGCCGTGCATGTATCTGCATAATTCCTCCATCAATACTTTGTGGAGGATGTGGTCTCGTCCTTTCACCGCAAAGACAGCATGAATATTGGTTTGGGTGTAAGTATTTGCCATGACAAATTAATTTTAACTGATAGTAAACTTTTCCTTGAATACGGAATGGGTACCCGTAAATTCTATCAGAATAGTTGATTACCATAAATATAGCAAAAATTCATCAAATTTCCAAACCAAACATGTTGTGGCTTTTACCAAAATGCTGCCGCTATGCGGCTAGGATTCATAACTTGCCGATTTTTCTACCAAGATGTCGCTGCTACGCAGCTTTGGTTTATGATTTTCCTGTGGATTCTACCATAAAATCGCCGCTATACGGCTGGGATTCCAGCAATACCAATTTTGATTACCATAATATCGCCGTTACACGGTTTGGATTCACAATGCT
>CAINVV010000288.1 GCA_903854235.1 uncultured Bacteroidia bacterium | reverse complement strand
GATTCCGGCATCATTCAGGGAATTAGCAAACTTACGCTCAGGTCAAGCATGGCTTGGGCATCAATCTATACACATGAAGTCTATGCGAAAGAACTAAAATCCATGACGGATCAGGAAATCATCGATTCCTTAAACCTATGGGTCGGCAAAGGGTACATGGGGAATCTAGGGAATTGCAGGAGGTTGGCTATCGGTAAGGAGATCCTTGCAAGATCCTTCGATTATTCCATCATATTCAGACCCGCTACGAACGGTTCCTACGATTCAGTTTCCATGCAGAAAAGAGTAAAGTTGGTGGAGAACAGGCTTGAGTTTGAATAATGAAAGTAAAAAGCAATCCAGCAAGTGTGAATAGGTAATTTCACGCTGATGCGGATTTGCAAATCCGCATCAGCTGATTTCTTGCCTGTCAGGGCATCAAGCGCTTCATTCCTTCAAATTCGCACCAGTTCGATCAAAATATAGCCTTCCTCCACTAGTCTGCAAGGCGGAAATTGACTATCTTGCAGAGAACGCAGAAAACCCATACCAAAACGCACAAATGCCAATACAAACCCTTTACCAGGAGGCCATCCGGTTTGCCGCCACCAAACACCTGGTGCAAGACCAGAAAATTCCCGGAACCAACCTTCCCTACGTGGTTCATTTGAGCAATGTTGCGATGGAGATCTTGCTGGCAGGCGAGCATTCGGAAAAGTTCGATCTGGGATTTGCGGTACAGGTAGCCTTGCTGCACGATACGCTGGAAGATACCGACACCACGCCGGAGGAGCTGCTAGAGAGGTTTGGAGACGGGGTGACGGAAGCGGTATCTGCCCTCTCGAAGAATGCGAAACTGCCCAAGACGGAACAGATGGTTGATAGCCTGGCGCGCATCAGGAAGCTGAGACCGGAAGTATGGGCGGTGAAGATGGCCGACCGGATTACCAACCTGCAACCCCCGCCTTCGCACTGGAACCAGGAGAAGATCAACAGTTACCACGAAGAGGCCATCCTCATCCATGCCGCGCTCAGGCAAGGGAACGATTACCTGGCCTACCGACTGGAAGGAAAGATCCTGGAGTATGCCAAAATGTATGACATCCCCATGCGGAAGGAAGACAGAACACTTTTGCTGGAAGTTGGTGGGGAGGGTGGATCCATTCAACTGGTAAAAATCAAGGATTATTTCCTCTTTTCTACCGATGAAACGACCCTCAGGGAGTTTGTTCCCGAACTGAAAGAGGAGGAACTAACATCTAAATCAGACGTTTTCACCTCCTTCGACCAGGCGATGGTGAGCCTGCTGGATAAGTACCCTGTGTTCGAACTCTATCCCGTTGCCGTTCATCCCGATTTTAGGAAGCAGGTGATCTCGTATTACCGGGCGTTTGTTTCGAACCCCTGGCACAAAGGGAAAAGGAGCAGTGAGGAGTGGGAGGAGGTGTTGTTTGGGAAAGGGTAAAAATTGGTCCAACCCTGCAAATCCGTACCAGCTGGGGGCGGTGAAGCGATCTGTTTGCAGCATGTGTCAATTAATATTAAATACCGAGAAATATGTTAGGAGCTATTATCGGAGACATTGTCGGATCCAGGTTTGAGTTTGCCAACCACAAGGATACTGAATTCGAGCTTTTCCACCGGAACTGCGCCTTCACGGACGACACCATTTGTACCGTGGCGGTGGCCGATTGGTTAATGGGCGGTGAAACCGCACCGCCTCGTTTTGCAGAGCATCTGCAGCGTTGGTGCCGCGAGTTCCCCCATCCCATGGGGGCTTACGGATTGAGTTTCTCAAAATGGATTCACGAAGCCAACCCGAAGCCTTATGGAAGTTTCGGCAACGGTTCGGCGATGCGGATCGCTCCGGTAGGGTGGGCCTGCGATTCGCTGGAGGAGACATGCCAGGTAGCCAAGGAGATCGCCGGGATCACGCACAACCATCCCGAGGGAATCAAGGGGGCACAGGCGGTGGCCGTGGCCATCTATCTGGCCCGGACCGGTCGTTCGAAACAGGAGATCAAACGGGAACTGAAGGTAAGGTTTGGGTACCGTTTAAACAGAACCTGCCGGGAGATTCGTCCGGTCTATTTGTACAATGAAACCTGCCAGGGAACGGTACCAGAAGCCATTGCGGCCTTTATGGATGGAGCGGATTTTGAGGGATGCATTCGCCTGGCCGTCTCGCTGGGTGGTGACAGCGACACACTCACCTGCATTACCGGCGCCATGGCAGAGGCCTATTACGGAATCCCCCATGAACTCGAAAACGGTGCAATGAGTTACCTCCCCGAAAGGATCAGGGAGGTTGTGCAACGATTCAGAAACAAGTTTACTTCCCGATTCGACGATGCCAACTACTTTGCGCAGATCAGGATCACTCCCGAGAGAATTTGGAACAAAATGTTCGGGCTGATACCCGTGCTTGAACAGACGGACCCGAAGGAACTGGTGACCTGGCACACCTCCGAAACGAAGGACAAAAACACCTTCACCTTTCCCCATCCGGTCTATGCCCCGGTGGTGGACCAATGGATAGGGGCCTTTGACCAAAGCGGACTCGGGATCCCCTACGATTGGGGAAGATGGCTCAGCGACAGGAATTTTGCCGACAGATGGTCCGAACTGGATTACTCCGCCCTCTCCGCCGCCGAGATCTGCAAAGTCTTCACCGCCCTGGTCCGCTCCGAGCGGTTTTGCGACGGATCGATCGGCGGCTTCTTCCGGGAGGGGAACATGATCAAATGTTTGAGGGTTTTGGAGGAGAGGATCAAACAAAAACAATTTAGATGAAGAAAATACTTTACGTTGATATGGCGATAGGAGATAAAATTTCAAACGTTATCCGCACCAGTTGGGATTTTAATATTCAACAAATCGTCTCAGACGATGGGAGATCAACCCCTCGT
>CAINVV010000287.1 GCA_903854235.1 uncultured Bacteroidia bacterium | reverse complement strand
GTACAATTTCTGAAAATAGAGATTGGTTGGGATCGGTCGGAAGGAACCAAATAAAGTAAAGAGTTGAGAACTGAGAGTTATGCGTTATAACCGGGAAAGATAAATCAGTGGGTTTCAACGACCAGAAAGGCACCAAAATGATTCGTTTCAAGGGGGGGTGTTAACGGGAGAAAACCACTTGCAATTTTTCCATCACGTAGGATTAGCGGTTTTTCGGCCTCCTGTTTTTGGGCAAATTTCAAAAAACTAATGCTGGTCGAAAAATGAATCTGAAAATGGCCTTTTGATCCTTCTGCCAGCTTTTCACGCAATTTCAGGGCAACGGCACCCATCGTAAATCGTCCGTTAATTTCAACTACCGGCTGAATCTTCAGTTCACCCCTATCTGATCGGTAAATCAGGGAATCCACGCCAATCCATCCTTCGTAAATCTTTGCATAACCACTTCGGGAAAGGGCCGATTTCAGCACCGCAATTACCTCTGAATCATGCTCCTTCAGGAAAATGGAGACCTCTTCCGATGATTCTGGTTCATCCGCTAAAAAATTTCGCAGGTATCGTCCCTTGGGATCCGTTTCAAAAAACGTTCGCCCCTTGTAATGGATGATTCCATCTTTCGAATAAAACTGGTAAGAGAGGTCCGTTATTTTATTCAGCCAGGGTTCAACAGAAACAAAACCCTGCTGTTTCATCATTCCGGAGAGTACCTCCTCGTTTTTCTTTCTTGAATCTGGGTTAGGGAACAGCAGCAAGCCCCTGCCGGAAGAACTCCATGGACTCTTGACCACCGCACTTTTGTGCCGGTTGATCTCCTGATGAATTTGTACAATGGAAGGACAAACTACAGGCAGATCGGATAGTTCAGGCATCCAACGGAACTCCTTCTTCGCCAAAATCTCTTTCAATAAATCAATTCCCGTGAGACGGCTATACAAAGTCTTGTGATCCCCCTTCCATCCTGCCACTGCAGATTGCCTGAATTCCTCCTCGCAACTTGGGATCACCTGTTCAAACAATTGATAGGCAGCCGGACTCCAACCCCAGGGCCGGATGCTTCCTTTGGGCTGCAACAGCCACTTTGGATTCGCCAAGGACTTCTTCAGATTTGCCATTGCTGGCAACGCAAATCCCAGTTTCTGTATCTTTCCGATGAAGGAGTTATCCACTTCTCCCCTCACCAACACCAGGTCCTTTTCCGAAGCCAGCCATATGGGCAGGGCGGAAAGGTCCTCCTCCAATTTTCTGAGCCTGGCAGGAGCAGTATAAAAGGAGGATCCATTGGCAATGGCCGGCTCACAGGTAGGATTGAAAAAATAGATATTAGACAGCATTTACATGATTTGAAAATTTGAAAATGGGCGAATTTAAAAATCCCTTCTTACATTCATCGTCCATCATTTTTCACTTTTCATTTTTCATTTTTCATTTCCAAAATTAACCAATGAAGACAAATTAATCTTGTTAATTTTGTCTTTCGAAGAAATTAATATCCAAAGAATGAAAACCTCCAAATTTTTGATTTGCAGTGATCCGCTTCAGGAAGAGTCGGCTGAGCTGATTCTTCACGCCCACCGGCCAAGATTTCTGGCTCAGGTAACGCCCATCGCCTTTGGTGAGATTGAAAACAGACCCGAGAAGCCTTTTGCAGATGCCTTGTATGTAAGCACGGAAGGTGTTCTGGAAATTTACCGCATCGTGCTCGCAGATGCCTACGACCATTCAGAGGAGGACGATATCCAGGATGAACTGTTCCCAGCAGCAGATTACTTTTGCAGGTACCTTCAATTGATGGAAGAAGAGGAGGGACTAACCCCTGGATTTGCGGTAAAAGATTTCAATCAGGAGCTACCGGGATTGAAAATCCTGCACGCGCCAGAATTGTGGACGGTCGTTTACAACGGAATGGTGGCAGAATTCGGTACAGAAGAGGAGATGGATGACTTTTTGGAAAGTGATCTGAACATTGAAACGGATCTGCTTGACAAAGGCATCATCAATCAATTCGATTAGTCTCTATTTTTTTGGTTTTTCGGTAGTACTTAAGAAGCGGGAAGCCGATCACTGAGAGCAGAATGATTAGGGTGCCGAGGTAAAATCCCGAAGTCATCCGTTCGGTATCTCCAAAGATAAAGAAGGCCATAATGATTCCGTAAACTGGTTCGAGATTGATGGCCAGTGTGACAGTAAATGCCGTCAGGTGCTTCATCACCTCGACCTGCATCGTATGGGCAAATGCAGTGCAAACAGTTGCCAGAATGATCAGGTAAAATAAATCGGATAGTGACGGCAAAATGGCAGGAACCAGAATTCCCCTGCCTGAAAGTGTGATAAATATGGACAAGCCAGCCAACCCCCCGATCATCTCAAAGAAACTGATTTGCACCGAACTGTGTTTGGCAACCAGTTTTTTGTTTAGTACCGTGAACAATCCCGCCAGGAAGGCAGAAAAAAGGGAGACCAAAATGCCCAGGGCATAGCGCGTTTCGAAGGTAAAAATCAGGTACAGGCCGGCAATGATGATCAGACCGACCAGAACTTCAAACACATTGATTCTTTTCCTGTAGAAAAATGGTTCCAAGAAACTGGTAAAAAGGGTGGTCGTGGCAAAGCACCCCAGGGTTACCGATACGTTGGACAGTTTGATGGCCCCATAAAAAGTGACCCAATGGAGGGCAATAATCAGTCCGACGCCGAACAAGCGGAACATCACTTTCCGTGGAACTAATACGGGTTCATTCCTGAATTTCAAATAGATAAAGAAAGTAAGGATGGCAATCATCATCCGGTACCAGACCAGTTCGAGAGCAGGCAGTTCAATCAATTTTCCAAGAATGGCAGTGAAACCATAAATCAGAACAATCAGATGCAATTTCAAATACGTAGTGACCAGCTCTTTTCTCAAAACCTTCCCATTTTTGTGTCAAAAGTAGCAAGGTTTAAGATATATATTAACTTTGCTAATCCTTTTCTTGCAATAGCTGAAAGGTAATAAATCCAAATTTCTACTGACAATGGTATTAGACAGTATTGAAAATGCCGCTCGTTACCTCCATTTGGGAGAAGGAGTTGCTAAAGCGTTGCAATACATTCGGGGCAACGACCTTTCCCGGATGGCTCCGGGCAGGTATGAAATTGAAGGAGACAAACTGGTGATGATGGTCTTTGAATTCGAAGCCTCCAACACCGATGAGTGCAAACTGGAAGGACATCGCAGGTACCTGGATCTGCAGTACTGGGTAAGCGGATCAGAACTGATGGGGCACGATATCCTGGGTTCCCAAAAAATTCTTGAGGCATACGACGAACAGAAGGATTGTGCATTTTACAGTTGTTTGGCCTCCTATTCAAGGCTAACGCCGGGGATGTTCGTCATCTATTACCCGTCCGACCTGCACACGGCGGTGGCAGATCCGCTTTCAACCAACCGTGTAAGAAAGATTGTATTCAAGATTCTTGCGGAAGTGTAAGTAACTTGATCGTCCGGCATAGCTCCTCCAAGGTTTCCACCTCTGCTGTGAATCCCGGAAGATGGAGGCTCCATCCCTGTTCCGTTTGAGTGACGTTCATTTCCACTGGTTGAAGGTCGTTGGACAGGATTTTTGACAATAATGCTGAATCAACAGGCAAGTTTGTGATCTTGGGTGCAGTATTTTTAGGAATAGCTATTCTATCCGTCTCCTCCTCTACTATTTCAAATCCAAGTCTTTCAAGGGCTTTCACGGCCATTCTTCTGGTGGAACCGCTAGCCGATAACCTTACTGTTCCGGTCCGGTTTTTACTAAAAGTGAAATCGCCTTTGTCGACATCGAACTTCAGTTGGGGGTTCCCGGGAAAGAGGGAGTCAAAATAGCCTTTTTCGGCAATCTCCTCTGGAATTCCTTCCACCACTTCCCCATCCAGCATCAGCCAGATGCGATCCGCCATCGAGAGCGCCGTATGCAGATCGTGCGTAGAAAAGATGATGCATTTGCCTTGCTCCTTGACGAGCTGATGCAAAATCCTGACGATCTCATATTTGTTGGAAATATCCAGAAAAGCAGTTGGCTCATCCAGCACCAGAATCCTGGTGTCCTGCGCAAGGGCGCGGGCAATCATGGCGCGCTGACGTTCACCGTCCGAGATTCTGCTGACCTGACGATCTTCGTACCCGGAAAGCCCCACATCGCGGATGGCCTTTGAGATAATCTCCCGATCCTTTTCATTCAGTTCTCCAAACCAATTGGTGTAGGGATACCTGCCTAAACCGACCAATTCGCGGACGGTAAGATGGGCGACCCTGACCACCTCCGTGGAGACAAAGCTCATCTCCCTGGCAAGTTCATCGGCCCGGTACTCCGCCGCAGGCTTGTTGTGGATCCACAATTCTCCGGAGAGCGGAAGTTGAAATCCGGCAAGGGTTCGAAGCAGGGTACTCTTTCCGACGCCATTCCCACCGAGAAGAGCCACCATTTCACCCCTCAGGGCACGGATGGTCAGGTTACTTTTGACCACCACGGAAGGTGTTATACGGTCTTGATAGCCGATCGACAAACCCTTGCAAAAAAGATACCTGTCCTCAACCATGTCAGATTGCCCCCATTTTTTTATTTTGAAATATAATCCAGATGACGAGGGGTATCCCCAGCAGAGAGGTGACTGAATTGATTGGCAAGGTCATTTCGTAACCGGGAAGTTGTGAAATAAGATCGCCTGCCAGCATCACCACTGCACCCAGCACCATGGTGCCGGGAATAAGTCGGCTGTGAAGGGACGAATGAAAATATTTTCTGGCCAGGTGGGGCACAATGATGCCAACGAATCCGATGGGACCGCAAAAAGCTGTAATACTTCCGGCCAGGATGGAGGTGGATGCAAAAGTGAGTAAATAAGCAACACGCAGATTCATCCCCATGCTTTTGGCATAGTTTTCGCCGAGCAGAAAAGCATCCAGAAATTTGGAAGAGAGGAATGCAAGCAGCAGACCCGTCATTACAGCCGGAACAAGCACCCAAAGCTGATCCCGCGTGGTACTGCCCAGGCTGCCCATCGTCCAGACGATAAAGGACTTCAGGGAAGATTCGCTGCTGAAATACTGAAGCACACCCACTACTGCCAGTATAGCGCTGGATATCAAGATACCCAGTATCAACACCGTCATCAGGTCACGAAGTCTGGCGGCTAGCAAGACAACAAGTACCATCATCGCGCCCGCGCCCAACCAGGCAGCCAGCACAATTCCCCAGGAACCTGCCAGACTAAAGAGCGACATCCCTTTGAATATCCATCCTGCGGAAAGGACAAAAATCGCAACTCCAAGGCTGGACCCCGAACTGATCCCCAAAATATCCGGACCCGCAACCGGATTCCTGAAAATGGTCTGCATTTGCAGACCGGCAACGGAAAGTGCCGCACCTGCCATCACGGCAGTGAGTGCCTTAGGCAACCTGAACTGGTAAAGGATGGAGGCAATTGTGGGATCCGCAGCGGAGGGATGAAACAAAGCCGGGATGGATTGGGAAAGCGAAACAGGTACTGAACCGGACATCAGGTCAAGCAGGAAGAAAACGCACAATAGGACGAGGAGCAGAATAATTTCAGCCTCCCGCCAAAATCGAACGTGCATACCCAAAAACTTTCTGCTTCTCATTTGACACTTCTAAACCGCTGATTTTATTTTAAAAGATGCTTGTAGTAATAATAATCCGAACCTGCCCCGGTTTTTGGGTGAAGAATGGCGACCAAATCTGCCAGCACTAGATCAGGATGCACGACTCCACTTTCCCAATAGTCATTTCCTCCACCGGGAGTTGAACGCAGATTGTTGTTGAAAACCCGTGAATTTTTGACGGCAGGCAGGTCCGAAAAACGCTGATCGAAAGCCATTAATTCGTTGATATTTCCTACACTGCCACAATTGATCCAGAAATCTGCTTTCGATGCACGCATGAAAACCTCCTCCAAAGATACGGGAAATGCCTCTTTGGATGAATTTTCACGCCATAAATAATTTCCACCGGCATCGGCTATCAGTTCGGCTAAATTGGATTGTCCTCCGGCCATCCACCAGGTGTCCTTGAAAGGCAGACCGGTTAGAACAATTGGGTTTTCCTTTTCTTTGGCTACCTCCTTTCGGATGTTCTCATACCGTAGCCGGATATTGGCGTAGACAGAGTCGGCCAAACGTCTCTTCCCGAAGAAAGCGCCTAAAAATTTGATCCATTCGGCCTTCGCCAATGGACTCTGTTCGAGGTATTCTCCCACCAGAACCACCGGTATTCCGAGATCGTGGAGCTTGTTAATTTGGGCACCTATTTCGGAACCTACGCCATAGGCAAAAACCACCTCTGGCCTCAATTGAAGAATCATTTCATAATTGAGTCCCCGCTCGTTGCCAACCTCATGAATACGATTTTCGGCCAATCCCTTCTTGACAGCTTCGTTCGACACATAGGCACTACCCGACAGTCCGGTTACCGCATCAATCTCCCCCAAAGCATTTACGAATCCAATGTGTGTGGTGGAAAGGCAGATCACGTTGTGCAGCGGCGTCTGAAAAACCTGTTTCCCCTTGAGCACTTCAGGGAAGGGTCTTCCCTTTTCGACCAAATAGTAGTCAAATTGATTGTTCTTCGATTTCTGCCAGGGATCGGTTACCGTCAATTTTTGATAGGCACCAAAATCTTCGATGGAAAAACCAGTTGCAGAAGAATTGTAATATTTGCCAACTGTCGAATCTGGCGACTTCTTGTTTTTTGGATCAGTAATACACCCAAAAAAACAACCAATCAGCAGGATGAAAACAATCGCTCTTTCAAGCATACTACGATTTCTGGGGTCTGTATAAATCATTGGATTACCTGCTTCTGATATACCTGACTTTAATTACCTCCTTCTTCGACAAGGTTTCAATTCCAATGCAATAAACCGATGAAGCGAGTTGGCTGCAATCGAGTTCCATAGGGGTATTTGAAAGAATCCTTTGCGTTTCGGACAGTTTTCGTCCAAGAAGATCATAAAAGCTGACCCGGCCAAACTCCTCTTTTCCGGTATTGACCAGGTACAGAAGTTGAAGTGTGGGGTCATTCGGGTAGTAGACTGTAAATTGTTTACTGCCTGCCGGTGTGGGGTCCGGTGTCACGGGCAGAAAGGTGGTTCCGCATCCATAGGAATTGATCAGGAGCGAAGTCTTTAAATTGATTTCAGGAACCCAGTACAAGGGTTCCCAACTTCCATTGCTGAGACAATAAGCCCTGTTCTGGTCACTACTTGTGCGGGCAACGGAGTGGTCTACGGCGACGGTATCGGTCGGATTGTTGTAATTGATGTCGTAACCAATGAAATATTTGCCTGTTACCTGTAGGGGTTGATCGAGTACAAAGAAATTCATGGCGCCGGAAGTAAGTGATTTGATCGGCACCGTGATGGATTTCAAAATGGTACCAGGTACCCCGGTATTTGCATCGGCTCCGTAAATCTGGAACACCACATTGCTGTTGCTGTTATTCACACTGCTGATGGCTTTGCCGAAAGCTACCGAGAATGCAGCGAGGGTGGTATTTTGTGTGGTCTTGAATTCCTGGGCATAACTGGATACTCGCAGTGAATTGTGACCCGTTACATAACCTCTGCCATTCACGAGTTTGCTGAGCAGGTATTTTTCATCAGGATTGACATCCGAAAACTGGCTGCAAGAAGCGGGAGTGGTATAGGGGTCCATGGCTTCCAGTTTGGTAATTCCCGAATTCAATGGATCAAGCCATCTTTTTAGCTGACCGTTTGTGATGGAGGAATAATCCCACTGGTAGGCCATCATGGAAAAATAATCGTCTGTAGAGTGATCACAGGTGGCCGTACCACCGGTCAATGAACCAATCATCAGGTTGGCATCACTGAATAAAGGACCGCCAGAGGAGCCTGCTTCCGTGGTCCCCAGATCCCATTTTTTGATCCACCAGAATCCGTTCGGAACACGGCCAACCGTGCTGTAGGAGGCAATCCCGGGAGGGTTGTAATCAATGGATACTTTTTTGACGTCTCCCTTGGGATGATGAATGGCCCGGGCTGAAAGGGGAATCGTCTTACTGTGATCCCATCCGGCAAAATAGGGTCTGTATTCGGGTGGTGGCATCGATTCCAGTTCAACCAGCGCGAAATCAAGAGAATCTGAACGCGCACGAAGAATAGAGCCAGAAAGAGTTTGATCCGCATAACCGTTTGTGCTTCCGTTTTGACCGCAGAAGGGACTTTCGTAATTGAAGGAAAAGACCGTCTTCTGTGCATCCAGGGCAGTAAAAATACAGTGACCTGCGGTAATGAGATAGGGAGTTTTATCCCGTTTGGAGTTGTTGACAAGGGTACCTGTACATAGATCCGTCCCGGCAATGACCAACTGAACGACGGCCTGTTTTTCCTTCAGCACTACCGAGGCACTCTGGCAATAAACATCCAGGTTGCAGACACCGGATTCGCCCAGCGGACGTGTTCCGATGGCGTTCTTGTAACCATGGTTCACAGTTGAAATATGAAGGTCTCCTGCCGTTGAAGCCGTGACGGGCTCGTCGTACTCCACCACAATTTCATCACCTTGCAAGGGGAAAATGGGAAGCATCCCGGAAGATTGTTCATTGTTGGCATTGAAAGCTCCCCTTATGGTTTGATGATCCGGAGAATAGATGAATATGGAGGCACCTGTAGGAAGAATAGCGCGGTCGAATAGGATATTCAGCGAATAGGCGCCCCTGGAAAGAATGTCGACCCGCCAGATCTTCATCCCATCTGCCTTGGTCCAGATGCCGGCATTTGCCGGACTGATGTCCACATCAAAGGCTTTCGCAAACTTCTGTTTCTTAAATTGGTTTTTGGATTGAACTTCACTAAACTGAAGATCGAAATTGCTGACGGGTGTCATCTCAATGACCGGGACAGGCAATGCAGCACTTTTCAACAAACTGAAGGATGCCGGCGTGCCGCCGTAGGAAACCTGACAATCGGCCCGGTAAGCATATACCGAGGTGAAAATTATAACAAGGAACAGGACACGATTCGCCATCTATGATTGGTTTCTCCAAATATATAATATATACCTTAAAGTTGCTTCCATGCTATTTTTTGAAAAATCCGTCCGCAAAATCCATGAAGCATTTCCAGTCATATGGCTTGATATCATGCTTTCCAGGCCTGATGTGGTAACCTATCGTACCGGTTACAGGCTGCTCCAAACCCGGAAATTCAAGAGTAGGAAACCCCTGTTTTCCCAGCAGCCGATAGACAGGAGAGGCTCCCACACAGGAGAGAAATTCCCCTTTTGGATCCGACCAGCGATCCTCTTCGGCACTGCAGACATAAAGCGGACGTGGAGCAATCAGCGCCAACAGTTCGTGCTGATCAACAGTTAAATTTTCTTCCTTGTTGTTGTATTTTCTGAAATTCAAGCAAAACCAGTGCGGGAAAGAACTGTTGATTCGTTCAACTGTTTCACCGTATATCCTCTTTGATAAGGCTGCACCACCACAACCCGATTCATTCGAGACCACCATCGCAAACCTGAGGTCGTTGATACCTGCCCACAGGGCGGCCTTTCCAAGTCTTGAATGTCCCAGCACAATGATTTTTTTTGCATCAATACTCTTTTCGTTTTGAAGCCAGTCCATCACCCGGGAGAGACCCCAGGCCCAGCCGGCAATGCTCCCCCACGAGCTACTGTTGCGTTTTCCCGGGAAAAGGGCGTGGACGCCGTTTCCAAAACCATCGTCAAAATCCGGATCTACATCGCCATAATAGAGCGTAGCCATTCCATAACCCCTGGCCAGGATATCGCTTACGGGCCACGAGGTAGCATCGCTCCCGCGCAGTGACTCGTTTGACCTGTTTGCCGTGATACCCTGGGCCGGGTTGTTTCGAACCCACGATTGTGTTACGGCAATATCAGGATCGGCAGATACGGTATGATTTCCATTGAAATTGTAGCCCAGAAATAGTGGTACTTTTCTACCAGATTGCGGCAAGTAGATCAGCAGATGGAGCACTACTTCCGCCGCTTTGTTTTTTAGCTTCAACTGAACCTCTTTTCGGATGGCGGTCCCATTAAATAGACCGCTTTTTTCAGAAATCACCACCGCGGAAAGCTCAACTTTCCCGGCAGGGGTCTCTCCATAAACCTCCTTTTCAAATAAATCAAGTAGCTCTGTCCTTCTTTTCTTCCAGTCATCCTTGTTTTTTACAGGCTGTCCATCGTTAAAAATCAATGGATCCGGGAGCGTATAGGCAGGCATTTTGGATTCATCGTAATTGGCAACAAATGTCTGACCAAATGATGACATGGTAATGAAAAGCAAAAGGAGAAAAAAAAGTTTTTTCATTCTGGATATTTTTTTGAAGTCACTTTAGTTCACTCTGTTATGTCATAAACTCTGGGTTCGACTTCCCCCCTGGCAACCATCAGGGCATTCATTGCCAAAGCCTTAAGTTCATCCTGGCCTGCATAAACAGATACAGGGGCAATAAATTCAACCCTTTCCCTGATCAGTGACATCATTCTTCGGTCGAAGGCAATACCTCCGGTAATGAGGATCCCATCCACCTTTCCCTTCAAGACCGTCGACATCTCACCGATGTACTTGGCAATCTGGTAGGCCATGGCCTCGTGGTAAAAAGTGGCCTTTTCATCCCCCCGCCTGACTGCCAGTTCGACTTCCCTCGCATCGTTGGTGCCAAGGTAGGCCACAAAGCCTCCATTGCCGGAAATCATGGCCATTACCTCCTGGTATGTGTATTGACCACCAAAACAAAGCTTTACCAAATCCCCTACCGGGAGTGAACCACTTCGTTCAGGTGAAAAAGGGCCCTCACCGTCGAGGGCATTGTTTACATCGATGACTCTGCCATGCTGGTGTACCCCTACAGAGATGCCACCGCCAAGGTGAACGACGATCAGATCGAGCTCTTCGTAGGGCTGTCCCACTTTCATCGCGTGCTGACGGGCAACGGCCTTTTGATTCAACGCGTGAAAAATAGAACGTCTGGTAAACAGCGGATGACCAGAAACGCGTGCAATGCCATCCATTTCGTCCGTCACGACGGGATCAGCGATCAGGGCCAGCATGCCAGGATGCTCCTGGGAAATGTCAAAGGCTATCATGGAACCAAGATTGGAGGCGTGAACGCCCATCACTCCTTCCCTGCAATGCTTGACCATCAGCGCATTGATCAGGTAGACTCCTGATTCGAGAGGATAGGTCAGTCCACCGCGTCCGATGACCACGTGGATCTCGTCCAGGGAAAAACCCTCCATCTCCAGTTGATGTAAAATGCTGTTCCGGCGATAGGTATATTGATCCGTAATCGAAGGATAAGCCGCGAGATCTTCGATCGAATGATGCAGTGTTTTCAGATAAATGCAGATGGCATTTTCATAAATGGCAATCTTCGTGGTAGTGGAACCCGGATTAATTACCAAAATCCGTACAAGATCTGAACTATCCATAAATTGTGTTTTTAGTAAACCTTTCACCCGGTAACCGGGAAAATTGAATTTAATCTTTTCTGTTAAAATCCTTGAATGCGGATTTAGTTGCAAAGCTTCAGGAAACGAGCGAAGCCAATGCGATAGAATATTGTTTGGTTAGGGTCGAATCACCGCGGGAGGTCAGCACGACCGGCACCCTGGCTCCCACAAGCATGGCAGCCGATTCGGCTTTTGCTAGCTTCATGTTGGTTTTGTAAAAAACATTTCCGGTATCCAAATTGGGGAAGAGCAGGCAATCTGCATCTCCGGCCACTTCACCGCCAATCCCTTTTATCCGGGCCGATTCCGGATCGATGGCCAGATCGAGTGCCAGCGGGCCATCAATCAGGCAACCCTTGATCTGACCTCGCTCGCCCATTTTTGAAAGAAAAGCAGCATCTTTGGAGGATTCAAGCTGCATGAGAAGTTGTTCACTTGGAGCAATTACAGCCACTTTCGGGAGGGAAATACCCAGCGCCAAGGCCGTTTTAACCATGTACCGGATCATTTGCACCTTCTGACCGAGATCAGGCAGAGGCAATACCGCTACATCACTGACAATCATCAATTTGTGATAGTTTGGATTTTGAATCACGGTGACGTGACTCAGGATATTTCCCGGATCCAGCAATCCCTTTTCCTTGTCAAGGATCGCCTTGATAAATTGATCCGTGGGGATTAAGCCCTTCATCAGGATGTCACCCTCCTTCTTTCTTATCATTTCGACCGCCAGTGTTGCGGCAAGCCGGTCGTCTGGCTGGTGAATGATCTCCAGCAGGGAGGAATCAAAATTCTCCGCTGAACAAATCTTTTTAATGCAGTTTTCGTCTCCAATCAGCCTGGCCCGAATTAATCCGCTTGTTACGGCATTGTAGGCGGCTTCTATGGAGTGTGAGTCATTGGCACTGACGACTACCAGGGTCCGTTTGGGTCGTTGAAGAACCGTCGAAAATAAATCCGCTAAATTCTTTATCATCAAGGTCTGTTATTTGGTCTGTTGAATAGCTTCAGGCTACCGTGGACACAAAGGTAATATTCAAAGAATCACAAAGAAATTTACCCGCTAATTAATTTTCCAGCCATGGCCATCCCGTCGCGGCTGATTCTGCTCGAAGGAGTGAAGGGCCCTGGAAGACTCTATTACATTTCAGCAATAATCCTTTGTGTATCAATGGCAATCATCAGCTCTTCATTGGTAGGTACGACCATTACCTTGACCCTGCCCTCTTTTTTACTGATGGTACTTTCTATTCCACGCAAACCCGCATTCAGTTGCTCATCGAGTTCAACTCCCAAAAATTCGAGTCCGTCACAGATGCCGCTTCTGTTGGTATCCGAATTCTCTCCTACTCCACCGGTAAAGATCAGCAGATCGACTCCGCCCATGGCTGCCGCATAGGAACCTATGTACTTTTTGACCCGGTAATCAAACATTTTAATGGCCAGTAAACAACGCTCGTCACCTTTGTTTGCGGCTTCCCTGATTTCCCGCATATCGGAGGATATTCCACTGATTCCAAGCAAACCAGAGTGTTTGTTGAAAAGGATGGAGGCCGATTTGGTGCCAATTTTTTCCTTGTCCATGATGTAAGTGACGGCACCCATATCCACGTCTCCTGAACGGGAACCCATCACAAGACCTTCGAGCGGCGTAAATCCCATCGAGGTATCAACGGATATGCCATCCTTGATCGCACAAACGGAAGCTCCGTTACCCAGGTGACAGGTGATGATCTTCATTCCTTTTGAAGAGACACCCAGGATTTCGCAGGCTCTGGCCGAAACATAACGGTGACTCGTTCCATGGAAGCCATAGCGCCGAATTCCATATTTTTTATACAAAGCATAGGGAATTGCATACATGTAGGCGTGCTTGGGCATCGTGGTATGGAAGGCAGTATCAAATACCGCAACCTGGGGAATGGAGGGGATTAATGCCCTTATTCCGTATATCCCCTTCAGGTTTGGTGGATTGTGCAGGGGAGCAAGTTCGGTGTATTTTTCGAGTGCATCAATCACCTCTTCGTTCACCAGTTTACTCTCCGTAAAGAGTTCACCACCGTGCACTACCCGGTGGCCAACGGCACTGATCTCCTCCAGGGTTTTGATGCATCCGTGTTTCGCACTGGAAAGGACACCCAGAATGTATTCGATTCCAATCTTGTGATCCAGAATCTCCCCTTCAAACATTACTTTCTGCCCGTCCTCTTTTTCGTGTTTCAGAAATGAGCCTTTCATCCCTATCTTTTCAACTATTCCTTTGGCGATCACAGCACTGTTTTCAAGGGAAAAGAACTGATATTTGATGGAGGAGCTGCCGCAATTGAGTACTAATATTTTCATGGTTTGTATATTTTTTTTTATGATACAATGGGATCATCAAGGTTGCTTGATTGCCCTTGATGCGATTTTCCCATCCGTTTCCAAAAGCAATCGGAAATTTAAATCCGGTCAGAAGTCAAAGGAGTTGAACCAATCACCTGTCCTTTTTCGTCATATTTATAAAATCCCCAGCAGACGTGCTTGCCAAAACGCTTAGCCCTGTTAAGTTTTTTTATGACGGGTGAAGCCATGTACATCGGATCACCGAATTCGGAATAGAGGTTCTCCATCCAGCGGTTGATCTTGTCGATACCAAGAATGTCGGCCAACTCAAAAGGTCCGAACCGCATGCCAAATCCAACTTTCCAGACCGTATCAATGTCAGACAGGGAACCGACTCCCTCCATCAGTACTTCGCAAGCCTCATTGAGCAGGGCGGTGTACAATCGAATGGAAATCAATCCGGCTGATTCTTCCACTGGGATAGCCTGCCTGTTTACCAGCTTCACAAAGGTGAGTACCCTTTCGTACACCTCGTCGGAGGTGTAGAGTCCCTTCACGACTTCACAGATTTTCGCCTCCGGTGACTGCACAAAGAAATGGAGGCTGACACACCTTTCCTTGTGTTCCAGTTCCGAAGCCAGCTCAGTAATGATGATGGTTGTAGAGTTGGTCGCAATGATGCAATCCGGACTCACCACCTTCTCCACTTTTCTGAAGACCTCTTTTCTTTCTGTTATTTTCCGTGCACTCGATTCTGCGCGGATGGCTTCTATCACGAAATCACACTCCTTCAGATCCTGGTAATCGAGGCTTCCCCTGATCCGCGAAAGAATCAGCTTCTTTTCGCCCTGCGTCATTCCCCAGTTCTCGATGCGTTTGTCCAATACTTTTCCCAGTTGCTCGTAAGCAAAATCTATCTTCTGCTGTGTCAACTCGATGAAAACTACTTCGATGCCGTAGGAACTGGCGATTCTGGCAATATTCTGCCCATCTTTCCCGCATCCGATCACCCCGATCTTAGAAAACAGGGTTCGTTGTTGTTGCTTTTTACTCAGACCGAAATCTTCAATCTGCTCTACAATCATATTTTCCATGGAAGCAATTTAATCTTGTTTGAAGGGAATATAGGTTTTAAATGTTTGCATGTTCCGTAGCGAAGCATTTCAGCCATTAAAAACTTTTAAATATCAGAAATATACAAAATATTATACCTTTTTTTCACCTGCCTGGTTGGCCGTAATGGCCACCATGTTGACAATGTCGCTCACGGAACACCCCCGCGAAAGGTCATTGATGGGAGCTGCCATTCCCTGCAGCACAGGGCCAATGGCCTCTGCACCGGCAAGTCGTTGAACCAACTTGTAACCGATGTTCCCCGATTCGAGTCCGGGAAAAACCAGCACGTTGGCACGACCAGCCACCTTGCTGCCCGGAGATTTCAGCTGACCCACTTCCGGCACAAGCGCTGCATCCAGCTGCATCTCCCCGTCGATCAACAGATCCGGATTCATCTCCTGTGCTATTCTGGTGGCATTGGCGACCTTGTCGACTAGTTCATGCTGGGCACTTCCCTTTGTGGAGAAGGAGAGCATGGCCACACGTGGCTCTATGTTGGCAATTGATTTGGCCGACCTGGCGGTGGTGACCGCTATTTCAGCCAGTTGGGTAGCATTTGGATCAGGCATCACCGCACAATCCGCAAAGACAAGCATTCCATTGTCGCCAATGGTTTTATCCTTGAATATCATAAAGAACAATCCGGAAACGACTGTTACTCCTGGCAGGGTCTTCACATACTGAAAGGCGGGTCTCAATACGTCGCCCGTTGCGTTGATCGCTCCGGCCACTTCGCCGTCTGCATCACCGGCCTTGATCATCATAACCGCAAAACAGAGTGGGTCGTTTAGTAAATCATAGGCCTTTTCAATGGTTAACCCTTTACTCCCGCGAAGTTCTACCATTATTTCGGCATATTTTTGACGATTCACATCCGTGGTAGGATCCACAATGTTGGCGCCGGCAATGGAGAGTCCCTCCTGCTTGGCCATGGCCGCTATGACAGATGGGTTACCCAGCAGGGTAATCCGCGCAATTTTTTCCTGAAGAATCTGAGCGGTTGCCTTCAGCGTCCTCAATTCACTACCTTCCGGTAAAACAATGTGGTTCTGAAGTTTTACGGCGTTTACCTT
The DNA here is from genome assembly GCA_903854235.1 of uncultured Bacteroidia bacterium. Taxonomy (GTDB): domain Bacteria; phylum Bacteroidota; class Bacteroidia; order Bacteroidales; family Prolixibacteraceae; genus CAINVV01. Next base: position 1,765 of record CAINVV010000287.1, on the reverse strand, counting down.
GATCTTTTCCAGCAAATCCATTTGAAGAATATTAAATTTTCGAACTGTTCTTTTTAAAAGTGCAAAATTAAAAAATCTTGTCAGAGTTACCTAATCATTCGGCCGATTTTCTTGCTTTCGTGAAGAGAAAAATTGTATGTCTGACTCCTCGACATATGGACACCATCGTTAAGTTGGAATTGCCAGAATAACCAATAAATTCGATTTAAAACCAATAAAAATCGACTTTTATACGCCGTGAAGAGGATTTTAGCTTCGACTTTCACGGGTGTTCCATCCCCGGAAGGAAAGAAATCAAAGTCTCCTGTATCCTTGAATAAATAGTTTTAGTAATTTAACAAAATTATTTGACGCAGTAACAAGATGCCCGAATCGACATTTTACTTCAATCCGTTAGCACTCATCTCCTTTTCTTCATTCCTTATAATGATCGTGTTGGCGTTTATGCTCTGGCAAAGATACTACACGGTCCAAACAAAATATGTCGTATTGCTTTTTTTGGCCAATGCCATTTATTCTTTCTTTTATTCCTTCGAAATCTCCTTCAAAACCATCGAAGAGATCACCTGGTTTTACCGTTGCGAATACCTGGGTATCCCTTTTTTATCCTCCTTTTACCTGATATTCGCCCTTCATTTCAGTGGACGTGAAAAATGGCTGAATCTGAGGAACTACCTTCTAATATTTTTTATTCCGCTTACATCTTTGATATTGGTATTCACAAACGAGAGCCATCATCTCTTTTATGTCCAGGCAACCATGAGTTCGTTCGGACCGTTTCCTGCCTTCTCCTTTACTCCTGCTCTCTGGTATTTTGTTCAACAGGTTTATGTTATACTAACCATGTTGTTCGCACTGATCATTCTGGGTATTGTATTGAGAAATTCCACTTCCATCTACAGGCGACAAATTCTTTTCCTGCTACTGGCAACCACCTTTCCTTTTGCCGGCTACCTGGCCTACCAGATGCACCTGATCCCATTTGGAATTGATCCGGTTTCCTTTACGTTTACCCTAACGGGGATTTTTGTATACATCGCACTGGTTCGGTTCAAACTGTTTGAACTGGTGCCGATTGCCCGGACAAAATTATTTGAGAAGATACAGGAACGTGTGCTTGTATTCGACCTGAATTACAGGCTCATCGATTTTAACCAGGCAGCCGCCCTTCACTACCAGTTGTCGAACAAGGATCTGGGCAAGGGAATTCCTGCTTCGATCTCCTCCTGGCCCGAGATGCTGCATTTTATCCAACACCACCAGACAGGAATAATTGAATTGCAGCGCCTGGAAGGCGGAATCCATTCCTTCTTTGACATTCAATTATTGGAACTTGAAGACTCCGGCAAAATCAGACAAGGGAAGTTGGTCGTGATCAAGGATGTTACGGATATCATCAACAACGAAAGAGACCGAATCTATACGGCCTCCAAACTGAATGCCGTCCTTCATGCGATGCCTGACATCATTCTGATCGTTGACAACAAGGGCACCCTCACCGATTTCTTTGCCTCGGAAGCAGAAAACCTCTTTCTGAACAAGGAAGAGGTCGTTGGAGCTTCCCTCAGCCATCTCTTCAATCCAGATGAAGAAGTCATCCTAAAGGGTTTGCTGGCCGATTGCCTGAAAACCAATGAATTGATAACCCATCAGTTGGAAATGAACTTTCCAGGTGAATTGAGGCACTACGAGGCAAGGCTCTCTAAAATTGACGATCTACACGTTCTTGCCATCATCCGGGCTAGATCGGAAGAGCACACGTCTG
>CAINVV010000286.1 GCA_903854235.1 uncultured Bacteroidia bacterium | reverse complement strand
TCGCTCCGGGCAATTCGGATTTTAACAGATCTGACTGGAAAAATATCTCCGTCACTGAACCTATGCTTAAACCAGAATTGCCATGGGAGAAGGATTGTTTGGAAGCACCTTCTGTTATCAGCAAAAATGGCAAGCTGTTTTTATTCTATGCAGGCGCTTACAACAATGCCCCGCAGCAAATAGGAGTGGCAAAAAGCAAAGATGGTATTCATTGGAGACGGATCTCAAATGAGCCTTTTCTAAAGAATGGCAGTCCTGGTGAATGGAATTCAAGCGAGTCTGGCCATCCGCATATTTTTAAAAATCCTGTAGGGAGTGACTACCTTTTCTTCCAGGGGAACAATACGCAAGGGAAGAACTGGTATATTTCAAATGTAGAGATTGGGTGGCTAAAGGGGGCACCAATTCTCCTTTATTCTGATAAACAGCAAAAAAATAAATTATGATAATTGACTCCCATCAGCATTTCTGGCATTACGATCCGGTTGAGTTTGACTGGATCGATGAATCGATGCAAAGTATCCGGACCAATTTCCTGCCGGGGATGCTGGAGCCGGTCATTCGTGCCTCGGGAATCGATGGTGTTGTGACGGTACAGGCACGGCAATCAGAGGAAGAGACGGAATGGCTGCTGGACCAGGCCCGTCAAAACGATTTTATCAAGGGCATTGTAGGCTGGCTTCCGCTCGCAGCACCGCAACTGGATGCTAGTTTGGAAAAATATGCCGGTGAGAATATGCTTAAAGGGATCCGCCACGTGATTCAGGGAGAACCGGATCCTGATTTCATCCTTCGAGCTGATTTTAACAGGGGAATTGAGCAACTAAAAAAACAGAATTTGGTGTATGATATCCTGGTATTGGAAAGCCAGCTTCCCAATACGATCAAGTTTGTGGACCTCCATCCGGACCAGATATTTGTATTGGATCATATTGCCAAACCATTGATTGGCCGGAATGAACTGTCCCCCTGGAGAGAGCGCATCCTGGAACTGGCCAGACGGGAAAATGTGCACTGTAAATTATCAGGAATGGTAACGGAGGCTGATTTTCAAGACTGGACCGACACCCAGTTGCATCCCTATTTTGAAGTGGTTCTGGAGGCTTTTGGACCCGAGCGGTTGCTTTTTGGTTCAGACTGGCCGGTTTGTCTGGTCGCGACTACTTACCTGGATTGGGTAAACCTGGTGAGAAGAGAGATTACCGCATTGTCTCAGTTCGAACAGAATCAAATTATGGGTGGTAATGCTGAGAGGATATATAAGTTAAGAGTTGAGAGGTGAGAGTGGAAAGGTATTAATGTTGATGCCAACAGCCAAAAGCTAACAGCTAACATCCAATAGCCCTATCACGATTAGAAACAAATTAAACATCATACATGAAGGCAGTTCAAATAGTTTCACCGCTGCAGGTTCAAATCACAAATCTTCCCAAACCGGTTGCGGGCAGGGGAGAGGTTTTGCTGCAAGTCAAATATGTCGGTTTTTGCGGATCCGATCTGAATACTTTTTTAGGGAAGAATACACTGGTAAGCTTTCCCCGGGTGCCGGGTCACGAAATTTCGGCAGTTGTGGCGGAAATAGGTGATGAGGTCCCTGGGAATTACAAGGTAGGACAGGCAGTGACTGTAGTCCCCTACACCAACTGCGGTCAGTGTGCCTCTTGCAGACAGGGAAGGTTCAACGCTTGTCAGTTTAACCAGACGCTAGGTGTTCAGCGCGAAGGCGCGATGCAGGAGTTCATTGTGGTTCCCTGGCAGAAACTGATCGTCGACGAAAAATTGTCGGACAAAGAGCTGGCCATGGTAGAGCCACTCACTGTCGGATTCCATGCCATCAACCGCGGAAGAGTTACTGAAAAAGATAATGTTCTGGTATTCGGTTGCGGAATGATTGGATCAGGTGCGATCATCTGCGCTGCCATGCGGGGTGCAAAAGTAATTGCGGTGGATATCGACGACCAGAAATTGAAAATGGCACGGGAAATCGGAGCCCATTTCTGTATCAACTCACTAACTACTAATTTGCATGATGCCTTGCAAGAGATCACCGGAGGAAACGGACCCGACGTGATCGTTGAAGCGGCAGGAAATCCGGTTACCTATCGTGCAGCCATTGAGGAGGCCGCATTTGCAGCCCGTATTGTCTGCATCGGATACGCCAAAGAGGAGATTCCATTTGCGACAAGATTGTGGGTTCTGAAGGAGCTTGATATCATGGGTTCGAGAAATGCGGCTTCTGCAGATTTTGAGGCCGTTGTTAGTTATCTTAAGCGGCGAATCTTTCCTTTAAATGATATGATTACCAGAATAATACAGCCGGAAGAGTCGCCAGCTGCATTTGCCGAATGGGCTGCTAATCCTGGCAAAGTGATGAAAATTGTGGTTCAATTTTAATTTTTTTTTGTTGCCAATTGCTGTGTGCAAACAACTAATAAATAAATACGAATGAAACGCAGAGAGCTCATCAAATCCTCAGCCGGACTTGCAGCAACATCCCTGATACCGGATTGGGTGCAGGCGATTCCAGAACATGAACCTTTTTTAGCGGATAAGTCTGGAACCAATAAGTCTGTTATTCCCCGTTTTGGAGATGGCAGGGACTGGTTTTTTGAATTTCGTTATGGGATGTTTGTTCACTGGGGATTATATTCTATTCCAGGATGGCACGAGCAGCATCAATGGAGGGCAAGGGTCCCAAGAACCGAATATATGAAACTGGCCGATCAATGGAATCCCGTAAAATTTAATCCCGAAGCGTGGCTCGATCTGATGGAAGAAGCGGGGATGAAATACATCACAATCACCACCAAGCACCACGATGGATTCTGTTTGTGGGACACCAAACAAACGGGATTTAACACCATGAATACACCTTACAAAAAGGATGTGGTAGGTCTGTTGGCGGACGCCTGTCACAAACGAAAAATACCTCTTTGCTTTTATTATTCAATTGCCGATTGGAACCACCCCAACTATCCCAACCTAGGGCGTCACCACGAGCTTCAACCCCAGGCTCAGGATTCCCCTGACTGGGACAAATACTTGTATTTTTTAAAAGAGCAAGTTCATGAACTCTGCGCCAATTATGGGGAGATTCATGGATTTTGGTGGGATATGAATGTCCCGGTTTACAAAGACCCAACCATCAACGCGATGATCCGAAAACTGCAACCGAAGGCCATCATCAACAACCGCGGGTTTGACGAGGGCGATTTTGGTACTCCTGAAAGGGACTATGACAATCCGGCTACCGATGCCAGGGCTTTTGAAAAACCGGTCGAAGCTTGTCAGTCGGTAGGAATGGAGAGCTGGGGATTCAAAAAGGATGAAGATTATTATTCAGACCGCCATCTGATAAGCAGTATCGACAAATACCTGGCCCGGGACGCCAACTATTTATTGAATGTAGGACCGACGGGTGAAGGAGTTATTCCGAAAGAATCGGCGGCAATCCTGCGACGCATTGGAAAATGGAAATCTGCTGTAGAAGAATCATTTGCCAAGGTTTTGCCGGATTCTGAGCTATTGGGTATTCCAGGCGTTTTTGTTACAAAAAATGATCGTACCTTGTACATTCATCTGAACAAGATGCCTGTAGGTGATGGAATAAAATTGAAGCCCATCAGTGTATTGCCGATCAAAGCGACCTTGTTGAATACAGGTAAAAAAGTCGATTGTGTAGTTAACTTATGCCCCAGCGACCATGCATCCCAACAACCTTATCTACGGTTGAGGAACCTTCCTGTTAATGAATTATCCAACACAGTTCTGGTGGCAAAGCTCGAATTCGAAAGGTCATTGGAGGAGATTATCCAACCGAAAAAAATAGAAACAAATATTGAATTAACTAAATAGAAAAAAAATGAAAGGAAAATTTTATTCAACAGCAGGTATGGTTGTGCTGACCATCGTACTCAGCATAACGACCTCCAGGCAGTTACAGGCTCAGAAGTTTGAGGCAACCCTGGAATCTTTCAAACAGTATACCTATCCTGAATGGTTTCGGGATGCGAAGTTCGGTATCTGGGCGCATTGGGGCCCGCAGGCCGTTCCCCGACAGGGTGACTGGTATGCCAAAAAATTGTATCAGGAGGGTAGTGATGATTACAAATACCACATGGCGCACTATGGTCATCCCTCCAAATTCGGATACAAGGATATTATCCCCTTGTGGAAAGCGGAAAAATGGAATCCCGAACAATTGATGGCTCTGTACAAAAAAGTTGGAGCCAAATACTTTGTCAGCATGGGTACCCACCACGACGATTTCTTTCTCTGGGATTCCAGAATCCACAAGTGGAACGCCGTGAACATGGGACCGAAAAAAGACGTCGTTGGATTGTGGCAGAAGGCTGCAAAAAAGGAGGGATTGCGTTTCGGGGTATCAGAACATCTGGGCGCAAGCTATACCTGGTTTCAGACCAGCCGCGGCGCCGATAAGGAGGGGCCGATGGCAGGTGTTCCCTACGATGGGGTCAATCCAGAATTTGAAGAGCTCTACCATCCTAAAACTGCCGCAGACGACAAAGCCTGGTTAACCACCAATCCTGAAAACCAGAAAAATTGGCTGGCATTTATCTCAGAACTGATTGATACCTACCATCCCGATCTGCTCTATTCCGACAGCGAATTGCCTTTCGGGGAGGTTGGCAGAACGATGCTTGCCCATTTTTACAACCAGGATATCGCCAAAAACGGCGGAAAATTGGAAGCCGTCTACAATTGCAAGCTTCGTGCTTCTGAAGGCCGCTGGGTCCAGGATCTCGAGCGGGGCGCCATGGATTCCATCAGTCCCTATCCCTGGCAAACGGATACCTCCATTGGCGACTGGTACTACCGGACTGGCCAAAAGTACATGACCGGTACCCAGGTGATCCAGATGCTTGTCGACATCGTCAGCAAGAACGGCAACTTGTTGCTGAATGTCGTGCAGACTCCTGAAGGGGATCTTGAGCCCGATGTGATGAATATTCTGAAGGAGATTGCTGCCTGGACTCCTGCAAACGGGGAAGCCATCTATGGAACCCGTCCATGGAAAATCTATGGAGAAGGACCCACTACCCTTAAAAATCAGGAAAAGGGTAGATTTGGAGGGGTGAAAGATGTCAGACCGTATGCTTCGAGTGATATTCGGTTTACCACCAAAGGGGAGACACTCTATGCATTTTGCATGGGAATCCCTTCCGCAGAAGTGAAAATTGTATCGTTGGGATCCAAATCGACTGTTTCAATCAAGAAAGTTGCCTCTATTAAAATTTTGGGCAGCAGTGAAAAGCTTTCCTGGAAACAGGAAGCAGATGCGCTGGTTATTTCCAAACCGGCCAAACTTCCGGAATGGCCAGTCGTAACCTTTAAGATTGAATTCAAGAAATAGGTAACAGAATTTGATCGCAGGTGGAATAATATTAAACCTGTGTTGAAGTTCACAGAAGTGGTAAAGGTACTTGGAATCGTGACCATCAAGTGTCCTTTACCATTTTCTGGTAAAATACCTGAAATACATGATTTAAATTATTCAACCCCTTTGCAATCTGTATTGTACGGGTGTATAAGAGGTGTGCTTTTTGAAGATTCTTGAGAAATAGGAAGCACTTCTAAATCCGGTCTGGTCAATGATCACATTTTGTGCCAGATCCGTGGTCAATAACAAGTACTGAGCTCGTTCAATGCGCTGACAGATCATATAGTCACAAGGCGACCTCCCTGTAATTGCTTTAAAAACTCTTGAAAAATGGTCTTTAGAGAAGCAGGCTATCTCAGCCAGTTCATCAACGGTTATATTTTGTTGTATGTGGTTTCTGATATACAGGAGAATTGGTTGAATATTGAATTTTAGCATATTGGAAACCTGATAATTTTCGCCAGGTTCCAAAAAATGAGAAAAAAGTTGTTTCAAAATGCCAATGGTTTCCAAATGTCTGCTTGCGGTCAGAAAATTCACCTTCTTGTTCATCCAGGGTTTGTTTTGATAAACATTGGGGTGATGGTGAGGAAGTTGAAGGTCTGGATTAAGTTGCAATAATGTAATAAAGAGTTGCTTGTCCAGATCGCTTGCAGCAACTTTACCTGATACGGAAAAAAGATTGAACGGATTTAATCCATTTGGCTGGTCTATGCTGAAATGTATATAGTAATGAGCTAATTCAGCACTGAAATGGTAGGTGCACGAAGTGAAACTCGGAATCAAATACAATTGTCCCGCCTCCAGCGCTAACTTTTTATTTCCGATCACCAGCGATCCACACCCTTCGGTAATGAGATACATTCTGGTGAATGGACTGATAATGTCTTTGTAGCTATAATCCCGGTCAAATCGTAAAAATGCAATATTTTGCAGGTGGAATGTAAGCGATTCGCTTATTTGTTCTAAATACATACCTTTTTAAATGAGGGTTTTATATTCACGATATTTTTTAAAAATAGGATATTAAATTTGAATATATCACGGGATAGTGCAAATAATTGCCTTAAATGTACAAATTTGGAAGCAGACATTTTTGTTAGTTTGAATGACAATCCTGATCAGCTTGACAGTCCCACTGAAACCGATCAGGAAACAAATAGCCAGACAAAATGAATGTAGGAATCTTATCAGGAATTTTATTGATTGCACTGGGTGCATTTGCATCAGGAAGCTTTGCTGTTCCCTTCGGAAAAATCAAAGGCTGGAGTTGGGAAACCTATTGGATGATATTCAGTGTGGGTGCCTATGTCCTGTTTCCGTTGCTTGCCTGCCTGATTTTTGCTCCGGGATTTATGCAGATCATCAAATTGACGCCTCCGGGAACATTGCTGACAGTCTTTCTTCTGGGTATGTTATATGGTGTAGGCAACCTCTCATTCGGGCTCGCTTTACGCTACCTTGGTTTGTCGCTTGGATATGCGCTTTCCCTTGGATTAATGCTTGCCATAGGGACACTTATCCCTCCGGCAATCGATGGCAGGCTGCACATCATGATGCAAGGGAAAGGGGGAACCATGCTGATTTTAGGTATTGTGATAGCTGGTTTTGGAATTGCCATTTCTGCCATGTCAGGAATCATGAAAGATAAAATCATGTCAGATGCAAAGAAAAAAGAGAGCATCGGTGAGTTTAACCTGATTAAAGGAGCCATGGCGGCCGTTTTGGTTGGTTTTACCGGGTCAGCGATGTCTCTGGGTTTCGAACAGGGAAATCCGGTGGCAGAAATTGCTGCGAAGCAGGGAGTAGATCCTTTGTTTTCCATGATGCCTCTCTTTGTGGTTTTGTTCGCCGGCACATTTGTTACCACCATCATCTGGTGTTTCTACCTTGGAATAAAAAACAAAACGTTCAAAAACTACCTTCAAGCTGCAAGTTCACGGATCCTTGCCTTGAATTTCATGTATGGTCTGCTGGCCGGACTCTTGTGGTTCAGTCAACTAATAGTTTATGGCATGGGCAAGAGCAAAATGGGACCCTACACTTTCACATCCTGGGGAATCCTTATGGCATTGACCATCGTTTGTGCAACTATTTGGGGACTGATCCGGAAAGAATGGAAAGGCGCTCCCACCAAAATTTATTTACTGATGATTGGCTCACTGCTGATCATCATCGCATCGTCATTTTTGATTGGTATCAGTGGGTCGATGTAAAATGCATGCTGTAGCAGGAAGCATCCTGAATGATTTATTCGGTTTATTATATATTTAAAATTGATATTCAATAATATGACAACCTCGCGTGACCACATTATAGCAGCCATCAACCACCAAATCTCCGACAAGGTTCCCGTTGATCTGGGTGCAACCCCAAGTTCGGGTATTTCCGCCATCGCCTACAGTAATTTGCTCAAATACCTCGGCCGAACAGATTTGCCTGTGCTGGTATATGATGTTGTCCAGCAACTGGCTCAACCTGATCTCTCCATTCTTGACCAGTTTGGGGTGGATGTACTCGATATCGGCCGCACTTTCAACGATCGTAAGGAAGACTGGATCCCTACCACGCTTGCCAACGGCGATCCAGCCTACTATCCCAAGTGGTTCAGACCAACAAAACTGGAGGATGGTTCCTTCGTGACTTACGACGACGATGGTAAAAGTATTTTATCACGGATGCCCGTCGGTGCCACCTTCTTTGACCAAACCTATTTCCCATATGCAGACGGATACCCCGAAAACTATGCTGACCTGGATGCTGAGATGAACCGGATTATGTGGGCCCGGGATGCACACAGTCCCTGGGACCACGCCGGCGAAGATGATTTCTGGGAACAGCTCCGCGAACGAACACTAAAACTGAGACAAAGTACCGACAAAGCCTTGCTGGTGGTTTGCGGGTGCAATCTTTTTGAATGGGGTACTTTTCTTAGGAGAATGGACAATTTTTTGATGGACCTGATCTGTGATCCGGAGAACGTGGAAAAATTGCTGGATCAGCTTCTGGAAAGACACCTGAAAACGCTTGGAAAGGTGTGCAAAGCCGTGGGAGATATCGTTGATATCATTCGCTTCGGAGATGATCTTGGCATGAGTTCCGGCCCCTTTATGGATCTCGAAACCTATCAGAATCTCTTCAAACCCAGACACAAAATACTGTGCGATTATGTTAAATCACACAGTAATATGCGGACTTTCATTCATTCCTGTGGTTCAATTTCACTCTTCATGCCAGACATGATCGAGGCAGGTATTGATGTTTTCAATCCGGTTCAGACCAATGCTTACAACATGGCCCCTGATTTTCTGAAAGCAGCATTCGGTCAGAATTGCACATTCTGGGGTGGTGGCATCGAAACCGTTGGCACCTTAAACAATGGTTCGCCGGAACAGATCCGCAACCAGGTTTTCGAAAGACTGGAGATATTTTCAAAGGGTGGAGGATTTGTTTTCAATACGGTGCACAATATTCTGCCGGATGTTCCGCCGGAAAATATCGTGGCTATGTTTGATGCGGTGAATGAATTCAACAACAGAAATTTAATTGATTGAGAATTTATATTTTCGAATGAAAGCCAGAAGCCTGATTGGACTTGTTGTCCTGATTCTTATTTCTTTAAGTGCAACTTATGCCGGCACAAAATCACAAAAAAGACTCAGAAGAGATTTTTGTAAGCTGAAATTTGGCATGTTTATCCATTTCAACATGGGTACATTTCATGAAAAGGAGTGGGTTGAGCCCGGACAGGATCCACACTCCTTCAATCCCGCAAAACTCGACTGCTACCAATGGGCCGATGCAGCCAAGAGTGCCCACATGAAATATGCTGTGCTCACCACCAAGCACCACGATGGTTTTTGCTTGTGGGATAGCAAGACCACCACCTATGATGTTGCATCCAGCGCTATTGCCGGCCGCGATGTTGTCAGAGAGTTCTGTGAGGCCTTCCGAAGCCGTGGTATTGAACCTCATTTCTATTTTTCGATCTGGGATAGGACCATGGGTATTGAGAAGGAACTTCATCCAAAAGACCTGATCATTATCAAGGAACAGTTGAAGGAATTGCTGACCAACTATGGAAAGATTGGCTCGATTACTTTCGATGGATGGGGTAATTGCGGGACTGTATGGAAACAATCGGACAGGGATGAAATTTATAATTATGTCAAATCACTCCAGCCGGAGCTGCTGATCACAGATCATTACCAGTTGCGCAGGGGATTGCCACAGGATTCGGTATACAAGAATGTGGATTTTTTCCATTATGAAGAGCCCTGGAACGATGAATGGGCTCCACCCGGAAACAAGTATGCCGCCCAACAAGGTCCAACCATTCAAAGCGCCTGGTTTTGGAAGCAAAAGTTCCCGAAGGAAAAACTCATGTCTGTCGACAACATTGTCAACAGGCATCTGGCTATCCTGAAGAAAAGAAACTGTAACTTTCTGCTTAATTGTGCTCCAAACAGGGATGGCTTAATGGATGATAATGTGCTAAATCGTCTTGCAGAAGTTGGTAAGGAATATTAAAAATATTGAGATATAATTATTTAAGAGATATGTTTTAATCTCCAAAAATGGATCGAAATGAAAAAAATTAATATTATTCTGATACTTGTACTTTCAATTTTTACTTCATTTGGACAAAATTCGACCAATAACAAGCAAAGAATTGAAGACTGGAAAGATGCCCGCTTCGGGATGTTTATCCATTGGGGACCCGTAACCATAAAAGGCACAGAGATTGGCTGGTCACGTGGACGAGAAGTTCCTACCGAGGAGTATGATCAACTTTACAAGCAATTCAATGCTCCGCTGTTCGATGCCAATAGATGGGTGACCATTGCCAAGGCAGCTGGAATGAAATACATCATCCTGACAACCAAACACCACGATGGATTCTGCTTGTGGAATACACGGCAAACAGACTTTAATGTGATGCATGCTCCATTGGGAAGGGATGTCGTCAAGGAACTTGCTGAAGCCTGTAAAAAGCAGGGTATTGCCTTTGGTACCTATTATTCTACAACCGACTGGCACAACCCCGATTTTCCGTTAACAAGTCCGGGCGGCACAATAACCAGACCCACCTACGATCTGGATGCCTACACCACCTACCTGAAAAAGCAAGTCGCCGAACTATTGTTGAACTATGGTCCACTTTTCGTACTTTGGTTCGATGTCCCCCAGCGATTCGATGCGATCCGTGGTCAGGGTGTAATTGATTTTGCCCACACTATTCAGCCCGATATCATCATCAATAACCGTACCGGAGCCAAGGGTGATTTTGATACGCCCGAACAGCGTGTTGGTGGTTTCCAGAATGATCGGCCCTGGGAAAGTTGCATGACGATAGCCAACCAGTGGGCATGGAAACCAAATGACGAAGTCAAAACACTGGAGCAGTGTCTGCACACCTTGATCCGTACCGCTGGTGGTGACGGAAACCTGCTGTTTAATGTTGGGCCAAAACCTGACGGCACCATCGAACCCTTACAGGTCGATCGTTTGGAAGAGATGGGGAAATGGCTTGGGAAATATGGCTATTCCATTTACGGCACCCGCGGTGGTCCTTTCAAACCCACCGACTGGGGGGTAAGTACCCGTAAGGGAAACACCATCTATCTGCATATTCTCAAATGGAATGGCAAATCGGTGAGAATTGAATTGCCTGATTTTGGAGTGGAAATTAAAAATTGTAAGCTGGCGACCGGCGGAAAAATCAAAGTCAGTAAAAAAGCGGATAAAACAATACTGGAATTTGCAGGTGAATCCTTGCAACCTATCAATACCCTTGTTGAGATTGAAACAACAGGCAGCGTGATGAGCATTAAACCAATGGAAATCAGCTCCCAATCCCTGACATACAACAAAAAGGCGACAGCGTCCAGTAATCCTGATCCGCACTGGAGAGGGATCACTTCCATCAACAATGGTGACTGGGTCGGTCAATACTGGGCACCTGCCAAGGATGACAAGACTCCATGGGCAGAAATCGATCTGGGTAAAGCGGAAAAGATATCCAAGGCCATTATTTATGAAAAAGGTAATGCCATCAACGCTTTTGAAATCCAGTACTTGACCGGAAAAGGTTGGAAGACCGTTTATGTAGGGAAAACGATAGGTAATAAGGCTGAAATCAAGCTTCCCAAATTCACTGCACAAAACGTAAAGATCGTACTAAAAGATTTTTCAGGTGTCCCAGGGATCTATGAATTTGTGCTGTTGTAATCGCTCAAAATAAAATCAAGGTGAAAGACACCTTTCTGTTTTTCTTGCCATTTCGCTTCTTATCGCAAACTTTCTGAACCAACAATAAATACAACTACCAATGAGACGATTCGGACAACTAATCGGAGTGGATCCGGCCCTTTTGGAAACTTATAAGAGTTACCATGCTGCGGTATGGCCAGAAGTCCTTGAAATGATCAAAGCATGCAATATTTCCAATTATTCCATCTACTACAAAAACAACATGTTATTTGCCTACATGGAATACACAGGGGATGATTTTGCCGCAGATATGGCTAAAATGGCTGCTGATCCTAAAACGCAAGAGTGGTGGGCCATCATGGAACCCATGCAGAGACCCGTATCCAGTCGTGCTGCAGGTGAATGGTGGGCAAACATGGAAGAAGTATTTCACCTGGAATGATTCTTTAATTCATATTTTTAGTGAGGATCCGAATAATAAGCCAGCTGAAATCATCTTTTCTGAATTTGCCCGAATAAACTGCTGCTGATAGGTACCAGGAGTGCACCCGGTCTGTCGTTTGAACCTTCGGTTGAAATTGGAAATATTGTTGAAGCCACTCTCAAAACAGATCTGGCAGATCGAAAAATTATTCTCTATCAATAGTTTACAGGCGTACCCAATCCGCATTTCCGTCACGAAATGGCTGAAACCTTTTCCCGTCTTCTCCTTGAAATAGCGGCAAAAGGCTGCTGTCGCCATTCCTGCCTTATTGGCAACTTCCTCCTCCGAAATCTTTCGCTGGTAATTGGTGGTGATAAAATGCAGAATCTTGTCGAGTCTTTGCCCTACCTCCTTTTGTTCTTCCAGCACATTGGACTTGCTCGCCAGAATCCGGTAATGTTCCGATCGTGCCATATAATCCATCAGTTTGATGAAATGGAGGATTCTTTCCAATCCATCTAATTTCAGCAAACGCTTCATCATTTTTCCCATTTTTTCATTGGCAGGATGACTGAAATGGATGCCCTTGGACGACCTTTTCAGCAGTTCGTTGATCGCGTGAAATTCAGGGTAGAATTGGATCTCTTCCCGGAAGAAATCTTTGTGAAACTGGACCACAATGGCATTGACTCTGGATTCCAACCCGGATTCACCGGGGTTGTCACTCTTCCAGAAATGGGGAAGGTTGCTACCCAACAGGGTGATGTCGCCTTCCTGGTAAGTTTCAACGCTGTCTGCTACAAACCGCTTGCCGGAACTTTTAAGGATGTACACAATCTCGAATTCACTGTGGAAATGCCATGGATAGGTGAAATGGGGAAAATCATCCCACTTCACCTTCAAAAGGGAAAGCGGTGCAAAGCTCACCTGTTCATGCATCATCTTCATGGAAAGTATTTTTGATATTTTGTAAAAATAGTACAATTGATTATTAAAATAGTACTGGCACAATTATTTGCCATTGAGTAGTTTTGATATTAATTTCCCGGCGTTAAGAACCATTCTTCAAGCCGATAGATGTTACCAATCAAAACTGAGAAACAGATGAATGCTTTTGAAGTAAAAAATCCGGACTTTGAACTGAGCCCTTTCACAGGGATGACTAAAAAACATTATGTAGAACTGGCCAAATACTTATTGACAAGGGCTTTCAGCCACGTGGATTCGCTCGATATGCCGCTGACTTTCCCCACTGTACCGGGCCATACTTATCCCCAACCAGGTGCTCCGGACTGGCGTTACAGTTCGGCCGATTTTGAGGCACTCGAGCGTACCTTCACGCTTGCTGCCCCGTTGATTCATCTGGATCCGGAGACGACCATCCGCAACATCAACTTGAGGGACTATTACAGTCTGCATTTCTACAACGCTTTTACACCCGGACACGTCAATACTTTACCATTACCGGAAGAGTTGCCTGATTCGAATTACCAGTTCACCTGCGAGTTTGGCGGGTTGTTCAAAACCTTGCTGCTGATGCCTGAAACCATCTGGTTTCAATATTCCAAACAACAGCAGGACGAAATGGTGGTCACTATCTCCAAATGGGCACATCACCGCACCACCCAAAACAATTGGCGGATCTTCAACATTACCGCCCTCTCTTTCCTGAAGAAATATGGTTATGAAATTGATGAGGAGTTGCTGAAGAGTCATCTGCTGTGGGTGGTTTCCTACCATTCGGGAGATGGCTGGTACCTTGAGCAGACTTACAACTACTATTCCATCAGTCTTTTCATCGTCTATACTACCATTTGGAACCGGACCTTCGGAGATGAATATTATCCCGAAATTGCTGAAATTATTGAGAAATCGGCCTGCAAGCTGATGGAGTCGGTTACCGGATTTTTTGCCAGAGATGGCTCGATCAACATGTGGTCCAGAAGTATCTGTTACCGCACCTGGGTTTCTGGCGCCTTTCCGGTGGCTTTCATGCTGAAGGAGAAAACGCATCTGGATGCCGGCTGGGCCAGACGGCTCTGCTCCGGTTCACTGCTTCAGTTTGTCACCCGCGAAGAATTTTTCCACAACAATATTCCGAGTCTTGGATTTTACGGAACGAAGGGATACATGGTGCAAAACTACAGTTGCGCAGGCAGTCCATTCCTGATGTTTCTTCCCTTTATTTGCCTGGCCTTGCCGGATAATTCGCCCTTCTGGAGTGCCACGGAAAATGAAGGTGACTGGGAGAATCTTGGTAACGGATCGAAAAGGACGATTCTGGAAAACCCAGGATTGGTATTAGTAAATCACGGTAAAACTGGTACTTCCGAGATCCTACCCGGTAAGGTATACTACGATGATCCGAATTATTCGAAACTGGTTTACAACACCCATTTCCCGTGGGAGGACCAAAATCCTGAAGGTGGAACATCGATGGAGTACAGCTTCCGCAGTCAGGATCCACGGGATGTGAGGG
>CAINVV010000285.1 GCA_903854235.1 uncultured Bacteroidia bacterium | reverse complement strand
CTTTAGGACTGTAAGACTATAGGACTAGGGGACAAGGGGTATTAGTGAAGAGTGAAGAACTAAGAGTGAAGAGTTGAGCGAGGAGACAGTAGAGACGTTGCATGCAACGTCTGATATTCCCGATTGAAAAAATCTGGGCAAGAAGGTCTATAGGGGCAGCTCCTCGTGGCTGCCCGAAAGATTGTGCATAAAAAATTCGGAATTGTTGGTGCAAGCCTGAAAGGCTTGAATGTCAATAACCGCGGGTGTAACCCGTGGTCAAAGGTAAGCCACAAATCTGCAACCCTGAAATGGGTCGAATATGAGTTGCCAATTTTTTCAAATCCAACTGCGTAGCGGTTAAGGTATTGTAGCAGGGGTTGCAAATGGAAAGGAAATACCGTCTACACACAAATATTGAAAAAAGAGAATCGGATGGGATCGGACGGAAAGGCACAAAAATAAAGCGTAGAGGATACCGTGAACAACGTGGAAGAGTAGAGGGTAAGAAGTAAAAAGTGATAAGTGAAAAAGGATGGTTGCCGGAGAATTTCAGGAGATCGGCTTTCCCCGTAGGAAATGAAAAATGGGAGAATTGCTTCCCCCATTTCCCGTTAACTTGCCCGCGTGTGCGGGAGGTCGTTTTATTTAAGTTCCACAATCATTGCTGAAAAAGCCGGAAGCTTCAGGGCAGACAAATCGTCAATATTCTTTCCTGAAATGACGTCGAAGCCCTTGGTTGCCCCCTTGAGCCCTTCCCGGTAGTGGACGTTTTTAAAGGACTTTTCCACGGAAGTGTTGTTGAAAACCACCAGGATATTCTCTTTTTCATTGAAGCGGAAGAAGGCATAAACCCCATCTTTGGGCAGGTAATGCAACATGCCTCCGTTGTGGATCACCTCTTTGTTCTTGCGCCAGGTGATCAGTTTTTTCAGATATTGCTGGGATTCCTTCTGCTGGGGAGTCAGCCCTTCTCCGGTAAAGGCATTGACTTTGTCGCCGGCCCAACCGCCCGGGAAGTCTTTCCTCAGGTTGCCATCGCCGTCATTCTTGCGGCCTGTCATCAGGATGTCACTGCCGTAGAAAATTTGTGGGATGCCTCGAATGGTCATCAGGTAAGCCATCGCCATCTTGTATTTGCTGAAGTCCTCGTGGATGGCGGTGAAGAATCGTTCCGTGTCGTGGTTGTCGGCAAAGACGACCAGGTCTTTCGGATTCGGGTAGATGAAATCCAGCGCAAGTACGTCGTACAATCTGTTGATTCCTTCACTCCATCCCTCTTTCTCCGAGAAGGCCCTGACGATGCCGTCCTGTAGCGGAAAGTCCATCAGACTGCGCAGGTAGGAGCGGTATCCGTCCGGATTGACTTTTCCTCTTTGCCAGTAGGCTACCTGTACCTGGTTGGTATTCCACTCTTCGCCGACGATGTTGAAATGTGGATATTCGTTCATCACTTCGCGGGTCCAGTCTGCCATCATTTCGGGATCTGGGTAGGGATAGGTATCCATTCGGATGCCGGCCAAACCTACATATTCGATCCACCAGATGGAGTTTTGGATCAGGTAGCGGGCCATCATCGGATTTCGCTGATTCAGATCGGGCATGGAAGGAACGAACCATCCGTCGTGAAACTCATCCTTGTCGCATTGTGCGCCATAGGGATCCTGCCTGACCGACTTGCGGTGGTTGGTGATGGTGTTGGCATCCGAGTTGAGCCAATCCTTGCAGGGGAGATCATTCATCCACCAGTGGCCGGTGCCGCAATGGTTGAAGATCATGTCCATGATCATTTTGATCCCTTTCTTCTTCGCCTCGATGCCGAGTTTCTTGTAATCTTCATTGGAGCCGTATCGGCGGTCGACCCGGTAGAAGTCGGTGGTGGCATAACCGTGGTAAGAAGCCTGCGGCATGTCGTTTTCCAATACCGGATTCAGCCAGAGGGCGCTGTAGCCCTGGTCGGCCACATAATCCAGATGGTCGATCATCCCCTTGATGTCGCCGCCATGCCTTCCGTACTGGTCGGTCCTGTTCAGCTTGTCGGCCATGGCCGGAATGTTGTCGTTCGACGGATCGCCGTTGGCAAACCGGTCGGGCATAATCAGGTAAAGAACGTCAGAACTGTTGAAACCGATCCTGTCAGAGGATCCCGATTCACGTGCTTTGAGTTCGTAGGAATAAGACTGGATCGCTTTCCCGTTGAGCATAAACTGGATCTCAAACTTTCCCGGTAGGGTGGTACCTGCAATTTTCAGGTTGAGGAAAAGATAGTTGGGATTTTCGACGGCGATGACGGATTCCAGCGATACACCGGGATAATTCAATACCGGTTTGGTCGTAGAAATCTGATTTCCGTGGACCAGCAACTGCAGGTCGTGGTTTTTGAAACCTACCCACCAGAAAGCGGGTTCAATGCGCTCGAGTGTTGGTTTCGGAGCGGCCTGGATGGCAAAGGCCATCGTGCAGAACAGAAACAAGAAGGCAGTTCTTGCAACAAGGGCAATGTTTTTTTTCATCATCATCATTTGTTTAATTCGATTGTATTTTGACCATTGGCGGGTAAAACCAGCTCTTTCCCGTACACCTTAATTTTTATTTCGTGTGCGGAGTGGTTTTCAAAGCATATCATTTTCAGGTCCACCGCAATTTTGATGGTGGCATTCCTGAAGTTGATCCGGAATGCATAACCCTCCCATTTTTCGGGAAGGATGGGGGCAAAATGCAGCTTGTCTTGGATGACACGCATTCCACCAAATCCGTATACGAAAGACATCCACGTTCCACCCATGGAGGTGATGTGACAGCCATCTTCGGTATCGTTGTTGTAATCGTCGAGATCGAGACGGGAGGTACGGAGATAGAGTTCGTAAGCCTTCTCGGGATACCCGATTTTTGCGGCAAGGATGGTGTGGATGCAGGGTGAAAGGGAGGATTCGTGCACCGTGAATTGTTCATAAAAATCGAAATGGCGCCTGATGGATTCCGTGTCAAATTCATTCTCGAACAGGTAGAAACTTTGCAAAGTATCTGCCTGCTTGATGTAAGGGGAGCGGAGAATCCTGTCCCACGACCAGTTTTGATTGAGCGGTCGCTCATTTATCGGCAATTCAGCAGCTGGAATCAACTCTTTGTCGAGAAAACCATCCTGTTGCAGGAAGACCTCGCGCGAAGGGTCGAAGGCGAAGTACATCTTTTCGATGATCTCCTTCCATCGGGCTGTTTCCATCTCTTCCTCAAAATTCCATTTGGTCTTCAGCTGTGTAAAAGCCTTCGGATGCAAGGTCTTGAGTTTTTCAATCACCTCCAGGGTATACCTCAGCGTCCATTGGGCCATCCTGTTGGTGTGAAAGTTGTTGTTTACGTTGTTTTCGTATTCGTTCGGACCCGTCACGCCCAGCAGGACATATTTTTGCTTGTCGGCCGACCAGTTGACCCGCTGAGACCAGAATCGGGAGATGCCCAGCAGCACTTCGAACCCTTTTGGCAGGAGGTAGTCAACATCCCCTGTGTACCGGATGTAATCGTAGATGGCAAAGGCGATGGCCCCGTTCCTGTGAACCTCTTCGAAGGTGATTTCCCATTCGTTGTGGCACTCTTCGCCGTTCATCGTGACCATCGGATAGAGCGCAGCACCCTTCTTGAAACCCAGCTTCTGCCCGTTCTCAATCGCTTTTTGCAGGTGTTTGTGCCGGTAGGAGAGCAGGTGGCCGGCCACTACCGGTGGGGCGGTAGCCAGGAAGAACGGGATGCAGTAGGCTTCCGTATCCCAATAGGTTGAGCCACCGTATTTTTCTCCTGTGAATCCCTTCGGACCAATGTTGAGCCGTTCGTCTTCGCCTGTATAGGTTTGCTGAAGCTGGAAGATGTTGAAGCGGATTCCCTGTTGGGCGGCTACATCGCCCCGTATCAGGATGTCGCTGGTTTCCCACTTGGTTTCCCAACGGTCCGAATGCGTCTGGAGCAAATAGTCGTATCCTTGTTCAAAAGCAGCATTGAGGTGCTGGGAGGCGGTTTCATTGAGCAGGTTCTTGGCGCAATACTCCGAGGAGAGGTTGACCCCGAATTTTTCAATCGTCAGGCTCTCCCCCTGTTTGAGGTTCACCGTGACGATGTTGGAGACAAATTTCTGGCGTTCTTCGAGGTCGGCATGAAAACGAATAGGTTCGTTATTTTTAAGGAGTTTGAACTTCATCCCTGCACAAACGTGGAAGAGTGTTTTTCTGACTTCTGCCGTAATGTATCCTTCTCCATGGGCCACAGACTTGTTCACCTCATCCCAGAATTTCTCGTCATAATTGGAATCTTCGTTGACCACATCGAAATCCAGATAAGGGGTAATTGTTATTTTTTCACTGAAATTAAGTGCCTCCAGGGTATAGCGGAGTGCGCCGATTTCGGAATGTGCGATGCTTACAAATCTTTGAGCCGTCACTTTTACCTGTTTGCCATCCGATAGTTCTGCCGTGAAGACCCGGTTCAGCAAACCGTGCATCATATCCAGTTCCCGTCTGAAATTGAGGACTTTGCATTGATTTAGATCGAGAAAGATGGATCCTATTCTGAAGTTGATGCCGATCCAGTTGGCGGCATTGAGTACTTTGGCGAAATATTCGGGATAGCCGTTTTTCCACCAGCCAACTCGGGTCTTGTCGGGATAATAGACTCCGGCAACGTAGTTTCCCGGCAGGCTCAGTCCCGAATATTTTTCTTCGAAATTGGCTCTGTGGCCCATGCGCCCGTTGCCCAGGCTCATCAGGCTCTCCGTTATTTTATTGTGATCGGGATGAAATCCATCTTCGATGACCCTCCATCCTTCGTGTGTGATGTAATCCTTCATTTGCTTTCCTATTAATGAATCTTGTTAAGCTTTTAGCTTTTGGCCTTCGCTTCAATCCAAACTCATAACTTATAACTCATATCTCTTACATGTACCATTTTGACAGAAGTTCGTAATCCAGTTTTTCAAAGCCTGGAACATAGTGATCGGCAAGGGATAGGTTTTCGGGAGACCCGACCCCAATCACCTGCATTCCACCATTTCTTGCTGCTTCGATGCCAGCCTGGGCATCTTCGAAAACCAGACAGGAAGTTGGTTCGACCCCTAGAAGTTCTGCACAGCGCAAAAAGACTTCAGGATCAGGTTTGGCTTTTGATACGGCATTGCCATCCACGATAATGTCGAATTTTTCCATCAGGTGAATGCGGTCCAGAATCAGTGGGGCATTTTTGCTGGCAGAGCCGAGGGCGATTTGTATTCCTTGTTCGCGAAGCTCATCCAGGAATTCTGAAACGCCTGGTAAGATCTCCTCCTCCGTCATTTGACTGACGTATTCGAGATACCGGTTGTTTTTATTTTCTGCCAGAAGGAGTTTTTCTGTATCGGCTAAATTGATTTTTCCGATGCCAAGCAGGATGTCAAGGGATCGCATCCGACTCACTCCTTTTAAAAGTTCATTTTGTTTTTCCGTGAAATCGAAGCCCAGCTCGGCAGCCATCTCCTTCCAGGCGATGTAGTGATATTTGGCGGTATCTACGACGACCCCGTCCAGATCAAAAAGGCAGGCTTTGATTCTCACGTTAGATTTCTTTGGAATATTTGTGTTCCTTGATAAAGATCACGGAGATCCCTGCGAGGATCATACTTGCACCGGAGAGTCCGAGCATGTAAACCGCATGGCCTCCCAACAGGGTAAAGATGGCAGCACCAAGCAATCCTGCGGTGATCTGGGGAATGGTAATGGTGGCATTGAAAATTCCCATGTAGACTCCCATTTTTTCGGCGGGAAGTGAAGCGGATAGCATGGCATAGGGCATGGCCAGAATGGCGGCCCAGGCAATTCCCACGCCAACCATGGATGCGATCAATCCATATTGGTCTTTGACAAAAATGATGGAAATCAAACCCAATCCTCCTGCGACCAGGGCGGAAAAGTAAATTGATTTACGTCCGAAACGGGTTGCAAGACGGGCCATCACGAGGGAAAAAAGGGCTCCAAAGACACTGTAGGCAGCAAAAATGATACCTACCCAGTTGGCCGCTTCGTTGTAAGGGCCCGAGGTGGCATCCCCTGATTTGGTGTTCCAAACGTTTTCGGCAATGGCAGGTGTGGTGTATACCCACATCAGGAAGAGCGAAAACCAGGAGAAAAACTGTACAAAGGCCAATTGAAGCATGGTCTTGGGCGTATCCTTCAAAAGCGTAAGGAAAGAGGTGGTTTTCTTCTCCTCCTTTTTCAGGTTGTTGAATTTTGCATACTGTTCCGGGTTGTACTCCTTGGTGGTAAAGCTGGTCCAAAGAACACTGAGTAGCAGGGCTCCTCCTCCGATGTAAAAAGACCAAATGACTGAAGAGGCCACTTTTTCACCTTCGTGGGGCACATTTGAAACGCCGAGCCAGGTGAGCAGGAATGGCAAAATCGATCCAACTACCGCTCCGGCATTGATCAGAAATGCCTGGGTCGAAAACCCGATGTTTCGTTGTTCCTCCGAAACCATATCCCCTACCAGGGAACGGAAAGGTTGCATGGTCACATTGAAGGAGCAATCCATAAGCAACAGCATGAAGGCACCAAAGAGCAGGACAGGCAGTACCTGCGCGAAGAATTCCGAATTGGGCATAAAAAACATGGCCAGGGCACTGACCAGTGCTCCTCCCATGATAAACGGAATCCTTCTTCCAAACCGCGTCCAGGTCTTGTCGCTGGAAAGGCCGATAATCGGCTGAACAATCAGACCTGCAAGCGGTGCCGCCAGCCAGAAATAGTTGATGTGTTCCACGTCCGATCCAAGTGCGGACAGAATCCTGGTGGTATTCCCGTTTTGCAGGGAATAGCCGATTTGAACGCCCATGAATCCGAAACTCATGTTCCAGATTTGCCAGAACGACAGCATTGGTTTTTTTGCCATAGTGATGAATTGTTTTTTTAACCAGGAAGAAGCCAGATATCAGCACTCAAAATATGCGGATTAAAAGACTAACTCCTTGATCAGATGAATGCACAAAAGATCAACGTTTGAAATGGCAATAAAATAAAGGGAAGTATCAGGTCCGGACGGACCTGATTCAGGAAAAGGACTAAACAAATGATTTTCGGTACAAACGTATAAAAAGAATTAAATAAAAAAGCAATAATTCTTATTTTTTTAAACAATCCCGATTTTAGTTTTTTCTTTTTGTCGACTCGCGAAGCACCAGGTGGGTATCTATGAATTGGGTCTTGTGTTTTCCTTCCACCGGTATTTCTATCCGCTGAAGCAGGAGTTTGGCTGCTTCGACCCCCATTTCGTAGCCGTGCTGGTCGACGGAACTCAGGGTCGGCGTAGTGATGTCGGAGAAAAAACCTGCCGAAAATCCAATGATCGCTACCTTTTGGGGAACCGCTATCGACATGCGCTGTAACGTTTTCATGGCACCAACCGCCGTCATGTCGTTGACCGCGAAGATGGCATCCGGCGGAGAGGGGAGGTGCATCAGGTTTCGTGTGGCGTCACCGGCTAGTTCGAAAGAGTCGGCTACAACAACCAGATCTTCCCGGTAGGGAATTCCGTGATCTTCCAGGGCTTTCCTATATCCTGCCAGCCTTTCGAATCCAATTCCCAGCGTTTGATGGGTGGATAGATGGGCGATGCGTTTGCAACCCGTCTCGATAAGGTGCGTGGTGGCATTGTAGGCTGCTTTCCTGTCGTCAATGATCACCCTGTCGACATCCAGTTCTTCGGGTGCCCTGTCAAAAAAAACGATTGGGACACCATTCTCCTCTAAATTAAGCAGATGGGAGAAGTCGTGTGTCTCTTTTGAAACGGAAACCAGTGCTCCTTCCACCCGGTTCGATTCAAGAGCCTGGACGTTAATTACTTCGCGTGCATATTTTTCGTTCGACTGACAAACCATCACATTGTATCCTGCTTCATAGGCCACATCTTCAATCCCGCTGATGACGGAGGAGAAAAAGTAGTGTACCACTTCAGGAATAATGACTCCGATGGTATTGGTCTTGCTGTTTTTAAGGGAGAGGGCAACTGCATTGGGTTTATACCTCAATTTGGCCGCCAGGGTATTGACCGCCTCCTTGGTCTCCCTGCTGATATCCGGATGGTCTTTAAGCGCCCTGGATACCGTGGAAGCGGATATGTTCAGCGCCTTGGCGATATCTTTGATCGTAATAGGACTACTCATGCAAGAAACGTATGTTGGGTTAATTCAACGTTGCAAGGTAATCAAATTTCCATGATTTTGTCAAAATGAAAGCAAGCAGTTTTTAATTGATTTCCTAAAAAATCATAAAAAAATAGAAAACATGTTGTAAAACATTTTTGACGCAAACGT
This sequence comes from uncultured Bacteroidia bacterium, assembly GCA_903854235.1. Taxonomy (GTDB): domain Bacteria; phylum Bacteroidota; class Bacteroidia; order Bacteroidales; family Prolixibacteraceae; genus CAINVV01. The sequence goes on along the minus strand of CAINVV010000285.1, from coordinate 24,520 downwards.
AACCGCAAACGATTGCGAAACATTTTTTTTTAAACCTGCAAAAACTGTAGATTAAATGATTGTTAAATTATCTTTATTTGCTTCCTGAAATGGTTTTCGAAAAGGCTAAAGCACTAAACAAATTGATTTTCAACGTTCTTATTATTTTTTACTCCAAAATGATGCTTCATGCATTAAATTCTTCAACCATGATTTATGAACCTATAATTTAATTCACATGAAATTTGAATTAGCAAAGATGAAGATGCTTTGGTTTTTCCTTCTCGCGGTGTTTACACTGCCGGCATTTGCCCAGGAAAAATCAATCTCCGGAACTGTTTCCGATGCGACCAGTAAAGAGTCTCTTATCGGCGTAACTGTCCAGGTCGTTGGTACCACCAATGGAGCTGCCACGGATTTTAACGGTAAGTTTACCCTGAAGGCTGCTCCCGGTCAGAAACTGTTGTTTTCTTTCGTCGGTTATGTACCACAGACCGTTGTCGTCGGTCAGCAAACGACCCTAAAGATCTCCCTTGTCCAACAGACCCAAGGATTGGATGAGGTCGTGGTTATCGGTTATGGAACTGTTAAGAAATCGGATGCTACCGGTGCCGTGAGCACGGTAAGTTCGAAAGACTTCAACAAAGGATCCATCACCTCCGCACAGGACTTGTTGGTTGGTAAGAGTGCAGGTGTGAACCTCACAACCTCCGGCGGTGCCCCGGGTAGTGGAGCTACGATTCGTATTCGTGGTGGTTCTTCCCTGAATGCTTCCAACGACCCATTGATCATCATTGACGGTGTTCCTATTTCAAATGCCAATGTATCTGGAAGTTCCAACTTCCTCTCCTTCGTGAATCCGAATGATATCGAATCCTTTACCGTACTGAAAGATGCTTCCTCTACCGCGATCTACGGATCCAGGGCCTCGAATGGGGTTATTCTTATTACCACCAAACAAGGTGTTGTTGGCAGTCCGATGAGAATCTCCTACGACGAGAAGACCTCGGTATCCAGCGCGATCAAGTATGTAGACGTCTATTCCGGGGATCAGGTAAGGCAAATCGCTCTGTACCACAAGGATTTATACGGAGCCGACAGTTTTGCAAAGTTGGGAAATGAGAATACCAACTGGCAGGATCAGATTTTCCGTACCGCCATTTCTCAGGACCACAACTTCAGCTTATCGGGTGCATTCAAGAAATTGCCCTACCGCGCCTCTTTGGGATATACGGATCAGAATGGTATCATGAAAAATACCGATATGCAGAGAATTACCGGTTCCATCAGCCTCGACCCAATCTTGTTGGACGGCGCGTTGAAGGTGAATCTGAATGCAAAAGGGATGTCTACCAACCAAAATTTTGCGGATGCAGGTGCACTGGGTTCCGCTATCAACATGGATCCAACGAAGCCTGTTAAAGATGGCAACGCCAATTCTGATGGATATTTTCAGTGGGGCAATTATGGAGCCAATCTTGGAACTCCTAACCCAGTTGAACAATTGATGGCCTCTGATAACAAATCAGTTGTCAAGAGAGTTCTTGCAAACGCCCAGTTTGATTACAAGATCCCATACATCACCGGATTGCGTGCCAATTTGAACCTGGCAACTGACTATACAGAAGGTAAGGGACACAACAATCGTCCAACCACTTCTCCTTCAACGCTTACCAGCCCATCATGGGGTAAATTGAATAACTACAGTGCCAAAAACTACAACAACCTTCTTGATTTCTATCTGAACTACAACAGGGATATTAAGTCAATTGACAGTAAGATCGATGCAACTGCCGGTTATTCCTGGCAGCATTTCAAACGTGAAGGTGACAGTTATACCCGTGGTATAGTGGATGCCACTCATCCATATCAAAAAACAGACAGTTCCACATACATCACAGAGAATTATCTGGTCTCCTTCTTCGGTCGTGTAAATTATACCTTCAAAGGAAAATATTTGCTGACATTGACGGTTCGCGACGACGGTTCTTCCCGTTTTGCCAAGAAAAATCAATGGGGTTTATTCCCATCTGCAGCATTTGCCTGGAAGATGAAAGACGAATCCTTCCTGAAAGATGTTCAGGCCTTGTCTGAATTAAAAATGAGATTAGGCTGGGGTGTTACCGGACAACAGGATATCGGGAACGATTATCCTGCCCAAGCCAGGTACATTACTGCTTCTCCTGGTTCCTACTACATGATTGGCGGTAACTTCATCCCTACGCTGCGTCCAAGTGCATACGATCCTGACATCAAATGGGAATCAACAACGACCCAGAACATTGGTTTTGACTTTGGATTCCTGAAAGACCGTATCACGGGCTCTATCGACGTATACAAACGGGTTACCACCGACCTGCTTAATCAGGTTACCATCCCCAGCGGAAGTAACTTCTCCAATACACTGCTAACCAACGTAGGTAGCCTCGAAAACAAGGGAGCAGAATTCACCCTGAACCTGGTTCCTATTTCCAAGAAGGACATGAGCTTAACACTTGGTTTCAACGTGACTTACAACCAGAACAAAATCACCAAACTGCTGATCAGCAATGATCCAAATTACATTGGCATTCTGTATGGTGATGCATTCACAGGTCAAAAACAGGTTACCAGAGTTGGTTATCCTGCATACTCTTTCTTCCTCAACAAACAGGTATATGGTGCAACCGGCAATCCGATCGAAGGTTTGTATGTTGACCTCTCAGGGAAAGGTGGCTCAGTAGCTGGCAACACTTCTGACCAGTACATCTACCACAATCCTGTTCCGGATTATCTGGTTGGTTTCTCTGCCCGTTTTGAGTACAAGAAATTTGATTTGTCTGCCTCCACCCGTGCCAACTTTGGCAACTATGTTTACAACCAGGTTGCTGCAAGTGCTTCTTACGATCAGATGTACCAGATTGGATACTGGAAGAATTTCCCAACCTACCTGAGCGACACTCAATTTGTGAAACGTCAGTTCACGAGTGACTATTATGTAAGCAACGCCTCCTTCTTTAAACTGGATAACATCAGTGCAGGCTACCGATTCGATAATCTTATCAACAAGATGAATGCCCGCGTCAGCTTCACGGTTCAGAATGTATTAACCATTACCAAGTACAAAGGCCTTGATCCGGAGGTTGCCGGTGGTATTGATAACAACTTCTATCCAAGACCCCGTACCTTCATGCTTGGTATAAGTTTATCCTATTAATCTGCTAAATAAAAATATAGATATGAATAAAAAGATTTTAATATTAGGAATAGTTCTTTCTGCGGCTGTTTTTACGGCGTGCGTGAAAGATTTGGATGTGAAGCCAAAAGATCCAAATACTATTTTGGCAGGTAACCTGAATGATGATCCTAAATACATGCAGGAGACTTTGGGTAAGATTTATGCCAGTTTCATCATCAATGGGCAAGGTGCCAACGGAGGTCCAGACATTAGTGCTCCGGACAACGACTTCTTTACGACTTTCAGGGCGCACTGGAATCTGCAGGAAATCACTACCGATGAGGCCATCTGCGGATGGGGAGATGCTGGTATTTCCGATTTGAATACGCAAACATGGAGTGCGAACAATACTTTTCTTACCGCACTTTATCAACGTTTGAGCTTGAGTATCACTTATGCCAACGATTTCATCAAGAATACCAAAGGCAGTACCGATCCTGCTATCATGCAGTACAATGCTGAAGCCCGTTTTCTTAGAGCCCTGGCTTATGCCTACCACATTGACCTCTTTGGAAATCCTCCTTTCACCACCGAGGCCGATGGTGTTGGAAAATTCTTTCCAAAACAGCTGGACAAGAGTGTATCTGTTGCCAGACCTATGCTATTCAATTACATCGTTTCAGAATTGAAGAGCATCGAGAGCAAATTGGGTGACCCAAAATTCTCCTATCCGCAAGCAGACAAGGCTTCCTGCTGGATGTTGCTTGCCAGATTGTATCTGAATGCACAGGTTTATACAGGAACAGCCAAATGGGACAGTTGCAAGATCTATTGCGATAAGGTAATCAACAGTGGCAAGTATACCCTTGCAACCAACTATCGTCAGAATTTTTCTGCAGATAATGATGGTGCACACAATCCAGAAATGATCTTTGCCTGGTTACAGGATGGCGTGAATACCTATGGTGGTGGTGCAGGTACAACCTTTGTTATTGAATCTACCAGTGACGCTACTTACATCAGGGCTGAGGACTACTCCAATCTGACCTCCAATACCGACTGGAACGGAAACAGGGCCAGGAAACAATTCATGAATGTATTGGTCGATACCCTTGCAACCTACGGTAACGTACCAGTTCCTGCCACAGACGTAACCTTTGCCCAATGCAAAGACAAACGGGTCTATATGAAAATGAAGAAAAGCATGGATATTCCGAGTGCATCTTCCAGTGGTGATTATGGCGTAGGTGTCTATAAGTTCACTGCCAAGAATACAGATGGAAGTAAGCCTGCCGATTACAGTCCGGCTTATGCCAATACAGATTTTCCTGTTTTCCGTTTGGCAGATGCTTACCTGATGAGGGCCGAAGCACTGTTTAACACAGGAGATCTGACCAATGCGGTCAAGGACGTAAATATGATCAGAACCCGCGCCTATGGCAATGCCACCGGCAATATCACTACGGCACAGCTTACAGCCAAATTTTTGCTGGATGAAAGAGGACGCGAATTTTACTACGAGGCACAAAGACGTACCGACCTGATTCGCTTTGGAAAATATACAGATGGTAACTACAACTGGCAGTGGAAGGGTAACACCTTCGCCGGTACCAACGTAGACAAACATCTGAATCTCTTCCCAATCCCGGGTGCTGAAGTTTCGGCCAATCCAAACATCGCACAAAATCCTGGTTATTAATCTTTTAAACTACTGAAAAATGAATAAAAATTTATTTAGATATTTGACTTTCATTGGGTTGATCGGGCTTATGTTCGCTTGTTCAAAAGATGAAACCAAAGTTGGCATGCTGATCAGTCCTGTCGTCCCGACCATACAGACGGTCCCGGGCCTGACTTTGAAAAGAACCAGTGGAAAGGATACCCTTGAGTTCGTAGGTACTCCTGTAAATCCTGGCTTCACGGCTTCCGCCAACTATTTTCTGGAAGCTGGTGCCGCTGGCACTAGTTTCTCGGATCCTGTCGTACTGGTTTCAGGATCTCAGGATAAATCCATGAAGATCACGGTAAGTGACCTGAACGGACTTTTGCTGAAAAAATTTCCTGCCGATCAGGTTTCTTCCATCGATTTCCGCATCAGATCTGTACTCGTTGTGGATGCCGGAACCGGCGCCCCGGGAACTACAGCCAGTCCGTTGGTATATAGTTCAAATTCTACCACGGTAAATGTTACTGTTTACGGACTGCCAAAGTTGGATTTGGTTAACTCCGGCGTGACCCAGAGTATCAGTTCTCCCCTGGGAGATGGCAAGTATTCCGGATTTGTGAAATTGAGTGCTGCAAAACCATTTACCCTGAAGGATCCTGATGCCAACATTACTTATGGAATGAACGGAGCGAAACTCGCTGCAAATGGAACGGCGATTACTTCACCAGATAATGGATGGTACAAAATGGTGGTTGACACCAAGGCACTTACCTATACCCTTGATCCATACATGATAGGTCTGGTTGGAGATGCAACGCCGAATGGCTGGAATTCACCCGATCAGAAAATGGATTTCAATGCGGCTACGGGTACCTGGACAATTACCATCACCCTCATCGACGGGACCTTTAAATTCAGAAAGAACGACGGATGGGCATGGAATCTTGGATACAATTCAGATAGCAGTTCTTTGGTATACAATGGCAGCAATGTTCCAATCACAGCCGGCAATTATACCATCTCCTTAACCATCACCAGCGATGCTTCTCAAACTGGTACCTTTAAGGCAGTTAAGAACTAAATTGTATGAACCATTTGTTTAATTAAATGAGATTTTAAAAATTATATTTATGAAAAGATTGTTCATATATAGAATAATGACCGTCCTCGTACTCGCAGCCACATTGTTTGCTGCCTGTACAAAAGGGACATCGGATACGAAACTGACTCAGGCAATTTCTACCTCACAGTTTTCGAATGTCACATCAGCGACTGCAACGGTCGTAGGATTTGTTGTTGCGGCCGGTGACGGATTCTCAGAGAAGGGTGTTTGCTACAACACGGCAACCGGGCCTACGGTATCCAATACCAAGGTTGCCTATACTGCTGCAGCTACCTCTGCTACCTATACCGTAAACCTTACGGGTTTGGCTTATGCTACTATTTATTATGCACGTGCCTATGCAACGGGTCTCGAAGGAACCGTTTATGGCGAAGAGGTAACTTTTACCACTTTACCTGTTGTTCCTACGCTTACAACCGCTGCAATTACTGCAGTTACAGGTAATTCAGCTGCCGGTGGCGGAAATGTCACCGTCTCTGGAGGTGCCGATGTAACCGCAAGGGGAATCTGCTACGGATTGAATCACCTGCCAACTGTTGCCGATACCAAGACCACAGACGCCAAGGGAACCGGAGCATTCGTAAGTAGCCTGACAGCCTTGAAGGGCAATAAGACCTACTACGTTCGTGCCTATGCAGTGAACAGTGCCGGTACCGGATACGGTCCTGAAGTTGCTTTCACGACCCTGGTTGATCTGCCTGTTGTTACTACTACGGATGTTACATCGGTTACGAAAACTACTGCCATCTCTGGTGGTGCAGTCACGTATGATGGAGGCGGAACCGTTTCAGCCAAGGGTCTTGCCTGGGGAACAGCTGCAAATCCAACCATTGCCGGGACCAAAATTGATGGAGGAACAGGATTGGGTGCCTTCGTAAGTAATCTGACCGGTTTACCTAAATATACGACCTTCCACGTACGTGCCTATGCCACGAACAGTGCGGGTACTGCCTATGGCGCAGACGTTCAGTTTACAACCCTAGCAGACATTCTTACCTGGAATATTCCTGGAGATTATGTTGGTGCCAGCTATCCTGGTTCTACCTTGGCCGATTGGTCTCCCGACAAATCACCTCAGGTAATCAGTACCATTTCTGCAGGAGACAAGCTCGAAGGATATGTCTACATGGCCAATGCAACCAACAATTGGAAATTTGCCTCACAAGCCAACTGGAATGGTCCGAACTACGGTGACGACAACAAGTCAGGTAAACTGGATCCCAATGCAGCGAACAATATTGCCTCTGCAAAAGGATACTATAAGATCAATGTCGATGCAACTGCCATGACCTATACCGCTGTTCCAACAGTTTGGGGTCTTATCGGTGATGCTACCCCAAATGGCTGGAACGACGAAACGGTGATGACCTACTATCCTGCCATGCGTACCTGGCAAGGGGTGATGCATCTGACAGCAGCCAACATTAAATTCAGGGCCAACCACGACTGGGGATTGAATTATGGTAGCGACAAGGCCGACGGAACACTGGGTGCCGGTGCAGCCAATATTCCTGTCTCACTCGCCGCTGATTATGTAGTTTCACTTGATTTGAGCCATCCGAATGCCTATACCTATAGCGCCAACAGATGGGGTGTCATCGGAGATGCAACTCCTGACGGATGGAATTCAGACCAGAACATGACCTGGGATGCGACCAACAAAGTATTGACGATTACCTTGAATTTGACTGCAGGTACCTTCAAATTCAGGGCCAACGACGATTGGGGTGTCAATTTGGGTGGTAACATTGCTGCATTGACTCAGAATGGAGACAATATTGCCGTGGCCGTAGCCGGTAATTACACCATCAAGCTGGATGTTAGCAAACCTGTTTACTCCTGCACAGTTACGAAGAATTAAGTTTTTTTTCATAGTTAAAAAGGGGGGCAACTGTTTTAGGTGCCCTCCTTTTTGTTTTCTTTGATTTCTTCTGCATCAAAAATATTACCTTTGAATTCATGTGCCAGGTCTTACCAATTCCACTGTGTGTTTGCTTGGTTTCACGACCGGTTTTAGCTATATTCAACGATCTTTTCCTTTTAAGTTAAAAATCTCTCCCATGAGAATCCTCCGCATATTTATTTTGCTATTGTGTATCAGTTATGGCAGCATGGCCCAGATTGTCACTTCTGTTCCGGCCATTCCAACCGACAATCAATCGGTCGTCCTCACCTACGATGCAACCAAGGGCACTGCCGGATTGAAAGATTATGCCGGAGATGTGTATGCGCACATAGGGGTCATTACAGACAAAAGTAGCTCGAACACCGACTGGAGATATGTCGTTGCTGCCTGGGGTATCAACGTCGATAAGGCAAAAATGACTCGTACGGCAGCCAATACCTATCAACTGACCCTTACACCCGATGTACGGCAATATTTCGGAGTACCTGCCGGTGAGGTGATCCAGAAGATTGCAGTCGTTTTCAGAAGCGGAGCCATGGTCGGCGGGGTTTATCTTGAGGGTAAGGATACCGGATCGAAAGATATTTTGTTGGATGTTTTTGCATCGGGATTCAATCTGGTCATTCAGCAACCAGCCAAAAACCAGATTTACCAGCAATATGCCAATATCCCTTTTTCAGCATCCGTCTCTGCAACAGCCAATTTGGAATTGTATCTCAACAATACCAAAGTCATCTTCCTATCGGGCACAACCATTTCCTATAATTTCAATCTGCCGGCTGGTGAGTATTGGATCAAAGCCAGAGCAATCACCACCTCCAAAACGCTTGCAGATTCAGTTTTTGTTTATGTAATCGGCAGTCAGGTAACAGAGACAAAACCTGCCACCGCGCTCAAGGGGATCAACTATCCGGATACACAATCTGCGACCCTGGTGCTTTGGGCTCCCTACAAGCAGTCGGTCTTTGTTATCGGCGATTTCAACGACTGGCGACCTTCTGCCAGTTCCAGGATGAAAAAGGATGGAGACTACTATTGGTTGACAATTCCCAACCTGACTCCGGGGAAAGAGTATGCCTTTCAATACTTGGTGGATGGCTCACTTAAAATTGCAGACCCCTATACCGACAAGATTCTGGATCCCTCCAACGACCAGTACATCACGGCTGCCACCTATCCCAATCTGATTGCCTATCCTGCAGGAAAGACCGATGGGAATGTCTCTGTGCTGCAGACCAACAAGCCTAAATACAGCTGGCAGATTGCCAACTTTATTCCTCCAGCCTCGGATACCTGCGTCATTTACGAAGCACTCGTCCGTGATTTTGACTCCAAACACACCTTTGCCAGCGTTACCACTCACCTCGACTACCTCAAGGATTTGAAAGTAAACGTACTGGAGTTGATGCCCGTTAACGAATTTGAAGGAAATAGCAGCTGGGGATACAATCCCTCCTTTTACTTCGCCACAGACAAGTATTATGGACCTTCCGATGAGTTTAAAAAATTGGTTGATCAATGTCACCAAAGAGGCATAGCGGTGGTCATGGATATGGTCTTGAACCATTCCTACGGACAGAGCCCGTTTGTACAACTCTATTTTGACGGTACGAACCCAACCTCCCAGAATCCTTGGTACAACGTAAAAAGCAATTTTACCAATCCATCCGCCCAATGGGGATATGATTTTAACCACGACAGCCCCTATACCCGGGAGTTGGTCGACAGCATTGCCTCCTACTGGATGAGCCAGTACAAAGTAGATGGCTTCCGTTACGACTTTACGAAAGGATTCTCCAACAACATCAAGGACAGCTCTGATCCGTGGGGGAGCAAATACGATGCCCAGCGAATTTATAACCTGGAGCGGATGGCCGCCCAGGTACAGAAACGGAAACCCGGAGCACTCGTTATCTTTGAGCACCTTGCCGACAACAATGAAGAGAAGGAGTTGGTCGAATCAGGGAACAAGATTCTTTTGTGGGCCGATGCTAGCGGAAACAGTGCCCAGGCTGCCATGGGCTTCAACGACAGCGGTAAATCGGATTTGAGCTGGGCCTCCTACCATGCCAGAAACTGGAGCGTTCCATCCGCAGTGAATTACATGGAGAGCCACGATACGGAGCGGATTCCTTACCAGTGCATCACGGGAGGGAACTCTCTCGGAAGCTACACCACCCGTGACAGTACGACCGCCTACAAGCGCGTTGCCCTTACGGCCGCCCTGTTTATGCCGATTCCCGGACCCAAGATGATCTGGCAATTCGAAGAGCTCGGATACGATTATTCCATTGAATATGCGGGCCATCTGGCTGAGAAGCCGGTCCACTGGGATTATGTCGACAAACCTGCCCGGACCTACTTGTTCCGTGTGATGGCCAAACTCTTTTATTTGAAGAAAACCTATCCCATTTTTAGGACCAGCGATTTCACCACCTCTTTGGTGACAGATCAGAAGTGGCTCAAGCTGAACCTAAATGGTGAAAATGTGTTGGTGGTCGGCAATTTTGGTTTGGCCTCTGCCACCATGAGCGTTCAATTTCAAAAGACGGGCACCTGGTACGAATATTTCGGGGGGACTACTATGGATGTCTCCAATGTTGCACAAAGTTTGGTGCTGGCACCCGGAGAATTCAGACTCTATTCGTCCGTGAATTTCTCCAGGGCAAACATCACCACGGAGGTGAATGTCCTTCCGGCACCGGAGACCGGCTTTGTGCTTTGGCCCAATCCGGTTAGTGAAACCCTGAAAATTTCTTCTGCCTTACCGCTTTCGCGGATCATTGTTTATTCGATGACGGGTTCCATCCTGAAAGAGGTGAACCTGCCGGGAACAGAAACTTCCGGACAGGAACTTTATCTCGGCGACCTGCAACGCGGAAACTACCTGATCCAGGTGATCAACAAAAAGGGAAAGTCGGAGTCGAGGAAGATTGTTAAGTTCTGATGAAAAAGTGAAGAACTAAGATTGAAGAGTTGAGAGTGTCACCGGTAGAGACGTTTCATGCAACGTCTCTCTTAAATTTTTAACCACTATGATTGCATAGCAGAAATGCCAGCCGCAGAGCGGCGAAATTATGGTAGCAAAGTCAGGTCCAACAGAGCACCGTACGCGGTAGCCTATTGAAAATGGAGAATCGGATTGTATCGGACGGAAAAGCACAAAAATTGAGAGAAGAGAACTGAGCGCGGAGCGTTTCACAGGTAGCGAACTTGCACCCAATGTCCCGGGTCTTCATGAACCAATGTCAGGTAGAGCACAAACCAAAATCCAAAATCCAAAATCGGCTTGCTATTTTACCACAACCGTCTTGATATTGACAAACTCCCTGACGCCGAAACTGGATAACTCGCGCCCATAGCCACTTCCCTTGATCCCGCCGAATGGCAGTCTTGGATCAGATTTTACAAAATCGTTGATAAAAACGCAGCCTGCTTCCAGTCCCTTCTCTGCCAATATTTTCCCCTTTTCAGGATTTGATGTAAAGATGCCCGCACCCAATCCGAATACCGAATCATTGGCGATCCGAATGGCTTCCTCCTCCGTTTTGAAACGATACAATACTGCCACAGGGCCAAACAGCTCTTCGTCGCAGGCAGGCATCCCCGGAACAACATCTTCCAAAACCGTTGGCGGATAGAGGGCTGCCTTCCCTTCCGGGATGTATCCTCCCAACAAGACATTTGCTCCCATTTTCCTACTGGTTTCAACCTGCTGGTGAAGTTCATCCCGGAGATCTTTCCGCGCCAGCGGACCAAACGTCGTGGCAGGATCCAATGGATTTCCAACGACGGCTTCCGACATCAACCGCACAAACTCGGATTTAAAAGTGTCGTAGATGGTATCAGCCACGATAAACCGCTTGGCTCCGATGCAACTTTGTCCGGCGTTGAGCAGGCGGCTGGTCACGCATAGTCGGGCAGCTTCCTTCATATCCGCATCCGCCAGTATCAAATAGGGATCGCTTCCTCCCAGTTCGAGGACCGTTTTTTTCAGGGCGGCTCCGGCTGCGGCGGCAACAGCTTTCCCGGCAGGTGTACTCCCCGTTAAGGTAACCGCTTTTACAGCAGGATGTTCAATGATGCCTTTCACCGCCGAAGAACCCACCAACAATGTTCTGAAGACATTTTCAGGAAAGTCAGACACCCTGACGAGTTGTTCAATGGCCAGTGCACATCCGGAGACATTGGAGGCATGTTTCAATACACCTGTATTGCCGGCCATCAAGGCGGGAGCCAGAAACCGGAAGACCTGCCAGAAAGGGAAATTCCAGGGCATGATGGCAAGGATGGTCCCGATGGGCTGAAAGGAAACATAGGATTCAGTGGCTTCCGTTCTGACTATTTCGGGTTGCAGGTAGGATGCACAATTATCTGCATAATAGCCACATACCAGGGCACATTTGTCAATTTCACCCAGGGCTTCCCGTTTGGCTTTCCCCATTTCAGACACCATCAGGAGTGCAAGTGATTCCCTGTTGGCCGTCAGATTGGATTGAAGTTTCCTCATACACAGCGCCCGATGTGCAAAAGTCGTCAAGCGCCACTGCCGGTAAGCGGCATCTACTTTCTGCAGGATGAGGTTAACCTCTTCTGAAGTGTATTCCCGGTAGGTTTGAATGATTTCACCTGTAAATGGATCGACGGATTGCATCATGCGCGATGTTTTAATCAAAAATAGTGCTTTTCTGCAAATGCCGTAAGAAATTCATTATTGATCTGGAAAGGGGGTAAATTTATAGAAGGGGTCTTTTAATCTTTGTGGCCCCGTCAAGAATAGCATTAAAAAATGGAATCGCCGGTAGCCATTAAAAAAGTAAGCGGACGATTATTTAACAACATCGGTCTGCTGTTCTTCCTTTACTGCTAACGCTCCTTCATTTAACTTCGTTTCAACATCCATCGCGACCACCTCATTCGTCATCCCCACTTCCGGTTTCTTTTCCTCGAAATACTGCCTGTAGAAGATAAAAATGGCGATGATACCTACAGAGATCGAGGCATCCGCAACGTTGAACACGGGACGGAAGAAGATGAATTCCTGGCTTCCCCAGACTGGGAACCAGGAGGGGAAGTGCCCTTCGATCAGCGGAAAATAAAACATGTCGACCACTTTCCCCAATAAAAATGAGGCATAACCTCCTCCGGCAGGGAAAAGAGTGGCCACAGCTCCGTGGCTTTCGTTGAAAATCAATCCGTAAAAGGCACTGTCGATCAGGTTCCCAGCGGCACCTGCCAGGATCAGGGAGAAACAGGCTATGAGGCCAAAGGGGATCTCTTTTTTCCACAATTTGGTGAGATACCAACCCAGCACGAAGATGGCAGCCGTCCGGAATATGGTCAGAAAATATTTGCCGGCGTTGTTGCCAAATTCAAAACCAAAAGCCATCCCGTTGTTTTCAATGAAATGGATGATGAACCAGTTTTTTGCAACGACCACCTCTTCACCCAGCATAAAATGGGTCTTGATGAAGATCTTTACCAGTTGGTCAACCAGCAGAATCAGCAGGACGAGAAGAATTGACTTGGTTTTTTTGCTCATGATCCGGGTAAAAATTGCTTTGGAAGGTGGATGAGGAATTCAATTATTTGGTTCAGATGGATGATCGTTAATGGGATTGGTTTGTTCTGCTTCTTCTGTCAATGAATTCTTTACAGCAGAAGGATCCGTTTCCACAGATTCCTTTTTATCTTCGCTGAAATAGTGCCGGTAAAAGATAAAAATGGCGAAGACCCCGCAGGAAACAGCCGCATCAGCAACATTGAAAATATCGCGAAAGAAAACGAATTCCTGTCCGCCCCACAACGGAAACCAGGATGGATAGTGAGCCTCAATGAGCGGGAAATAAAACATATCCACCACCCTGCCTTGTAAGAAAGGGGCATATCCTCCATCTGTCGGAAAAAGGAGCGCCAGTTCTCCGGGTTTTTGGTTGAAGATCAATCCATAAAAAGCCCCGTCAAGCATGTTGCCAATGGCGCCGGCGAGGATCAGTGAAAAGCAGGCAATCAATCCGAATGGGACCTCTTTCTTCCATAGTTTGGCGAGGTACCATCCCAAAACGCCGATGGCTGCCAGGCGGAAGAGGCTCAGGAAATATTTGCCAATGCTGTTGCCGAATTCAATGCCGAAAGCCATTCCATTGTTTTCAATGAAATGAAGGATGAACCAATTTTTAAAGACAACGATTTCACCGCCAGGAAGCAGGTGAGTCTTGATCCAAATTTTCAGTATCTGGTCAACCAGCAATACCAACAGGATGAGAAGTAAGGATTTTGTTTTATTGCTCATGGGCAATTTAAAAAGTGCAGACGAAACTCTTCCGGTCATCCGTGTTTAGACCGGTTGATTCACTTGCCCTCAAAAAAGAAATTAGCGTTGAGAATTTTTTGCGTCAATAGACAAGGTAGCGTGAGGCACTGCGCGTAGCCTCTCTTTGGAAATAAGGGCGCCGGTTTCACGGCAGACACCATAGGTCTTGTTCTCAATCCTGATCAGGGCTGCATCCAGGTGCTGGATGAATTTTTGCTGACGCTGAGCCAGTTTACCTGCTTCTTCTTTTGAAAGCGTTGCTGCACCCTCCTCCAGAACTTTGAAAGTAGGGGAAGTATCCTGGGTATCATTTCCATCACCCTGCGTGATTGCATTCTTGTATAATTCGTAATCCTGACGTGCTTTTTCCAGTTTTCCCAGAATCAAGGCCTTGAACTCCTGGAGCTCCTCGTCTGAATATCTTGTTTTCTCTGCCATAATGTTGAGCTTTTTGTAAATATAATTTAAATCGGGTCTGTTTTGACAAGCTGTTCCAAAAATTTATGAACAGCTTCGGTTAATCATTCATATCTTCCTCACAGACAGTACAGTTTCTAATCCGGATTCTATTTCAACAAGTTGATTCGGCGCGACTCCAGCCAGCTCAACCAGATTAAGTTCCAGTGCAAGGGTTTGTGAACAGATGTATTCTCCGAATTTATCGAGCGCTTCCGTTAGCTCGGGATGAAGACCAATGGTCAGCTCTATTTTGTCGGTCACCTCAAAACCGCTCTCTTTTCTCAGGTTCTGAATCCTGTTGATCAGTTCACGGGCCAAGCCCTCGAGTTTCAGTTCCGGGGTAACGTGAATATCCAGGGCTACCGTCAGGTTGCCTTCACTGGCCACCTGCCAGCCCGGAATATCCTCCGTCAGTATCTCTACATCTTCCAATACCAACCTGATGGCCTCTTCCTCGATGGTGACATCGAAATAACCTTCTCTTTCGAAGGTGGCAATCTGTGATTGATCCATGCCATTTACCAGAATGGCAATTTGTTTCATCAGCTTGCTGTATTTTGGACCCAGTGTTTTGAAATTGGGTTTGATCTTCTTCTTGATGACTCCGGATGAATCGGTCAGGTACTCCACGCTTTTCACATTGACTTCCGTTAGGACGATGCTTTCAATGGCTTCGAACTGTTGGCGGAAACGATCGTTCAACACCGGGACGATGATCCTGGCGAGGGGTTGACGAACCTTGAGCTTCTCCTTCCGGCGAAGACCGAGTATCATCGAGGAGGCTTTCTGCGCCATTTCCATCCTTTCCTCCAGGGGCTGATCCACCAGCGTCGCATCGGCTGAAGGGAATAGGGTGAGGTGAACGGAGATATCCTGCTCGCGGCGGGAGACTTTGTTCAGATCCCTGAAAAGCTGATCACTGAAGAAGGGGGCTATCGGTGCCGCCAGTTTGGCCACTGTTTCGAGTGCCGTATAGAGGGTCTGATAAGCCGAGATCTTATCTGCATCGTATTCGCCGCCCCAGAACCTTTTGCGGCTCAGCCTGACATACCAGTTGGATAGATTTTCCGATACGAATTCGGAAATGGCCCTCCCAGCCTTGGTCGGCTCATAGGTTTCATAGGCTTCCGTCACCTCTTTCACCAGGGTATTCAACAACGAAAGAACCCATCTGTCGAGTTCGGGACGCTGGTCATTCGGGATATCGGCTTCCCGGTAGGTAAACCCGTCGACGTTGGCATACAGTGAAAAGAAGCTGTAGGTATTGTAGAGCGTTCCAAAGAATTTGCGCCGTACCTCATCCACGCCGCCAAGGTCAAATTTCAAGTTGTCCCAGGGCTGTGAATTCGTGATCATGTACCAGCGAACAGGATCGGAACCATATTTTTCGATGGTACTGAAAGGGTCCACGGCATTGCCCAGACGCTTCGACATTTTGTTGCCGGCGGCATCAAGGACGAGTCCGTTGGAGATGATATTCTTGAATGCCACTGAGCCTTTTGCCATGGTGGCAATGGCGTGTAGGGTAAAGAACCAGCCACGAGTCTGGTCGACTCCTTCCGCAATGAAGTCGGCAGGGAAGAGGGTGTCAAACTCCTCCTTGTGTTCGAAGGGATAATGAACTTGCGCAAAAGGCATAGCGCCTGAATCGAACCAAACGTCGATCAGATCAAGCTCACGTACCATTTTCACTCCGTTCGGAGAAACCAGGATGATGTCGTCCACGAAGGGACGGTGCAAATCTATTTTTTCGTAATTTTCCTTTGAGTTGTCGCCTACCACGAAATCCTCGTAAGGGTTGGTCGCCATGAAACCGGCAGCCAACGACTTATTAATTTCGCCTATCAACTCCTCGACGGAGCCGATGCAAAGCTCTTCCGATCCGTCTTCCGTTCGCCAGATGGGAAGGGGGGTTCCCCAATATCTAGATCGGGAGAGATTCCAGTCTACCAGGTTCTCCAGCCAGTTGCCAAAACGCCCGGTTCCGGTGGATTGGGGTTTCCAGTTGATGGTTTTGTTGAGATCGATCATCTGATCTCTCACCGCCGTAGACTTGATGAACCAGGAATCCAGGGGATAGTAAAGTACGGGCTTGTCAGTTCGCCAGCAATGCGGATAGCTGTGTTCGTATTTTTCGACCCGGAAGGCCTTTCCTTCCTTCTTCAGCTGAACGGAAAGATCGATGTCGAGCGTGGCATCATTTTCAGTCAGTTTGTCGTCGTAGCTGTTTTTGACAAAGCGGCCCGCAAAAACGGAATAGTTGTCGGCATTCACATTGTTGCGAACGAAGTCGGGGTCGAGGTCTTCCAGCCGGAAGAAACGGCCCTGGCGGTCGACCATCGGCTGACGTTTTCCTTCGCTGTCGATCAGCAACAGTGGGGCGATGCCGGTCTGCTTGGCGACCCTGTCGTCGTCGGCGCCAAAGGTTGGTGCGATGTGTACGATTCCGGTACCATCTTCCGTGGTAACGAAATCACCGGGGATGACACGGAATGCCTCGCCGACGGGAGTCACCCAGGGGAAAAGCTGTTCATAGTTTACTCCAACCAGCTGGCTTCCTGCAAATTCGCCAAGTAGTTGATAAGGGATGTTTTTCCCTTCACCCGAGAACCCGTCGAGGGTCAAGGCCTCATTTTTTTCGGGGAAGTAGTGGCGGAAAAGATTTTTGGCAAGAATAACCGTAATCGGTTCTCCTGTATAGGGATTATAAGTCCTGACTTTGACGTATTTGATGGCTGCACCGACGGCAAGGGCGGTATTGGATGGCAAGGTCCAGGGGGTAGTGGTCCAGGCCAGGATATAGAGATCCGTTTCAACCTGATCGAACAAGGGTTCTGATTTCATGTCGCGGATTACCTTGAATTGGGCGATGCAGGTGGTATCCTTCACATCCTTGTAGCAGCCTGGTTGGTTCAGTTCGTGGGAACTTAGACCCGTCCCTGCGGCAGGAGAGTATGGCTGTATCGAGTAACCCTTGTACAACAGGTTTTTGTGGTAAAACGATTTCAGGAGCCACCACAAGGTCTCGATGTAACGATTGTCGTAGGTAATGTACGCATCGTCCATATTGACCCAATAGCCCATCTTGTGGGTGAGGTCTTCCCAGAGGTCGGTATATTTCATCACCTCGCGGCGACAGGCAGCGTTGTAATCGGCAACTGAAATGTGTTTGCCTATGTCCTCCTTGGTGATGCCAAGTGATTTCTCAACGCTAAGTTCCACTGGCAGTCCATGGGTATCCCAACCGGCCTTGCGCTTGACCAGGAATCCCTGCTGTGTTTTGTACCTGCAGAAAATATCCTTGATCGCACGGGACACCACATGGTGAATGCCGGGCTGGCCATTGGCCGACGGAGGTCCTTCATAAAAGATGTAAGGCTTCCCCTCGGCCCTGGTGGAGATCGATTTATGAAAAGTATCGTCTTCTTCCCAGAACTTTAAAATATCCTTGTTTACCTGTGAAAGATTAAACTCCTTGTATTCCCTGAATTTCTTACTCATAGCGTGGTACAGCTCCCTTTTTTTTAAGTGCACAAAGATAATAAAAAGTACTTATAGTGAACTAAAATGACTAAAGTGACTAAAGTTTGGGACTCCCAACAGATCCCCATGCAAGTCAAAAGTACTTTAGTCACTTTTGATCACTTTAGTCACTTTAGTCACTCATTTGCGCAACCAATTTCACTCCAAAATCATCTTATAAATGTGAAAAATCTCCTCCTGCTTGCTGGGTTACTTATTCTCCTCACGGGATGTCAGCGGACAGATATTTCCATCATCGGGACGGAGAGTCCCCTCATTTTTCAATCGGAATATACGAACTATGCGTGGGGATACAGTCACAGCGGCTGGATCATGGATGGTACCGGAACTCCCCACAGGTTTCGGCCGAGTGCCAAATGGGTCTTCCCCGATTCGGAAGGGTACCTCTCTGCTGCAGATATGACCAACAATTTCAACGCCTGTGATTCAACGCTGACGAAAGTCTCCTCTGCTGATTTTTCCCTGTATTCAGGAAAGGCAATGACCTGTGCGAACGGACCATTCAGCAAACAGCAGACCACCATGGCCGATGCAGGGGAGCAGATCCAGTGCTTCTACACCTACGAGGCAGCACAGAAGCGGTATAAGAGGGTAATTCTTCGGGTTTATGGAGACTATTCACAGGACAATCTAGCGGCTAATACAGGTGATCTCGTAATCTGGATGAAAACGATTAAATAATGTGCTAATATGCTAATTTGCTAATTAAAAAAGGGAGAATACAGGATTGGTTCTTCTTAATTGAGTTGATTGATTAATAGGATAATTAACCCATTGCAATATTAGCTCATTAGCAAATTAGCATATTAACACATTCTCTCCCACACCAGCTTCTTCCCGAACCCCAGCCTGTTGTCCGTCATCTTCAGGTAATCAATTTGCAATATCCAAAGCGTAGTATCCATCAAGGCTGTAAAAGGGAACCGCTTCAGGTATGCAGAACTTGCGATTTTCAGGGATTCCCCTTCCACTTTTAGCAGCATTCCCGAAAACTGAATTCCCTGAATTTTTCCGATGATGCTGGTTTCGAGTACCACATTCCCGGCCACTTTGTAATTTACCAACACCTCCTGAATGTGTCTGGTTTCGTAGCCTGAAGTAAATACAAACGACATCTCCTCTTCCAAAAAGGCATAAAAACAGTTGGCCACCCATGGCTGGTCGCCCGAGGCAGTTGCAAGGGTAAGCACGTGGTGCTTCTTGAGGAAGGTTGCGATTTTGGAGTCTGGATGCATAAAAAAGTGACTAGAGTGAACTAAAGTGACTAAAGTAACTATTTCCGGAATGTGATCGTCCGTGACCAATAACTTTGTTCACTTTAGCTCACTTTAGTCACTCCCAACTTATTGCAGGGGATTTTCGACTTTTCCCGCGAACAGAATGGCCCCGGTATCCTCCTCCATGATGAAAAAGAGGAAGGGGCGGGTCAGGTAAAAAGAGGGCGGATCGACAGGCATGGCGGTCACGCCAACACCTACGGATGTTACAGCGGCTGCCTCGGTACCTGATTCATTTACGTCGATGTAGGTTTTGTGGAGGACACTGGTGAGGTAAAGCTGATTTTGAGCATTGATGCCGGAGAAGTTGGCGTTGTTGGCATCGAAGGCAATGCCCATACCAAGTTTGGCGAGGATTTCGTTGAGCGTGATCTTCCAGGAAAATTTCCATTTTGGAATCCAGACGGGGATCTTGGTCTTGGTTTGGAGTGCGGCATGAAGAGCACTCCATTTTTCAGGACTGAGGCTGGCAGCCAATTGATCGGGGATCGTTCCCGCATCCGGAAGCAGGAACACCATTTGGAATTTTTCTGCACCGTAGGGCAAAGTCATTGCTTTGAAGCCGGATTGGACCGTGTAGCCAAAACTGTTCTCCATTTTCATCATTGGCACGGATATCGACTTCTTGTCGCTGCAGGTGAACTGCTCATTGGCAGTTTTAGCGGTCTCGAACTGGTATTTCCACTTTCCGTTGAAATAGATGGCATTTATCAGAAACATGATTTCGTTGGCAGAAATACCCGTGAGGATGGTTGGAATCTTGCCGTTGGTCTTGTCGCTGACCCAATTGTTGATGGTATTCAGGCCTGCGGAGTTGAAATCGAGCCTGGTTACTTCTGCCTGATAATAGGTCTGATTGGTCTGCACAAAAGGATCCAATACGGGAAAATCCTTTCGGATCCAGATCGAATTGGCGATGCTCATGGTCACCGTTGGGTCTGCTTTTACCAGTGCAGCCATCAGATCCGAATAGATACCGTTGATCTCTGCGATGGTTAGCCCATCCAGGCCAAGGGCTTTCTGCATGGCGTCGAGGGTAGTGCCTGAAGCCCCGTTAAGGGTCATCGACAGGGCCAGTGAAACACTGAGCGGTGAGACCATCCTGTTTTCAATCGTGCCGTCCAGACATTTGTTCAGCAGGGCGAAGCTAAAGGAGTTGCCTGCCTGAACCAGTTTTAGGGACTTTTCGGTCAGAACGATTTTTCCCCCTACCGGGGAAGGCTCTGTACTGCGGGTGCAGGCTGCCGTAAAGAGAAGGGAGGAGAGAATAAATGTAAGGTATTTCAGATACATCATCACGCAGGTTGGTACATGGATATAGATGCAAAAAGTGGGCCAAAAGTTACAGGGAGATCGAAATTTTTATTGGGATTTTCGCTGGATTGTCCTAGTGATGGATCAAGGTATTTGTAGCAGTCCAGACATCGTCTGACAATAGGCTTCTTTTGTTCAATCCATTCTGGGTTGTGAGTTTGCATCTATCCATTAGCCACAGATTCCACCAGCGGTATTGACATTCAAGCCCTCCGGGCTTTCCCTGGATTTTGGTCAGCATACATTGCATGCAACGTCTCTACCGTCGCCACTCATCACCCTTAGTTCTCACCCCCCCTTCGGCTGCGCTCAGGGACCGGCCTCTTCGTCTTACAGGCTGAACGTCCCCCTAGTCGTCCACTCTTCACTCTTCGTTTTTCATTCTTCTCATTCAACTTTTCCCCGGAAGGTCCTGAAGGAATATTTCTCCAGTGTGTTGAATTGTATTGGCAATTGGGGTGTAGTTAAAATCGATGGTCCTGGTCACTTTTGATCCGTCATACAGGGCTTGCCTGACAGAACTTCGGACCGTCTGCCTGGTTAGGGCTGGCTCCTTGCCTGTCAGCAGTGAGATTAGGGCGGAAGCCCTCCATCCCAATTGCAGAAGCAACAGGTTGGCACGGAAACTGGGCTTTTTCTGGTTCAGCGCTACGGCGATGGCCTCAAAGATTTCCCGGTAGGGGAGATTCTCGGCAGATAATACGAACCGCTGATTTTTGACACGCTCCCAGTTATCTGTCTGTAACAGGGTGATGATGGCCGTTGAAACATCCCTGACATCTACGAACCCGTTGGAACCATCGGTATAAAATCTCATTCCATTCCAGACGGTTTGGAAGAGTCGGGGTGAGCCGCTGTTCCATTTCCCGGGTCCGAGAATTACCGAAGGGTTGACGATGACACCTTCCAAACCCTCCTGGATCCCCCGCCAGACTTCCATTTCGGCTTGGAATTTGCTCTCCGAATAGGCAGAGCGCTTCCTGTTGTTTTTCCAGGATAGCGTTTCGTCGACAGCTACCTGGCCATCCTGTTCCCCCAGGGCCGCAATGGAACTGACCTGGCAGAACCGACGAACTTTCAGCTCCAGGGCAGCATCCACCAGATTGGCGGTTCCTGTTGTATTTACGTATAGC
Source organism: uncultured Bacteroidia bacterium (assembly GCA_903854235.1). GTDB lineage: Bacteria > Bacteroidota > Bacteroidia > Bacteroidales > Prolixibacteraceae > CAINVV01. The sequence continues at coordinate 2,650 of CAINVV010000285.1, read as the reverse complement.
ATATCGGAGCTGTCGGCAGGGAGGAACGATACCTTTGCTGCAGCGTGAATGACAGTATCCGTACCTGCCATTGCTTCCCGAATGGCCAGACCATCGAGGAGATCACCCTCGAACCATTCGATGTTTTGAAAAAGCCGATCAGCGTCAGCGGTATACCAGGAGAAGATCTTTTTGACGGGAAGAAGATCGGAGTTTTTCCGTTTCAGGGCACGAACCCTTGCTCCACTTTTGGTCAGATCGTAAAGCAGATGTGCGCCCAGCATGCCGGTACCTCCAGTAAGAAATATCATAACGATGGTTATTTTTTGGGGATGACGGTTCTGTCGAGCTGTTTGCAGAGAATTTTTTCGATCTCCTTCAACTTCTGGTGGGATGCCTGAAGATCCATCGACAGATCATAATCTTTGGCCGCATCCGCAATTTTCATCCTGTTTTCGATCTGACCCATCATGCCGGAAACTACCCGTAGCTTGTATTCACGAACCAGTTTGGGAACCACTACCTGAAGCAGATCCTCCTCTTTTTCAATGTGGCTGCCTCCCCGTTCCCAGAATGGACTAAGCGGATGACGTTCGGAGATGATGTCGGAGGCAAACTGACTGATCTGCGGATTGGGGTGAACCGTAAAAAAACGCATCGGGTCAAATTCCGGCTCTGCCAGATGTAACCGGTACTCCTCCAGAATGGTGTGGATGACAGGATTCACTGAAACCATGTTGTCAATATCAAGTTCTGACAGGATGTATGTGGCTACGGTTTCTGAGATCCATTCTCCGCTCTCCTCGTGTTCGTAATCGTATATCTTGAGCGAACCGCATTTGAGCAGCACCCGGAGTATCTCTTTTTCTTCCAGTTCGAAGGGGTTTTCAACAGGCCTTAAGGCAACTGGTTTCGGCTGTTCCGTTTCGGTCCTTGGTTCGGGTGGCGGAAGCAGATCCCTGGCCATCTGGGCCTCATTTTTTCTTGCCTTTAGTTTCCTGATTTCGTTGTAAAGCACATCTTCGCGCACCTCGAGCAGTCTGCTGCACTCCTTGAGGTATTCGGTGCGGACAATCTCTTCGGGAATGACGGAGATGGAGCTGACGATGTCGGTAATCAGCCTTGCCCGCGAAAGCGGGTCGTTTTCGATCCCCGTCAGGAGTATTTTGGTTTTGAATTTGATGAAGTCTGTCTCATTTTCCCGGATGTAGCCGGAAAGCTCAGAAGCGCTCATGGCCTTTGAGAAGGAGTCGGGATCTTCGCCCTCCGGCAGGGGAAGTACCTTGACATTGATTCCCTCCTCCAGCACCAGGTCTATCCCGCGCAGCGAGGCCTTGATGCCTGCAGAGTCGCCGTCGTAGATGATGGTGATATTTCTGGTAAAACGGCGGATCAGCCTGATCTGATCGACCGTCAGGGAGGTTCCGGAAGAGGCGACTACATTCTCGATGCCGGCCTGGTGCATGGCGATCACGTCGGTATAACCCTCCACCAGGTAACACTTGTCCTCCTGAATGATCATTCGCTTGGCCAGATAGATGCCATACACGACACGGCTCTTGTGGTAGATGTCCGATTCCGGGGAGTTGAGGTATTTGGCAATGCTCTTCTCTTGCGAGAGGGTCCTTCCACCGAAGGCGATGACCCTGCCGGAGATGCTGTGGATCGGGAACATCACCCTGCCCGCAAAACGGTCGCGGATCCAGTCGTCGCGCTTGATGGTCAATCCGGTCTTTTCGAGGAACTCCATTTTGTACCCTTCCTTCAGGGCCGACTGGGTAAAGGGATCCTTGCCGTCGGGACAGTAGCCGAGACCGAATTTCCTGAGGATCTCATCCCGGAATCCGCGCTCGTGGAAATAGCTGAGCCCCACGGCACGGCCGTATTCGGTTTCCCAAAGCTGGGCGGCGAAATATTTTTGGGCAAATTCGGAGACGATGATCTGGCTCTCGTGGTCGTTGCGTTCCTGGATGTCTTCGGGGCGTTCCTCCTTCTCCACCACTTCTATGTGGTACTTTTTTGCCAGCCACCGGAGCGACTCCACGAAGGAGAGATGTTCGTGTTCCATAATGAAGTTGACGGCCGAGCCTCCCTTGCCGCATCCGAAGCATTTGTAAATGCCCTTGGCGGGCGAAACGTTGAAGGAGGGAGTCTTTTCGTTGTGGAATGGACAAAGCCCGAGCAGGTTGGTCCCCCTTCTTTTGAGGGTAACAAACTCACCGACAACCTCTGTAATTTCAGCGATGTCGAGTATTCTCTGGACGGTAGCCTGATCTATCATGTGAACAAATTTAAGCAAAAAGTTGAGAGTTGAGCGTGATAGACTGGGAAGACTGGAAGGATTAGGAAGAGAGGAAGAGGGTAGGACTTTAGGACTGTAAGACTGGGTGACCTGGAAGTTGAGAAGTGAAAAATGAGAAGTGAAAAATGAAAAGAAACAGCCAAAGAGTGAAAAAGGAAAGAAGAACAGAGCGTTAATCGTGGTGCAAGTAGATACGGCGGTATACCGCGTCTTGCATCATTTTATACCACAGTGAATATTTAGCAGAAATGCAAGCCGCAGAGCGGCGAAATGCTGGTAGAAAACGAATGTTTCCATGCGTCGTCTGCGCACAAATATTGAAAAAAGAGAATTGGATAGGATCGGACGGAAAGGCACATAAATTGAGAG
>CAINVV010000284.1 GCA_903854235.1 uncultured Bacteroidia bacterium | reverse complement strand
TATTGGCAAGCATCTCATTTTTCAAAATATAGACATTTTTGACCTTTTCATATTCGACAGGATCTATGAAACGCTCCTTTTGTACCCTGGTCATATAGATGATGTCTGCCTGGTTGATGATGTCATTGAATTCAAGATGCTCGAAATACTTGATTCCCCGCTGGGAAAGAAAAATTTTGTATTCATCCGGCATGGCAAGTTCCGGCGGTGCTACAAAATTGAAGATGGGATGATTGAACTGAGACAAGGCCATTAACAAACTGTGAACGGTTCTTCCATACTTCAGATCCCCAACCATAAACAGGTTGATGTCATCCAGTCTTCCCTGCGTTTTCATGATGGAGTACATATCCAGCAGCGTCTGACTCGGATGCTGGTTGGCACCATCTCCGGCATTGATGACAGGGACGTCAGATACTTCGGCTGCATACCGTGCACTTCCTTCCAGTGGGTGGCGCATAATGATCATATCTGCATAGTTGCTAACCATCTTGATGGTATCGTGCAGTGTTTCACCCTTCGAAACGCTGGAGGAGTTGGAATCAGAAAAACCGATGATTTTGCCACCCAGTCTGTTGATCGCAGTTTCAAAACTGAGTCTCGTACGGGTGGAAGGTTCGAAGAAGAGGGTGGCAATGACTTTCCCCTTCAGAAGAGACTGACTGGGATTGGCCTCAAATTCCTGGGAAAGCTCCATAATCTTTAGATATTCCTCCTTTGAAAAATCTGTAATCGAGATTAAATCCTTTTTGCTCATGATCTTGACTCTTTTTTATTAGCTCTTATTCCTGTACCATCCTGCAATCCAGAATTCCAGCGATATTTTTTATTCTGGATTCAACTGATTCCAACCTTGTTGACCTTACTTTAATCCTGATCAAACACTGAAGGTCGAGCCGGGAACTGACGATTTCCAGTTGATCTTCCTTGATCAGTTGCATCAGGGTATTCATCGCTTGGTATTCGAATGCGATTTCAAGCAGATGCTCCACCGTTTTGGTAAGGATTTCCGCATTGGCGAGCGCGTCACCTGCTGCTTGTCGGTAGGCTTGTATGAGACCACTGACTCCAAGCAAGGTCCCTCCAAAATATCTGACCACCACCACCAACAAGTTGGTTAGCTTCCCCGATTGTATTTGTCCGAATATTGGCCTGCCAGCAGTTCCTGATGGCTCACCGTCATCGTTGACCCGGTATCTTTCGTGATCCAAACCCAGACTCCAGGCATAACAACAATGTCTGGCCGAGAAGTGTTCTTTCCGGATCTCAGAGAGAATGATTTTAATATCCTCCTCTCTGTTTACCGGAAAGGCAAAAGAGATAAACCGGCTTCCTTTCTCCTTGTACAATCCTTCAGACGGTTGGGCAATTGTTTGAAATGTATCCGGAATCATCTATTCGCAATTTACTAGGAAGGACGATCTATTTTTAAAATAAAAAAAGCAAACTTGTTAGTCTGCTTGTGTGAAAATTACATTTTCAATTTGTTTTCAATCTCATCAATACTAAGCCTGAAATTCTTGTCAATCCTACCTGTTCCTGAAATCGAACCTGGGAACGGCGATGCGTGCAACCGGGAACAACCAGCAGATGATACGGGCCCAGGGGGTAAATACAAAAACCATGATCATTCTTGGCCTTGCCATTTCGAATGCCCTGATTGCCCTATCAGGTGCCTTGCTTGCTCAATTCCAGGGATTTGCCGATGTTCAGATGGGTATAGGCATGCTGGTTTGGGGCCTGGCCAGTGTAATCATTGGCGAGGCGTTGCTCAACGACAAATCCCTCGGTTTCCTGATTTCCGGGGCAGTATTCG
>CAINVV010000283.1 GCA_903854235.1 uncultured Bacteroidia bacterium | reverse complement strand
GGTGTCTTGTTTGAAGTTTAGTTCCAGTGCACCACCACCAGTTCTTACGTCAGATTGCCTTGGCAGAAATTTGTTCAGAAAATAGCCTGAATCCATGTATCCTGGAATGTAATCGGCTTTACCTGCAGCTTTGAGCGCTTTCAGGTCGAACACAGTTGCACCAAATCTTGGGTCAGCCTTGATGGCATCGTAAAAATTCTGTGTGAACACGTTGAAACTCCATCCTGAAGGTAGGTCCGGAGCCGTTGAGCCTGCAGGCCTTGAATAACTTCTTGGACCAACCATGATGTTCACAGAGTTCCCTTCGTCACTGCCGCTGCCCCACCATCCCCAATCGGAATTTCCGGCACTACTGTGGCACACTTCAAGGATGGACTCTGTATTGAATTTGTTGCTGGTCACCCAAAGGTCGCTAAAGTTGGAAAGAAGTCGATATCCGTACTGGCTGGTTCCGCCGGGTGTACCGTTTACAAGAGCGAGCTGTGCTGCAGCCAGTGCAGCTTTGTTGTCATAGAGATAGACTTTCCCCAAAATGGCTTGACCAGCACCTTTGGATAAACGACCGGCCTCTGTTGCAATCGAAACTGTAGCTGGCAGATCTGGAATGGCTTCATTCAGGTCCTTTTCAATCTGCGTATACACAGCAGCAGGGGTGGCCTGGGTCACATCGTACATGTTGGTTGCCGTCAAAGGTTCCAAAAGCAGCGGAATGTTCTTGAACATGATAACCAGGTTGAAATAATAGTAGGCACGCAATGCTTTTGCTTCAGCCGTATACCTGGCCTTGAGCGTTGCATCCATGGTTACCCCGGATAGTTTCAACAAGAGGGTATTGGCCCTGAAAATTCCCTGGTAATAATCACTCCAGAAACTTCCCGGCATGATGATGGCCGTCAGTGAGTAGTTCGAAAATCCCTGAATACCTGCCCCATCGGTAGCACCGCCACCTCCGGCATACTGGTCATCAGACCCGGCATTCATCATGGTAATCATGTTCTCAAAACCGCCTGAATTTTTGCGCATAAGATCATATACTCCAACCAAAGCAGAGTAAGCTTGATCCGAATTTGCATAATAATTGGCCGAAAGAAACTGTCCTTTCGGATCGACATTCAAAAATGCCTTGTTGCAGGAACCCAATGACATCATCAGGACTACCGCTATGAATAAGTATTTAATTACTTTTTCTTTCATATCTCTAGATTTTTAAAATTGTAATTGAACGCCAAGCATGAAGGAACGTGCCTGAGGATAGACACCCTTGTCTATTCCAAATACTCCACCACCAATTTCAGGATCATATCCTGTGTATTTAGTAAGAGTCAGCAGATTTTCGGCCGACAGGTAGAAACGCAATTTGGTGATACTAGCCTTACTAACCAGGTAGGCTGGCAAAGTATATCCAATCTGAACAACCTTCAAACGAACATAATCACCTTTTTCAAGGTAGAAGTCAGACATGTTTCCAAAGTTGCCATTGGTGTCATTGCTGGTCAGACGGGGATAGGTATTAGAGGTTCCATCACCTGTCCAACGGCTTAATGCAACCGTTTGCCAGTTGGAATTACTGATATCTAGTCTTCTAAGTCCCTGGAAGATTTTGTTGCCGGCTGCTCCTGAGGCAAAAACCATCAGGTCGAAGTTCTTGTAATCAAAATTCAGGGTCAAACCGAAAGTATACTTTGGAATGCTGGTACCCAGGAAAGTCTTGTCTAATTCAGTGATCGTTCCATCACCATTGGTATCTACCCAACGGAAATCACCAGGCTTGGCATTGGGTTGAATCAATCCTCCCTTTGCGTTGACATAGGAACTAATCTCCGCGGCGTTTTGGAAAATTCCTGCAGTCTTGTAACCATAGAAGGCATTGTAGGATTGTCCGGCCTGGGTTCTGGTGACAGCACCCATGGATTGGAAGGAGGCATCCCCTGTGATGTAGTTGGCATCAGAGGCAACATAAGTCACTTTGTTCTTCAGGTAGGCGATGTTGCCATTGGCTGCAAAATTCAACTGTCCGAATTTCTTGGTATAGGCAAGTTCCAACTCCAGACCATTGTTCTGCATGTCTGCAATATTTCCTACCGGAGAAGAAGAAACACCAACATAGCCAGGAATGGTCACAGGTCTCAAGATACCGGAAGTCTTTTTGCTGTAGTAATCCACAGTCACATTCAAGGATTTGAATAACCTGGCCTCAAAGCCAATGTTGGCCTGAGCGGTTTGTTCCCAACGAAGGTCCGGATTATCCAGAGAGGCTGGAGCATAACCTGTTGTAATTTTCCCGGAATTGCCAACCGTATAGTTGAACCCTCCACCAACAGTTGAAAGATAACCAAAATCACTGATGGCATCGTTACCTACGACTCCATATCCACCTCTGATCTTGAGGGTATTGATGATGTCGTTGGCTTTCCAGAAGTCTTCCTTGGATACAACCCATCCCAATGAGAAGGATGGGAAAACACCATACTTGTGGTTGCTACCAAATCTGGAGGAACCGTCCCGGCGATAAATTCCTGTAAACAGGTATTTTTCCTTATAGTTGTAGTTCAACCTTGAAAACAGGGAAGAAAGTTTGTGTTCTACAAAGTCAGATGCTCCTCCAACCCTGTTGGTGGCATCCGGAATGTTGAAATTGTAGGAGGCGTCCTTGTAGCTTGTAATGGGAAGATCATAGAGGGTTACGCCAGCATAGCCGCCATGGTTGTCTACATAAGCTGCCTGACCCAACAACAAATTGAAACTATGATCGTTTAAAGTCTTGGAATAGGTAAGTGTATTTTCAATGTTCCAGTTGAAAACGTTGGAATTATTTTTGTATATGTTATTCTTCAGCAACTGGGTAGTTGCACTCAAATAATAAACAGGATTGAATCCTTGATCACCCCAATAGGCCAACTTGGCACCTACAGAGGATTTGATGACGATATCCTTGGTGATGGCAGCCTGAACATAAGCATTTCCCACAAAGTTGTCTGACCAGCCGTATTGTCCCATTCTTGTTTTAAGATAGGCCATTGGGTTGGTCATCTCCTGTCCGACGATGGATGAAATACCATAAGGATTGCCACTGGCATCCCTGACAACCGGATTCACACTGTAGGGAGCCGCATTGGCCACTGCAGGATCGGTTACAACAATCGGAGTCGTAGGGTCAAGGTTGATGGCAGAACTTAAAGGACCACCGAACTCACTGTTTGTATTTCCAATTCCCAACTGTTTTTGGTGCGTATAACCAACGGTCTCTCCAAAAGTAAAAATCTTGGAAATCTTGTGTGTGGAGTTAAGTCGGATATTCTTTTGGTTGAAGTTGGAAATATCCGTAGCAACAATACCTTGCTGATCCTGAATACCAAAAGAGAAATAAAAATTGGATTTGTCATTTCCGCCGCTTACACTCACTTCGTGTGAATAGCGATTGGCATTGTTGTTGAAAATGGCTTTCTGCCAATCCGTACCTTTCCCGAGCGAGCCAAGATTAGAAAAGATCACATTCCCGCCGCCAGCAACAGAACGCTCGTTCAACAAGGCACCATATTGGGTGGCATTAAGCAGATTCAACATTTTGGCAGGAGCAGAAGTTCCATAAAAACCATTGTAACTAACACTGATCTTGCCAGCAGATCCTTTCTTGGTAGTAACAAGAATAACGCCTGTAGCTGCACGTGTACCATAAATTGCGGAAGATGCCGCATCTTTCAGTACTTCGATGGATTCAATATCCGATTGATTCAGGTAACCAATTCCACCTGCATCCACGACAACGCCGTCAACTACCCACAGCGGGTTGTTTCCACCATCTCCGAAGGTTGTAACCCCACGAACACGAATGGTAGCGGTTGAACCTGGCTGTCCGGAGTTGGAAGCAACCGTGACACCGGATACGCGACCCTGCAAAGCCTGGTCAACACGTCCCGGAGATACTTTCTCGAGATCTTTCGCTTTTACACTTGAAATGGCACCCGTCACGACACTCTTTTTCTGAGTACCGTATCCAACTACCACCACCTCTTCAATGGCTTCCGTAGCCGAAGCTAAAACAACGTTGATTGTTGTCTTGTTATTTACGGCAACCTCTTGGGTTTTAAGTCCGACAAATGAAAATATAAGCGTTGCATTACCCGGGACTTTCAATGAATAAACCCCATCTAGATTGGTAATAATCCCTGTCGTTTTTCCTTTTACGACCACAGTCGCTCCAGGAATCGGCTGCCCATCGTCTGCCGATGTGACAACACCCTTTACATTAAGTTCCTGCGCATAGAGTGCTAAAGAGCTTAAAAAAAACAAAAGAGCAAAAATCGTTTGTTTCATAAATTTTAATAAATGTTAGAATGAATTTAACCTTATTTATTCCGGCAACGAATTCCCGGCATTCATATTTGGCTGCAATTTTAACACTTATTAATAGCAACGAACAATTTTTCACTACATCAAAAATACAACATCAATTAAATGTTAATACATCAATATTACATCACAAAAACAACTATATTCTTGTTTTTAAGCATACTAAGTCATATTACTGAAATACTTTTATTACATCAGTTGCCCAAATGTTAAGAAAATGTATTTCATCAATTAAAAATTCATGATAAAAGTGGTCATGTTGGTATCCCGCTCAATGTCCAGTTTTTTACGGACACGATACCTGCATATTTCCACTCCTCTGACAGAAATATTCATCAGTGGAGCAATCTCCTTGGAGGAGATGTTCAGTCTAAGATAGGCACATAGCCTAAGTTCCTTGGGAGTCAGATTTGGGAAGGAGCCTTTAAGTCGGTTTAGAAAATCTTCGTGAACCTCATCAAAGGCAGTCTCAAATACTTCCCATTGCTTGTTGTGGTCGAGGTCTTTATCAATCTTGACTATCAACGAGGCAATCTTGTCATTCATCGCGAAATCGTTGTTAGGCCGCTTCAATTTTAACAACTCCTCCTTGATGTTGAGCAGAAACTTATTTTTCCGGATCAGATCCATGGTCTGGTTGGCGAGCTCCTTGTCCCGATGTATCATCTCCGCCTTCAGCTTCTCATTTCTGAGATTGATGATTTTCTTCTCATCCATCAAGGCATTCCGATGGTATTCCTGTTCCTTCAGCCGGTAGGCCTGCAGGTGCTTCAACCGGTCTTTCCGCTTCGAAATTTCAATTCTCAGATAAATCAACCAGATAACAAGCAGCGTAACAAAGAGCAACAGGAAAAAATAGACGAAATAAGCCAACACGGATTTGTACCAGGGAGGAAGGACACTAAATTCAACCTGGTCCGACAGACTTTCTACACCCAGCTGATTTTTTGCCTTGACCATGAAGATAAAATCACCTTCCGGCAGATTGGTATATTCATTGGTAAATGAGTTGCTCCAATCAGACCAACTTTCAGTGAAACCGGACAACTTGTAGCTGTACTCGATATTGCCTGGATTATCGTAGGTCGGAGAGGTATAGGTAAATCTAAAGGCATTGCGCTTGTAAGGAAAAGTAAATTTGATTTTTGGATCTCTTGATCTGACCGAATAATTGTTTCCCAAGTAGAAGATACTATCCTGGTGCAGGGCTATTGCCTTGGTGATGTAGGTCGAGAATTCGGGATTGAGACTGCTCTCACCTTTGGGATTGTAATGGGCAAATCCATCCTCGGTACCAATCAGGTAGTTTTCATCGTTGTACTCATAAACAGACTCGAATCCGCTGATGAATTTTCCGGACAGGATCGCAAATGGAGAGGAGATGTGCTGATACCTCAGATCTTCCTTCAATTTAAAGACGCCAGCCCTGTTGAAAGAATTGAGCCATGCAATGTACCAGATGTTGCCTTTTTTATCCTCCTTCAGATAGGAGAT
>CAINVV010000282.1 GCA_903854235.1 uncultured Bacteroidia bacterium | reverse complement strand
TTCGTTTTTGCATTCGAAAACAACATCGCTCCATCTACTGAGAATGGACAAATGATAACCCTCTTGCCTGATACCTTCGGAAGCAAGCAAAAATACCCTGTCTATCGCATTGGAAGCATTTGGGGAGAAGGCATTCGGAGCAAAAATCCGGTTAAAGGCCACCAATACATTTCCGGAGATGGTATCCTGGCAGTCAAATTGGTTATACACTGTCTGCAGCACTTTTCGTTTGCCAACGACGGCATAGCTGTGAATGGGATCCTTTTCCCGGGAATGGGTTCCATCTCCAAAATCCCACAAATAGTTAACGGCACTGGTACTTTGGTCGGAAAATGAAACCTGGGGCATGTCGTTGTAAACGATATCATGATCCATGGTAAATCCCGCTTTGGGAACTGGATGTACCGTGATGTAACCCTCTTCGCGGATGCTGTCGCTGCAGCCCGTGACTGAAGATTGGGCCCTTAATCCCACCGCATAAATGTTATTCGGAACTTCATAGGTGTGACTTACTTCAGGTCCTGAGTCAGTGGCACCGTCCCCAAAACTCCATTTAAAACCTAGTTGATCGACCGGATCATTCACCTTGCTGGTGAAATCCACCAGAACCGGGGCGCAACCATCCTGAACCGTCGAGGTGAATGAAAACAGGGGCTTTCTTTTAACCTCGAGGGAAGCGGTGGCACTTCGGCAGCCGTATTGAGAAATAACGTTAAGCGATAAATTGGTTTTCGGTTTGTGAAGGAGGTCAAAAACGAAGGGTCCGGAGGTAGTGCCTGGTGATTGGATGACTTCGGCGGCATCGAAACCCGTCAGGTCCCAGTAAAAAGTATCCATTGCATTGGCTGAGCCTATATAATTCAATGTATCATTTCCCTGATTCAGACAGAGGCCAGTGGCGATCGAAAATCCCACTGTCGGAATCGGGGCCACATAGACCATTTTTTTTACGGTGGCAGCGTTCGTGCAACCCTTATCCGTGGTAACGACCACATTCACGTCATAAAAACCCTCCCTGGCATAAAGGTGGGAAGCCAATTTTCCACTTCCGGCGTTTCCATCCCCAAAATCCCAAATGTATTTCACCACGTTTTCGGTATTCGTCGCCTTGAAATCAAATATTTTTGGCTGGCATTGCAGGGAATCTTTGACCGAGATGCTGAGGTCGGGAATGACCAGAATATCTTTCAGCAGACCGGTACCTGTACATCCATCCTGGGTAACCTTCAACACCAGGTCACGTTTGGACTGGTTTACGCCAAGCGGAATCTGCTCGATATTTTGACCCAGTTTGTTGCTGATGGTATCCCCGCCAAATATCCAGGTAAACCGAGATACAGGAAGATCCGCATCGCCCACATAAGTTGCCTGCAAGTTGTAGCCATAGCAGACTGTTTCATCAATGGTCAGACCAACATTCGGAATTTTGTGAAACAGAAGGGTCATGGAGGTATCTGAATTACACCCATAGGGATCCGTTACCTGAGCCGAAAACTTATAATTTCCAAAAGCAGGCACTGTGACTGCGGTTCCCGAAAATTGTTCGCTGTTGAGCAGGTTCTTAAGCAAATAAGTTCCCTTGTCGCTGGATATTTTGAGGTTGGCAGAAAGGGTCCCGCAAAAGAGGGTATCCAATTTGGAAAGGTCCATCTTTGGAAACTGGTGAACTATCACCTGGGTTGAGTCCTTTGCCTGGCATCCATTGCTGCCTGTCAACTTTACTTTGAATAAACCTCCAGTCGTGGTGGTTATTGTTTGAGACTGAACACCTGTTGACCAATTGTAAGCCGCATGGATGCCGGGATCAAGCGTAATTCTGTCACCAAAGCATATGTCATTCACTTTTTTGAGCTGCGAAACTGGTGCCGGATTAATGTTAACCATAAATTTTACAGAGTCCTTGCATAAGCCATTGGTCGCAATGACCGTGTATTCGGTAGTTACATCAGGTTTAGCCAAAGGGTTGGAAACAGAGGAAGAGGATAATCCAGTCGCGGGATGCCAAAGGTAGGAAGATTGAAGATCAGGCTGGTTTAACCTGACAGTATCACCCTGACATCTCGTAAAAGTCCGATTTGGACTAAAACTCACCGAATTCACCATCAAGCCAATGCTGGCAGTCAGATTGACAGCCGGATCCCCAGCCATTCCTCCCCATTCTATCAGGTAACCCGCAGGAAGGTAGTCCCCGCTGCTGCCACTGTTCGGCAAATCGTTCCACTTGAGCGATTCGGAAGGATTGTTGGGGAAATAGGTAATATGGGCATAATTTTCATTACCTGAATTGTTAGGTTCCCAATTGGTTGTAGGTAAAGAGGATGAAAAGGGAACATCCCACCTGTTCCAGTTCTGATAGGCACCGTTCACAGGTCCATAGTTCCCCGGATTTACCTTGGCCTGGTAACCTGTTCCCCGCCAAAACAGCATTCCACCATTCGCCATCAAACCTTCAGGCCCGGTAACCCACCTCCATTCCCCCTCGAGGGCCGCATCGGATGCACCAATCCATCCAACCCCTTTGGTTTTCTGCTGAATAAAAGCATTCTCTCCCGCCGAAGTAATGGTCGCCAGGTAACCCTGGAGACCGTGGTACTTCATCGCTGGGGAGGCGGCTTCCACACTCGCAGCTGTCCAGGAAATACCAGGGTGGGCGACAAACCTGTAAAAATGGCCTGTCTCAGGAAGATAATCTGCATCATCCAGGGAAAAGGTCAGAAAACGGACGCCATTGGTTGGATGAACTGCTTTGTTGTTGTAGTAAACCAGCCGCATAGCCTGAATGTAATCATTTACATTTGAACCGCCTGTAAGCACCAAAAAGCCTTGGGAAGCAGACCAATAGCTTGTTACCGGGCCAGTATTTCCAATCATTCCAAGCTCATCTTCCCCGTAGATATATCCTTGGCTAAAGGAGACCTTCATACCCGTAATAGCAGAAGTTGCAACCATGGCAAAATTCGGAGCCACAAGTACCATCTGGTTACAATAGGTTGCACCCAAAGGCTGATTTGGTATGATATTGATATCCTGCGCCCGCCCAGTAAGGGGAAGAACTACCATCAAAAAAATAAGCAGACTGGAAAATTTCAATTTTACGGTTTTACTTTCGTGAAGGGCTTTCACCTGTTTCCAAAGATTTTGCTGCCAATTCTAACCAACGTGCTTCCTGCGGAGATCGCAATCAGATAATCATCCGACATCCCCATCGAACGTTCACAAAAGTGATCGGAATCCCTGAAGAACTTCTCCTTCAATTGCACGAAGATGCTGGAAAGCCGTTCAAATTCAGACTTGATGATTACTTCATCCGAGGTAAAGGTTGCCATCCCCATTACTCCGCATACCGTAATATGATTGAAGCTTTTCCATTCTGAGGATCCTAGCATTTCTTCTGCCTCTGGAAGCGACAAACCAAATTTGCTATCTTCTTCTGCAATGTGAAATTCCAGCAATACCGAGACGACCCTGCCAATCTTTTCTGCTTCCTTGTTGATGGCAGCAAGAAGCCTGAAACTATCGACCCCCTGGATTAAAGTGATGAATGGAATGATTGGTTTTATCTTGTTGCTTTGCAAGTGCCCGATAAAGTGCCATTCGATGTCCTTCGGCAACGTCTGCCATTTGGAGAGGAGTTCCTGTACTTTATTTTCACCGAACAAACGCTGTCCGGCCTGATAGGCCTCTATTAATTGCTCCGCACTTTTCGTTTTTGAGACAGCAACCAATTTTACGGTTTTGGGAAGTTGCTGTTGTATGAATTGAAGATTGGCTGTGATCGTCATTGAAAATAAATTGCATCCAAATTTAAGAAAAGAGATTCATTTTTCTACTTTTACGACAGCAAAGATTGAGACAAACAAGGGCTGAAGGCCAATTTTCTTCAGATAGGCAGTGACAATCACGAAGAATTGGATTTTCGGTTTTGAATTCAGTCCCTAAGTTTGTCGAAGGGTTCGTTTTTTGAGATGGTGAAATAAATTGAAGCCACCTTGGAACCAAATGATTTTGGCAAGTTCAACTTTGCCAACTGCATCTGTTGAAGCATTCAATGATAAAAAATTAACAATGAAGCGATATGCAATCAGAACAGGAATCGGACTGTTCCTGCTCTTAAATTTCCAGCTGCTGACACTTGCCCAGGAACTGCCTTTTACAAAGGAATTTTATTTTGGGGTTAAGGATGGTCTGGTTTTCAGCAGGGTGAAATTCAAGCCCAACGTGGAACAAAATCTTTTTACCGGCAATACAGCAGGATTTCTTCTCAGGATGATCTCAGAACCTCACGTGGGCATCCAGCTTGAATTCAATTACCTGCAAAAAGGCTGGGAAGAAAAGCCACTGACAGGATCCACCCAAAGTTATGTTCACAAGATCAACTATTTTGAAATACCGGTAATGACCCATGCAAATCTGGGAAACAAAGCGTTCCGAGTTACCCTGAACCTCGGACCATCCGTTGCCTTTCTGCTTTCTGACAGTCAGGGAATGAATCCGGCATCCCCTGGCATCCCGGCATCACCAGATATTCCGTATTGGGGCAAACCGATTGACTCAACGGTGGACTTTCTCTTCACCGGCGGTATGGGCGCAGAGTACCATTTTAAGCATATGGGCTCCATTTCCTTAGATGCTCGTGTGTTCTATTCCCTCACCAACTTGTATGATTCCAAGAAATATGGGTACGATCCTTCTCAAACCAATGGCGTTCAGGTAACATTTGCCTATATCTATAGGCTCAATCCAGTGAAAAAGAGCGTTGCCCGGTCTACGAAACGACCAATTGTCACCGTGAAGAAAATGGAGTAAAGAGCAAAATTTAAACTTTAATGGGTAAGCAGTTGGATCTAATAAGGCAATGCTTATTTCAGGTAGATCACCCCCGCAGCAGCTCCCATCTTTTCAAAAATCCGGTAGCCCCATCTGACAAATGCATTTTTATCGAGCAACTCAAGTTTGTCATCAATCTGAAGTTGCAGCTTGACAAACGCATCTTTGCTGGTTATAAGTCCGCTTTTCTTGTTGCGTTTCATCCACAATCGTTCGTGACTGGCAACTATTTTCGGACAAAGCGATTTCATCTCATTCAAGAGGCTTCTATTCACATCCAATGCTTGTTGCAGGTGAAAGTTGTTGTAATGCTTGATCATGGCACCCAAACGTATCATCCGGATGGCATTTACATACTCCTCCTTGATCAGTGCACTGTCTGGCACCTCCACCTTAGTTTGAATCAATATTTTCTCCAGACTATCTACATATTGAACGACGGCCTTTGAATTGTATACTTTTGAATTTGAAAACCTGTCTGATAGCTGCTGTTTTACCATGATTTCAGAAGAAAAAAGTTCAAGCAGACCCGTCCGCAGTTTGTAATCAACCGCATTAAGGATCAATTTGTCCATCAATCCAAACCTGAAAGCCATGCTTGTGTTGGTCATGGCAACCATGGGAAACTCTTCGAATTGGTTGTATCTGCCGAGTTCGAGGACCAGACTGCCCATTTTTCGATTTTGATCCTTAAAAATAACCTGATCCAGAAAGCCTGTCAATGGGACCATCTCCCTGGGTAAGTTGTTCCAACTCAGAGCTGCCGCATAGCTAAGACCAGGATAGCTCACCGTCAAATATTGAAGGTGAGGTGTATCTCCCCAATCGGTAATCAGCATTCCTTCCGCCCCAAAGCGGATGGCTCCTGATACAGCATCTTCGACATTTCCAAGCATGTTGTCCGTCCGACCGGTGAAAGAGGACCAGGAACTTGTGCCTGGGCACACCAGGTATTTTAATCCGGCATCCCGATAGGTTTGACAGATCGGTGCAAAGGGCTGGATCGATTCATACCTCCACTCCAAAAGGGTAATATTTCGCGGTATTTCAGGGATGATTTCGGGATTTTTAGAGACCACATCTCCCCACATCATCATTTTTTTTTCCTGATCATTCACGAAATCATTCAGGTGCTTTGCATAATTGAGATAAATCTTTGCAATTTCCACCGGAGTCCTGACCTTTTGATTTTTGCCCTTTCCCAACTCGAAAGGTTCGTCCAGGTTAACATTGAATTGATGGGATTGAAAATTAGGAAGTAGATCCCGACTCATTTTTTTCACCAGTTCAAGGGATGCCGGATTCAGGGGGGCAATGGTTGATTTCATCTCGATCAATCCGAACATTTTGAAACCTTCGGGACATTCGGCAAGGTCTTTAAACTGATCGGTCCTCAGCCAGGCATCCATGTGTCCCAAAGAATTCTGATTGGGAACCAATTCGATGTAACGATCCCTGCAATAGGCATCCAGTTGCCTGATCTCTTCCGGTAACAGCGGGGTCTCCGTTTTTTCCCATAAATCCTTGAAGGAAGGATAACCGAAGGAGAATCCCTCCACATACAACTGCAGCTGGTTGTATTTCAAATCTGCCAGAAAATCCACCATGCCAAATAGTGTTTGGAGGGTGGGAATTTTTCCGCGGCTGATATCCAGCATCACCCCTCGCACCCTCAAATCGGGATGATCTGCAATTTCCACGCAAGGCAACTGATGATGGGATTGTACCGCAAGTTGCTTCAAGGTGGAGATTGCGTTGTTCACTCCGTCCAGACTATTATACTGTACAACTACTTGAGTTGGCTTAACCGATAAAGTATAACCTTGTGGCGAAAGAGAAGGATTTCTCATGAATTTCAGGGGTCCTGAAATCTTTGCGCTCCATTTGGACGACAAACGCACAACACCAATTTTGCTGATGGATGCCGAATCTTCTGGAGATGAAACAAAATCTATCGGTTCCCTCAGGGTAAAAAAACCGGTTTTCCAGGCTATTTCCTTTGGAACCGGAATTAAAACGGGCATTCCCGGTAAGGTCTCGGCTGTCCGGATGGGAGGCTTGGCCGAAACCTGGGAGGGCATTTGCGTTGGTTGGTAACTTGCCTGGTAGTAGGTCAGCAATCCGGAAGCAACAAAAATGAATAAAATGAAGAGAATGGAAAACAGGTACTTTATGATTTTTAAAAACTTTCTCATGGTAGAATGAATCTTTAGCTTGGATGATAAACGGAGCATGTAAATTAAAAAAAAATATACATTTTCCCAAACCTGGCGATTCTTCCCATTTCAGTTTTAGGTTGCAGAATCTTGACCTCCGAATCTTTTCAAAAAAAAAGTTTGAAATGTTTCCTTTGCAGGACATTTCAAACCTTTCTAACCTATTGGCAGTTAAGAACTGCTACTTAATGGAGTTCATGTACTACCAGACCCGAGCGAAGTTTGGGTTCGAACCAGGTAGTTTTTGGCGGCATGATGTTGCCTGAATCGGCGATGTTGATCAGTTGTTGCATCGAAACGGCATAAAGGGCAAAGGCTACTTTCATTTCGCCGGAGTCTACCCTTCTTTTCAACTCAGCCAATCCACGGATTCCTCCTACGAAATCTATTCGTTTATCGGTCCTAAGATCCTTGATATCCAAAATCTTATCCAGCACCAGTGCCGAAAGGATGGTTACATCCAACACTCCGATTGGATCGTTGTCGTTGTATCTGCCCTGTTTGGCGGTCAGTTTGTACCACGATCCCTTAAGGTACATCGAGAAAATGTGCAGTGCTTCCGGTTTGTAGATTTCCTCTCCTGCCCTTTCCACCTCAAAATCTTCCGAGAGCTTCTGAAGCAGTTCCTTTGACGTTAGTCCGTTCAGATCCTTGACTACGCGGTTGTAGTCAATGATGCGCAACTGGTTGTCGGGGAAATGGACGGCTAAAAAATAGTTGTACTCTTCTGTTCCGTTGTGTTGAGGATTGGAAGCTCTCTTTTCCTTTCCCACCAGGGCAGCAGCTGCCGTTCTGTGATGACCGTCGGCCACATAGGTCGCTGGAAGTTTGGCAAAAAGCTCAACCAGTTTATCGATGGTATGACAATCCTCTATCAACCAAAACTGATGGCCAAAGCCATCGTTTGCGACGAAGTCATATTCAGGTGCCCGGGAGGCTACGATGGAAGCAACAATCTGATCGATCTCCGCAACAGCGGGATAGGCAAAAAAGACAGGTTCCATGTTGGCATCCGTGATGCGGACGTGCTTCATCCGGTCCTCTTCCTTGTCACTTCTGGTGAGCTCGTGTTTCTTGATCACCCCATTCAGGTAATCATCGACAGAGGCACAACCTACCAGACCAAACTGGGTGCGACCTTCCATGGTTTGGGCGTAGATGTAAAGATATTCCGTACTTTCTTTCTTGAGCCAACCATTTGTTTTGAACAGATTCAGATTGTCGGCGGCTTTTTGATAGACCTCCGGACTGTGTTCATCTATGCCAACAGGAAGATCAATCTCCGGTTTGATGATGTGCAAAAGGGAGTAGGGATTCCCCTCTGCCTCGAGGCGCGCTTCGGCCGAGTTGAGCACATCGTAGGGACGGGAGGCAACCTGAGCTGCCAGTTCCACAGGAGGACGAAGCCCCCTGAAAGGTTTTAAAATGGCCATACTATTGTTGTGCTTCGAAATCTTTCATTGTTTGAACCAAAGCTGCGACACTTTCGATTGGCATGGCGTTGTAGATGGATGCCCTGAAACCACCCACACTGCGGTGCCCTTCTATGCCTACCAGGTTGTTGGCCTTGGCCAGTGTCTGGAAATCTTTTTCGAGGTGCTCGTTTCCGGGAGTCATCACGAAGGTGACATTCATACGCGAACGATCGGCTGGATCAGGAACTGTAGACTGGAACATTTTGTTGCGATCGATTTCGTCGTACAACAATTTGGCTTTGTCAATGTTTCTCTGCTCCATGGCTGCAATGCCACCATTCTCTTTCAGCCAGATCAAGGTCTGAAGTGCGGCGAATACAGGCAAACAAGGAGGGGTATTGAACATGGATTCCTTTTCGATGTGTGTCTGGTAGTTGATCATCGTAGGAATAGGACGACCCGTTTTACCCAGCACATCCTTGCGAACGATCACCAAAGTAACTCCGGCAGGAGCCAGATTTTTTTGTGCTCCGGCGTAGATGACAGCATATTTGGAGATATCCAACGGGCGGCTGAAGATGTCAGACGACATATCGGCTACCAATGGAACCGGTGAATCGAGGTCGTAGAGCATTTCCGTTCCAAATATGGTGTTGTTGGTGGTGATGTGCAGGTAATCCAAGTCGGCAGGGATCTCAAAACCTTTCGGAATGTAGTTGTAATTTTTGTCTTTGGAGGAGGCAACTTCCACCACTTCCCCAAAAAATTTAGCCTCTTTGATGGCAGCAGTAGCACAAACCCCT
>CAINVV010000281.1 GCA_903854235.1 uncultured Bacteroidia bacterium | reverse complement strand
GTAGCCTTGTTGTCGCAGGTACCATCGCCAAAATCAATGGTAATTTTATCTCCTTTGGAAGGAGTGATCTCCAGAGTGCCGCTGTTGTACCATTTGCAATCCCCTTTCTTGATCATGACCTTGGTGGATTTTGCCGTCCAGGTGGTTCCGTCCTGATTTACTCCGCTGGCGCTGTGAATCTCCGTTCTCCATACATCATCTGTAATGGTTGCAGTAGTAGCTCCTTCAGCATGAAGTGTGACACCATCATACTTGTAGGAGAGGATGCTTTTGTCAGCATATTCAATCTTTCCTTCAGATACAACGTCGTAACGCGGCCACCCATTTCCAGGATTCGGTCCGGCAAAGGTGATCTTGGTCGTACCGGTTATTTTTTTGCCATCCACGATATAATTTTCAATCTTCATGGTAGCAACATTGTCCTTCGTTGTCATCATGCCATTCACGCTGATTTCAACTTTACCATTCCTTTTAACTCCGTCAGGACCTGTACATTCCGTTCCCCAGTCCAGCGTAATGGAGTAGGGAGGCGTCGAATAATTAACAATGATCGTTGGGCAACTGCCAAAAGTAATGTTTCCTGCCTTGAGCCCGGAAGAAGTGAAACCCGTCATGGCAAAATTATTCAGTGACTCAAAGGTAGTAGCAGCTACAACTGCATTTTTTTCAATGGAATTTGCACTTAATGAGGTGCTTGCAGCTGTAGATGTACCCTCTTTCTGGCAGGCATAGGTAACCAGTAAGGCTACCGCGATAAGAAGAGAACCTAAATACATCAATTGACGTTTCATTTTTCGATTTTTAATTAGTGTTTATAGTTATTTTCAGCTTTGTTTTGACGATAAAAAATAGAATCAAGCAAGTAAAGTTATTGTTTTCAATTAAGTAAACCAAATATTTTGAGGGGATTAACCTAGACGAATTTTACCTTATGATCAGTAGACCCTTAAATTCCTTCAGTCAAATAGTATCTTGAGATAGGAAACGCACATAATATGATTCGAACCAGATTCTATACAAAAGTTAAATGTGAAATGCATATTTATTTTTATTGGTCAGCATTTTTTGCAACAATTGCCCATAAATGACCCCAGTTTTTACTTCCAAAAAATTGGTAAACGGTTATTTTCAGGTGTTTTTTGCCCATAAAGAATAATCCAGACCTCCCACACATGAAACCGGATAATTAATTGCCTAACTCATATCTCATATCTCATAACTTATATCTCATAACTCATAACTCATATCTCATAACTCATATCTTTTACCTTCCAACTCACTTTTCACCTGCAAGATAAAGCCAACTTTGGAAATATTTTCAATGAGCAAGTTGGGATCCTCCTGGAGATATTTACGTAATTTGGAAATATAAACATCGAGGCTCCTTCCTGAAAAATAGTCACTGGTTCCCCAGATAGCTTGGAGAATGGTCTCTCTTTTTACAATGTGTCCGCAATTATTTATCAGAAGCGCAATCACTTCATTTTCCCTGCCTGTCAATCTTCGATAGCTATCTTCGTAATGGAGACTTTGGTTGTGGTAGTCAAATTGATATTTGCCCAGCTGAATTTGATCCACCCTGACTGCCAATCTTGCTTCGGCTCTGTTTTTTATGGCTTGAATCCGACAGAAAAGTTCATCCTCATCGAAGGGTTTTGTCAAATAATCATCGATCCCCAGGTTAAAACCCTTTATTTTGTCTTCCTTCATGGATCTGGCGGTTACCAGGATAATTGGTATCTCCGGTTGTTTCTCCCTGATTTTCCCAGCAAGTTCAAACCCATCCATTCCAGGCAGCATGACATCCAGAATCGCAAACTGAAAAGAGCCTGCCAGAAACGTCTGCCATCCGGAAGGTCCATTGGCGCAAAGAGATACCTCGAAACCCTTCGATGCAAGAAATTCAGTCATCAGAAAACCCAGGCTTGGATCGTCTTCCACCAGCAATAATTTAGTCTTTCGTTCCATCTTTTTTCAGGTCATTGGGAAAGAATACGCTAAAGAGGCTTCCTTTTCCAGGTTCACTTTCTACCGTTATGGAGGCACGATGGGCCTTTAAAACCTCTTTGACATAATAGAGTCCAATCCAGAATCCGTTGGTATTATGTTGATTACCAGAAGAAATTCTGTAATATTTTTCGAATATCTTTTTCTTTTCTCCCACGGCAATTCCAATTCCCTTGTCTGCAATCGTGACCATTGTTCCCTTTTGTGATTTTTGGATGGAGAGGTTTATTTCCAGTTTTTGTGGGGAATATTTGCACGCATTGACCAACAGATTCATGAAGACGTGTACCAATTCGTTGTGATCGCCATAAATGGGATAAACTCCTGAATCATAAGACTTAGATATATGTCCACCCTTTTGTTCGACCAGAAACCAAACGGATTTGATGGCCTCTTCGACAATTTCGGTTAGTTCAACCTCCCTAAACTGATAGAAAAGGTTGTTCTGCTCCAGGGCAGCCAATTGCAAAATGTGGTCTGACTGCCGTTGCAGTCGTCTGTTCTCTTCCAGGATAGTATCCGCGTATTTTTTGATTTTCCCATTGATCGAAGCTTCCTCTGTTTGATGTATCATCTTGGCTGCAAGTGAGATACTGGACAAAGGAGTTCTGAATTCGTGCGCCAGGTTATTGACCATCTCCTTGATACTCTTGGACAAGGTGACCTCTTTCAGATAATAACTTATTACCAGGGAGAAGATAAATGTGATCATCAAAATTAGAAGGACAGAACCAAGAAACATCAACCCCATCCGGTGCAGGAAAAAATTATAGCGACTGGGGAAAATGACCCCTATCTCCGTGTCTGACGATTGCAAAACCTTGTCGAGGCTTAGCCTGTAGCAGGCCGAACCTGCAATTTGATCCAGATTGTTTAGTTTAAGAGTGTCCTTTCCTTTGAAGATGGCCAGTTCATAGGCCAAATCAATGTCATATCTTGAAAGTTCATCCCTGATCTGCCGGTCGAGATTTTGCAAAACATTCGGTGTCTTGTGCTGACTGGCCTTAAATGAGCTGTCACAAGAGAAGCAGCTTTGCATAGATTGGCACATGCCCTCATTTTTGCTCAGGGTGGCAATGGATTGATTGAGTGCAACCCGAACGCTTTTACTGAATAGCGCCTCTTCGATCTTGTAAGAATAGAGCAGCCAATAGACCTGCACGCCCAAAAGCACAAGAATGGCGAGGAGTGCAGTAAGCACCAGAAGATATCTTTTCAGCTTGCTCATGCAGACAAAATTAGCAACATATTCAATTGTAAATTAATTTTAACAAAGCTTTAACAGCAACCGTGTCGGACCAATCAATTTTTTACTTTATTTTGTTACACATTACACAATAAAAATAATTGTTATGAAAAAATTAGCCGTTGTATTGACCTTCGTATTCGGTGTAGCCATGATAGCTCCTGCTTTTGCCGCTGATCCAGTTAAAAAGGAAGCCGCCAAAACAGAATGCACAAAGGATGGCAAAGCCTGTTCTAAAGATTGCAAAAAAGCTTGCTGCAGCAAAGACGCAAAAGCGACTGACAAAAAAGACGCAAAACCTGAAGCCAAGAAATAATTTATCTTCAGTGGGAACATAGAAAAAGAGGCCATCAGCCTCTTTTTCATTTTATGGTGAACAGAAATGGCTATTTGCAATCCATTTGCGGTGCATCGTTTTTGTAACGGATAAGGTTCCGGGCCATTCCATTGAAAATAAAGAGATGGAATGGAAGTTCCACATACCAGTAAAGTCTTCCTGCAAGTCCCACCGGACGAAAAGTCGCAGTCTGTTGCAAATAGGGGTTGCCGTTTTTCCGGATAATTCTGAATTCCAGCCATGCCTCTCCGGGGAGTTTCATTTCAGCATACAACAACAACCTTCCGTTTTGTTTGTCAGCGGCAAGCACCCGCCAAAAGTCAAGTGTATCACCGGTATGAATGGTGTTAACATTGGTTCTGCCCCTGCGCAGACCCACTCCGCCCCAGAGTTTGTCCAAAAAACCCCGGATGTTCCAGAGCCAGTTCCCATAATACCAACCTCGTTCGCCCCCGATCGACCACATATTGCAAAGTACCTGATCTACACTTGTTGTTATTTCTATTCTCCGTCGGTCCTTGTAACATCCCTTGGTGGGTATTTTGACGTGCTCGAGCAAGGAGTTGTCTTCATAACTGGAGATGAGAGAATCTTTCCAGCTGGAGACCACATTGTTTTGTTCGATTCGTTGAAAAGCAAGTTTAACCGCTTCCCGGTAGGAAATCAGTTGAATGCCAAGCAAAAGATGCAAATTGTTGGCTTTTGGAATCACCGGTTGCTTCATGCTGCTGACCAGATGTCCAGCCAGCTGGATGGAGGTGGAGGTAATGAAATACAACCAAAAAGAAGAAAATCTTACTGCACTTACAGGCAAAGTCAGGATGTAACGCTTTAGTCCACGGACCTCTGCAAACTGTTTCAGCATCTCTTTAAAGGACAATACATCAGGTCCTCCAATTTCATAGGTCTGCCCAAATGTTTCCGGTATCAGCAATACTCCGCTTAAATATTCCAACACATTCCGGATGGCAATGGGTTGATTCAGCGTGTTGAGCCATTTTGGCGTCACCATCACCGGTAGGTGTTCGACCAGATCCCGGATAATTTCAAAGGATGCACTTCCTGAGCCGACGATGATTTCGGTTTTAAGTGATGTTAGGGGGATGTTGCTGGTTGCCAGGATGTTTTCAACCTCATTCGGCGTGCCGGATATTCCGGAAAGCGGTTTTGCAGTCAAACTACCCAGATAGATGATCTGACTGACAGGCGTTTGTTGCAGCATCTTCACGAAATTTCGGGCCAAAAGCCTGTCGTGTTCACCGGTCTTATCAGATTTCACACCCATCGTGCCAATCAGGTAATAGGCTGCATCGATATGATCCAGTGCAGAATCAAAGGGAGCCTCCTGCAGAAAGTCAACTTCATACATCGTGATTCGATCGTCTCTGTAGATTCCGACTGAAGGGAACCGGTTTCGGTCGCGGACACAGCATACCACTTCGTGTCCCTGTTCCAGCAGCACAGGTAACAATCTCTTTCCGATATATCCGGTGGCACCCGTCAGCAAAATCTTCATCTATCGATCGATGCTACATTAAAATATGGAAGGGACACGAATAGATTTGTCAGGCAATTCTGGGTCAACCGATGATAATCTAAAACATCCCCTTTCAGTATGAGAAAATAAATATAGTGCTAATCTTAAAATAAACAGCCTAATATACTTGCATCAGGTGGTAATTTTTTTTTATTTTCCGAACGTAAAGGGATCGATGTACCTGGTTTTGTCAGATTGCTATCAAAACTTTCCCTGTCCGCTTCTCGTATACCATGTAGAATAATCGCATATGAAGAAACATTACCCGGTCTATCTGATGGATGGACGAAATCTTTACTATACTTTTTTGGCCGGAGCGCAAAAAATTCTTCAGCATCAGGCAGAATTAAACAGGATCAATGTCTTCCCCGTGAATGACAAGGATACTGGTACCAATCTGGCTTCTACCGTCCGTGCCATTATGGATAACATCAAGCCGGACAGGTCGTTTACGACAACGGCCGGTGTTATTGCCGAGGCAGCACTGGTTGGTGCCAGGGGGAATTCTGGCGTTATTTTTGCCCAATTTTTTTATGGCATAAGCTTGGAAACCAGTGAAAAAGAGGAAGTAAACTTTAAAGAGTTTGCTGAAGTTATGAAAAAATCGGTGAGACATATGTACAAGGCAGTCGCAAATCCGGTTGAAGGGACCATGCTCACGGTCATGAGTGATTGGGCAGAATTTCTTTACAGCAGAAGAGATGTGATGACCGATTTTAATCAAACCATCCTCGACTCGTTGGATATACTGAAGAAATCACTCTCAGAGACAAAGGAGAGACTGTTGGTACTAAAAAAAATGAATTTGGTGGATGCCGGTGCCAAGGGCTTTGTGCTTTTTATTGAAGGGGTAATCGAGTTGATTCTTTCCAGAAATCTCCGGAACCTGGTGACAGAGATACCTCAAATCGTTTCATTGGTACACACGGAGGATAATCCGGGTGACAATATCGAATTCCGGTATTGTACGGAGGTGCTTTTGCGTGATTCAACTCTGGGTCAGCTAGAATTGAAGACCCTGCTGCATCGTTTTGGCAATTCGGAAGTGGTTGCAGGGGCGGGAAAAACCACAAGGATCCACTTGCATACCAATCAACCGGCAGAACTTTTCCACGAACTGAGATTATACGGAACACTTGCTTCTCAAAAAGTTGACGACATGGTGAGACAGAATGAAGTCATCAGAAAAAGAAAGTGGAAGATAGCACTGGTCACTGATTCGACTTGCGATTTATCCCAGGATCTGTTGGATCACTACCAGATTCACCTCGTACCCTTGAACCTCAATTTTGGAGATAACCACTATTTGGACAAGGTGACCATTACACCGGATCACTTTTATGACCAGTTGGAAACCAATACCACCTTCCCCCGAACCTCGCAGATCAATGAACGCGCCTTTACCAACCTGTTTTCCCATCTTGCCTCTCATTACGATGCCATTGTGGCCATCCACCTTTCCGGACAGTTTAGCGGCACCTTGATAAACAGCCAAAATGCGGCACAACGCATTTCGAGGGAGTTTAACAAACCTGTTCACGTCTTTGACTCAAAAAGTTTGTCGGGTGCACTTGGCCTGATTGTTTTACGAACGGCAATGGCCATCGAGGAGGGTATTGAATTGGACGAAATACTGCATGCTGTTCCTGAATGGATTCGAAAGTCCAGTGTATTTGTTAGTGTTAAGACGCTAAAGTATATGGTGAAAGGGGGAAGGGTATCCAGACCCAAGGGTTTTTTCTCCGAATTGCTTCATATACGGCCCATCGTTTCTCTCGACGATCAAGGGAAAGCAAAATTAATTGGAAAAACATTTGGCCAAAAATCCAATAAAAATCTTATTCTGAAAAAAATTGAAGCATTGCTGGCAGAAAATAAAATATGGAATTACGTGGTGCTGCATGCGCACAATCCGGAGGGAGCATCGGATTTTGCAGTTCGAATGAAGCAACTTACCGGAACCGATCCGGCATCGGTGGTGGATATCTCTCCGGTTATCGGGATGAATGCCGGAGTTGGTGCCACTGCCATTTCCATCATGTTAACCTAAATTCAAATTTATGAGTTTCCTGCAAATATTTTTTTTGAATCTGGCCATCTTGTTGAGTATGATGTCCATCCTATGGATTATCAGCGTTTATCTTAAAAACGTAAGTATTGTCGACCTTTTCTGGGGTCTGGGGTTTGTCTTGTCGGCCTCCGTTTATTTTATCCTGACGGAAGAAACTGGCGTGAGAAAGATGTTGGTGCTGGCCCTGGTAGCACTATGGGGCTTTAGGCTCTCATTCTACCTGGCCTGGCGAAATTGGGGCAAGGGTGAGGATTTTCGCTATCGGAATTTTCGTATCAGCTATGGAGAAAAACGATACTGGTGGATCAGCTTTTTCCAGACATTTCTCCTGCAAGGTGTATTGATGTGGCTCATCTCGGCTCCATTACTGGGAGCCCAGCTGGATGCATCGGATTCCCAGTTTAACTGGCTTGATTTGGCTGGGCTCCTGATTTGGACCGTGGGATTTGTCTTTGAAGCCGGTGGGGACTATCAATTGGCTAAATTCAGGGCGAACCCTTCCAACAAGGGAAAGGTACTCGACACCGGCTTCTGGCACTATACCCGTCATCCAAACTACTTTGGTGATGCAGCAGTCTGGTGGGGGTTTGCCCTGATCTCCATCTCCGCGGGAAGTTATCTCCCGGTGATAGGTTCATTGCTGATGACCGCTTTGATCATAAAAGTATCAGGCGTTGCGCTGCTGGAAACATCGCTTAAGAAAGATAAACCGGAATATGCGGAATACATCCGAAAAACTGCTGCATTCCTGCCATGGTTTCCTAAAAAAGACAAAATATGAATTTTTTACAACACAATCTCTGGTTGATTCTCTTTCTGGTCTGGGGAATTCCCCTAAGCTGGTTTCGCAGTAAATTCAGAGAATTAGTTTATCAAACGGAAAGTTGGACCATCAACATTAAACCTCTTTTTATGAAAGAACTTAAAGCATTGTTCGGTAATGCATTTCCGGAAAACAGAAAATACAAAAAACTCAGAAATTCCTACCGAACCTATCTCGCAATCTACTTGTTGTTATTTCTGCTCTATTTCAATTTGAAATCCGAAGCACAATCCTCTAATTCTGATACTATGAATAAAATTTCCGTTGGAAGTACCATTCCTTCCTTCACTTCGAACGATCAAAATGGCCAACCATTTGACATTCATTCAGTTCTTGGTAAAAAGAACCTTGTTATCTATTTCTATCCCAAGGATGACAGTCCGGGTTGTACCAAGGAAGCTTGTTCTTTCCGTGACCAGTTTGAGGTATTTGCTGAGGCCGATGCCGTGATCATTGGAGTCAGTTCCCAATCCGTTAAAAGTCACAAGGAGTTTGCGGAAAAATACAGACTCAACTACACTTTGCTAAGTGATGAGGCTGATGTGCTTCGCAAACTTTTTGGTGTCCCTGCAAATCTCTTCGGACTGATTCCCGGCAGGGTCACTTACATTGTGAACAAGGAAGGTAAAGTGGTTTACATCTTCAACTCACAAATCAAAGCTGAGCAACACGTGGAAGAAGCACTTAAAATACTGAAGAAAAAAGCGTAATGTCCTTTTCTCAAATTGCTTTGATTTTAGCCGGATACCTTTCCGGAGCAATTCCTTATGGGTATCTGCTTACCAAAAAAATGACCGGATTGAACATTCTGGAGCAGGGCAGTGGCAACATTGGCTCTACCAATGTGGGTCGCATAGCGGGGAAAAGAATTGGTTTGCTGGTACAATTGCTGGATATGCTCAAGGGTTTGATTCCAGTAAGCATCGTTATCTTATTGTTAAAATCGGACCCGCAAATTTATCCCAACTATTTTCCTCTAGTCATTGCTCTTTCAACGGTTATTGGACACAATTTCTCCATCTTTTTGAGACTCAAGGGTGGCAAGGGGGTTAATACTACGCTCGGGGCCACCATACTCCTTGCTCCGGTTGCTGTTTTGAGTAGTGTCGTGGTTTATTTTCTCGTCAAATGGCGTATCAAATATGTCTCTGCAGGTTCCATGGCATTGGCGGTCGCCCTTCCGATTGGTGGATGGCTTTTTAGTCCGGACCCAATGCTGGAATATTATTTATCTGTTTGTGGCTGCCTGATACTGATCAGGCATATTTCCAACCTGAAAAGGCTATTTAAAGGGAAAGAGTTAAGGTAACCCTACCAGATCCCGCCGAAGCATTAGATCCAAAAATAAATTTTTCGGCTGCAATTAAGCGTGCAAATGAAAGATACCTATTCTCTGTCCGATTGAGAAATCCTACCTACTTTCCATTTTCCCTGCTGTAAACAAATGGGTTTCTTTTTTGTTTACTAAGGTAAATTTCTACCATTTCAAAACTTAGAATGGTTATAAATATCTGAATTTCCATTATTTATAAACAAAATAAATTAGGAGATTTTGAAGGAGCATTTATCCATGCGTAATGAATTCAATGTTCTGAAATACAATAATATAGATATGTTAATATATACTATTAAAATGCTGCTAAGGTGAAATGATGTTAAATGATGATTTTTGCGATTAAACCCTCCTGATTACAATTAAACCTTTTGATTTTTAATGAACCAGATTTGCCATTCAATCTGCTAAATTTACCCTTGATTCAGTCTGGAAGCTAGAATTTAGATGGGAGAAAAAGTTGACATTGGTGCGAAAAAAAGTTTTGTTTCCTGCTAATTGCTGTGTGTACTTCGTTTTCAATGGAGCTGACAATTTTACTTTTTAAGAACAATTTTATAATTATTTTGATTTGAAAGACTCCACCATTCATAAGCTCATAATTTCTTCACTGGTTGTAATTGTAACAATCGTTGTTGCCGTCTTGATGTATTTCGGATACGATTACTACTCTATTCCACTGGAAGAGAGGCATTTTCATCCATTAAACCAATCTATGAAAGCAAGTGGAATCATAGGACACGGACTTGGGATCGTTGGTTCATTATTGATTTTGCTTGGTGTCTTTACTTATATGTTGCGCAAGCGGCTACGTTTCTTCTCCCGAATGGGGATCCTGAAGCATTGGCTCGAGTTTCATATCTTTTTTTGTACCCTTGGACCAGTATTGATCCTCTTTCATACCACCTTTAAATTTGGCGGAATCGTGGCGGTTAGCTTCTGGAGCATGGTTGCCGTTTTTCTAAGCGGCATTGTTGGCAGATACATTTATCTCCAGATTCCACGATCGATTGAAGGAAGAGAACTCACGCTCCGTGAAATGGAGGACCAAATTGCCGAAATGAACAAGCAGCTACGCCAGTCAGTGATATTGGACGAAAGCATATACGAAATAACCTATTTTTCGCCAAACGATTTAGTAAAGCAGGAAGGGTACTGGAAAAAGCGTAAACAAGAAAAGGCTGTCCTAAGAAGATTGAGAAGTGAATTGAAAAGACAGCAGATTCCTGCAAATAAATCTGTTCAAATTGTACAGACTTTTAAAGACGAGTTGAGCTTGAAGAAAAGGATTGACAGACTGATGACCATGCAAAAACTTTTTGCCTATTGGCACGTGGCGCATCTTCCATTTGCTTTGATTATGCTGGTGGTGATGGTCATCCATATTTTTGTTGCCTTGACTTTCGGATACAAATGGATATTTTAAAATGGATATTTTCACAGAAAAGCTGATCATCTATTCCTTGGTTGCCATATTTATCGTGGTAATTCTAAGCGTTTATCTTTTGTTGCAAAAAAGAGAATCTCGAATTGTTGAGGCTAAAATTGCCATCGCCAAAGAGGAGGGAAGATATGAACCAATCACCCTTCACCCGGTAATCGACATAAACAGTTGTATCCGAAGTGGAGCATGCATCACGGCTTGTCCCGAAAAGGATATTATAGGGATTAAGGATGGAAAGGCTACCATCATCAACGCCTCTCGCTGCATTGGCCACGGTGCCTGCTTTCACGCCTGTCCGGTTCAGGCCATCTCCCTCTACATTGGTTCAGAGTCCAGAGGGGTTGATTTGCCGCATGTGGATCACACCTTCGAAACCAACGTCCCAGGTATCTATATTGCAGGAGAATTGGGCGGTATGGGGCTGATAAAAAATTCGGTAGAGCAGGGCAGACAAGCAGTTGATAACCTGACCAGAAAGATTGACAAAAATGTAGTGGCGCAATACGATCTGGTCATTGTTGGGGCAGGACCTGCGGGAGTATCTGCATCTCTGGCAGCAAAAGGCAATAATCTAAAAGCCATCCTTCTGGAACAGCACAGTCTGGGTGGAACAGTCATTACTTTCCCTCGGTCCAAAATTGTGATGACTTCTCCCATGGACTTACCCCTTCATGGCAAGGTTAAGTTGTATGAAACCAGTAAGATGGAGCTTTTGAACCTATGGACAGAGGTTCTGACAAAGAACGAAATTGATCTAAGGGAAAATACCAAAGTTGAATCGATCCAACCCATCGAAAAATATTTTGTCGTTAGAAGTTTGAAAGGGGAAGAGTTTACGGCTAGGAAAGTACTGGTGGCAATTGGTAGGAGTGGATCTCCTCGTAAATTAGATATTCCCGGAGAATTAAGTGCAAAAGTTGCCTATCGCTTACTGGAACCTGAATTGATAAAGGATAAAAATATTGTCATTGTTGGCGGAGGCGATTCAGCCATTGAATCTGCCTTGCTGCTGGCAGACCAAAACAAGGTAACGCTTTCTTATCGGGGAGAAACGTTTGGCAGGCTTAAATCAAAAAATAGCGAAAAGATCAGGGAAGCGGTAGAAGAGAATAGGATCAACCTATTATTTCGTTCCAACTTAACCTTCATTGAGGATCATCAGGTCAAAGTAAAAATTACAGAAGCACCAACAGAAATGACTCTGCCAAATGATCTGGTATACATCTTTGTCGGTGGAGAGTTGCCCGTTAAATTTCTTGAGAATATAGGAATTCGCATCACCAAAAAATTTGGTGAAGCCATACTCAAACACGAAAAATGAGCAGTATCCATAAATAGTTGGACCCTTACCCATGAATATTGTGCAAAAGACGCTTGCCATTGTTTGTATTCTACTACTATCACTGAATGGTGTGGCCCAAATTTCCCCTGGTGATCTGGCGAAGGTGCATGCCCATTTGGAAGGTATGTCAAACTGTACGCAGTGCCACACCCTGGGATCCAAAGTTTCCAACGAGAAATGTCTGGAATGCCACAAGGAGATTAAGACGCGCGTTGGCGAGTCAAAGGGATTTCATGCTTCTGCCAAAATAAAAAATAAGGAGTGCACGGTTTGCCACAGTGACCACTACGGAAGGAATTATGACATTGTACATCTGCAGAAAGAAAAATTTGACCACAATGATACCGGATACAATCTGGAAGGAAAGCATGGAAAAAAAGATTGCAGGGATTGCCATAAAAAAGAGAATATTACGGATGTTCAGCTCAGAAAGAAACAGGAGACCTACCTCGGACTAAGTGACCTTTGCGTTACTTGTCACGAAGATATACACAAGAAAACGCTCTCTAACAATTGTCAGAATTGTCACACGGTGGAGGCTTTTAAACCGGCTTTAAAATTTGATCATGCCAGAGCCAAATATCAACTCAAGGGCAAGCATACCGATGTTGCCTGTTTGAAGTGCCATCCTTTGTTGTTTCGGGAGGGAAAAAATTTGCAGCAATTTACTGGGTTGGCATTTCAGAATTGTGTCAATTGTCACAAAGATCCCCACGAAAATAAATTTGGCCAGAACTGTGTGCAGTGCCACAGTGAGGAGTCGTTCAAAAAGACAAAGGTTTCCGGTCAGTTTGATCACAGCAAGACAGGATATAACCTGATTGGCAGGCACATTCAGGTAGCCTGTAAACTGTGTCATAAAGTGAGTATTACCACTCCTGTGAAGCACGAAAAATGTACCGATTGTCACTCCGATTACCACAAGGGTCAAATCCTTAAGGACGGCAAGGTTGCCAATTGTTCAGATTGCCATGATTTAACAGGATTTACTACTTTTTCATATTCAACCGAGCAGCACAATCTCTCTAAATTCAAGCTGGAAGGTGCCCATCTTGCCACTCCCTGCTTTGATTGTCACAAAAAGGGCAAGGATTGGAATTTCAAGCAGGTTGGTGCTAAATGTGTGGATTGTCATCAGGATATTCACCTCCATTTCATTGATTCAAAATATTATGGTGACAGCAGTTGCCAGGCTTGCCACGGTGTTTTTGGCTGGAATGACATAAATTTTGATCATCGGCTGACCTCATTTGTATTGGAAGGAAAACATGCCACCACCTCATGCCGTAAATGTCATTTTGTGACGAAAGGCAATGCCGGATTGGAACAAAAATTCAAAAATCTGGATGCCAGCTGCGAAAAATGTCACGTGGATATCCATCAGGGGCAATTCAAAAAAGAGGGAGGCAGTGTCTGTGTGAAGTGCCACAGTTTTGACAACTGGAAACCCGATCAATTCAATCACGATACTACCCGTTTCAAATTGGACGGGGGGCACAAAAATGTGCCCTGTTTAAAGTGTCACAAAGTAGTTTCGTCAGAGAACAAAATATTCATTAATTACAAATTTAAAGACATATTATGCGCCACTTGTCACTTACGATAATTATTTGGTTCATAGCATCATATGTTTATGGACAAACCAATCCGCACGGAGATGGCTTTAAGGTAGATTGTGCCCAATGTCACACGTCTCAAAACTGGAAAGTGAATACCGCTGATATCTTGTTTAATCACGACAACACCAGTTATCGGTTAACAGGTCAGCACAAAGTAATTAATTGCAGGGCTTGCCACATGGCACTGGTTTTTAAGGATGCCAGAAGAAATTGTAACGAGTGTCATACAGATATGCACAATTCAACGCTTGGAAAGGACTGTGAAAGATGTCATACCACCAATAGCTGGATCATTGAAAATATTACCCAGTTGCATCAACAAACGAGGTTTCCGCTACTGGGAGCTCACCGGCTGCTGCTTTGCACAGACTGCCACAAGTCTGCCTTCCAATTTCAATACGAACCTCTGGGAGTAAATTGTATTGACTGTCATAAAAATGACTTTCAAAATGCAACGAGTCCAAATCATGTTGCCGGACGATACTCGAGTGACTGTCTGGAATGTCACAATGCAAATTCCAACAGTTGGCGTGCAGGCATTGTCAACCACGATTTCTTCCCTTTGACGGGTGGTCATGCGATTGATTGTGGTCTGTGCCATACAACCGGGAAGTTTACCAAGCTCTCGACGGAGTGCAATTCCTGTCACAATAAACAGTTCCTAGCCTCCCAACTTCCCAAGCACGTTGAAGCAGGAATTCCCGTTAAATGTGAAACCTGTCACTCCACCACCGGTTGGAAACCATCTACCTTTAACCACCTGAGTACCGGTTATGAATTGAAAGGTGCACACCATAGTTTGGTCCAATGCTCAGATTGTCACAAGGGAAACCTGACGGGGGCAGCACAGACTTGTATTGGGTGCCATCAAAGTCAATATGACACGGCTCCCTTGCACAAGGCTCAGGCTTACTCCACGGATTGCGCCCTTTGTCATACACAGAACAACTGGGTTGAAAGCAATTTTAATCACGCAATCAGCCGATTCCCGCTTACGGGAGCACACATAACCGTACAGTGTGCCTTGTGTCATACCAACGGATATGTTGGAACTCCGACATCTTGTACCAGTTGTCATATGCCCGCCTATACCAGTTCTTAGCTACCAGGCCATGTGGCAGCCGGTGTCCCTGTGGATTGTTCGACTTGTCATACAGCCGTCGCCTGGAAACCTTCCAGTTTCAATCACCTTTCTACCGGTTATGAACTGAAAGGAGCGCACAAATTAATTGTGCAGTGTTCTCAATGCCATTTGGGGAATGTTACCTCTGCACCTCAAACCTGTATCGGTTGTCATCAGGCAAATTATAATGCGGCTCCCGGCCACAAGCAAAATGCCTATTCCACAGATTGTACCACGTGTCATTCTTTGGATAACTGGTTGGCAGCAAGTTTTAACCATGCAAGTACCATCTTCCCGTTGACAGGAGCACACACTACGGTTCTCTGTTCAGTATGTCACGCAAAAGGATATGCCGGAACACCTACAGCTTGTAGCAGTTGCCATTTGGCAGTCTATAATAGTTCTCAGTTACCTACCCATGCTGCTGCCGGTATTTCGACCAATTGTGCTGCCTGTCATACCACAACAATTTGGAAGCCTGCGACCTTTAACCATACTTCCACTGGATATGTTTTGGCCGGCGCCCATCTAACCATCGCACAATGTTCATCCTGCCACGTTGGAAATACCACTTCTGCTCCACAGACTTGTATCGGGTGCCACCAGCCTCAGTTTAACAGTGCCCAGAATCATGTCGCACAGGGTTATCCTACAGACTGTTCAAAATGTCACACACAAAGCAATTGGCTGCAAACAAGTTTTAATCATACATCCACCTCATTCCCCCTCACCGGGGCCCATATAACCGTGCAATGCAACCTCTGCCATACCAATGGCTTTTCAGGCGGAACACCTACCGCTTGTTTTAATTGTCATGCAGACAAATACAATTCATCCACCAATCCCAACCATAAAGCTGCCAATTTTCCGACAAACTGTGAGAGTTGTCACTCAACTACCAATTGGACCTCTTCAACCTATAATCACGATTCACAGTTTTTCCCGATTAATAGTGGCCGTCATAACGGTGTATGGACACTCTGTTCAGAATGTCACAATGTCGCAACCAACTATGCGGTCTACACCTGCATCCTGTGTCACACCCACAGTAACAAAGCTTCTGTCGACAGCAATCACAAAAGCGTAAAGAATTACAGTTATGTGAGTACTGCCTGTTACAGTTGTCATCCCCGTGGGTAAACTTTCATTTTGCAGAAAAATGTTGAAGTTCCCGCTTGTTCTTAAGAATCTTCTTATTAACCCATAATATTGATTGATGAGAATAATAGTCGTCCTAATTGTTTTGTCCATATTTTCCGGGGATCTATTTGCTCAAAATGGCATGAAGGAGATTGAAGGATCTGTAACCTACCTGACAACGCAAAATATCTATGTCAAATTCCTTTCTGCCAGAGGAATAAAAGCTGGAGATAAGATATTCATACGAAAAAACGAGCTCCTGATTCCTGTCTTGTCTGTTGAGAATTTTTCTTCTGTTTCCTGTGTTGGTAAATCAATCAGCACTGAAAAATTGAAAATCGGGGACAAGGTCATTGCCCTGATTGCCTTGAAGGATGCACAAACCGAACCAGCGGCAGCTCAGATCCGGACAATCCCTGTTTCGAGTGATAGCGCTGCAATCGGGAGATCCAGTCAGACCCAGCTTCCTGTCGGCCGAAAGGAGCGGATTGATGGCCGGATTCAAATATCGTCCTACATGAATATTTCCAACTTGTCGAATGGCAATAGCAATCTGATGCGCTATGTATGGTCGCTAAACGCTGCCAACCTTAGCAATTCACCGGTTTCATTTGATAGTTACATCTCTTTTTCACACAATCTGAAAGACTGGACTCCCATCAAACAAAATATTTTCAATGGACTGAAAATATATGACCTGAATCTTAAATTTGATGTTGGGGATAACACGAAAATTTGGTTGGGACGAAAAATTAATCCCAAAATTTCGAGTATAGGGGCGATAGATGGTCTTCAATTTGAGATGAACCTAACTCATTTCTTCTGGGGCGCCCTGGCAGGATTTCGTCCGGATTATACCAATTATAGCTTTAACAAGGACTTGTTGGAATATGGGGCGTTTCTGGGGCATTCATCGAAAAATGTTAATGGAG
>CAINVV010000280.1 GCA_903854235.1 uncultured Bacteroidia bacterium | reverse complement strand
TTCACATAATTCTTTCATAACTCAAATTTATTACATTTCAATTGTAAAGCCCTGCTTTCTTTTCCGTGCTGCAAGGTTTTGGCACGAGTAACGTTACAGTTCAAAGGAAATCAACGCCACTCTCAAATTCTGAGAGTGAGGAAATTATTTTTGTTAAAATCGATTAAAAAAGCAAGATTCTGAAATCCACCGTTTACCGCTTGTATTTCTTTGTAGGAAAGATCTTTCAGGAAAAACCCGCACATAAAATTTACCTCGCTCGAGTAAACATAGCTTTGGGAACAAACGCTGAACTCAATAGGGGCGCCCATCTCTCTTAGGGTGTCAATCAATCGGTACAACGAGGCTTCTGAAATAGAGAGCCTTCGGGCTAGATTGCGGGGAGTTCCTGTGGACTTAAACCGGATCAACTGGTCCATCCGTTCAATCAATTCAATTTGCTGGAGTAGTTTGTTCATAATTGCACGATTTAATTGACAATGTCTTTGTTTAGAGCAAACGTTGGCAACTGCTTCTGCCACATCTGATAATACCTTCCTTCGGCAGCCCACAACTGTTTGTGGCTGCCTTCTTCGAGCAGTTTTCCGTTTTCGAGCACCGCTATTTTATCGGCATGGACCACCGTGCTGAGGCGGTGCGCGATCACCACCACGGTCTTGCCGGCTGCCTTCATTTGGTTGATGGCCTCCTGTACAAAATATTCAGATTCCGAATCTAAGGAGGAGGTGGCTTCGTCGAAAACAAGGATCTCGGGATTGCGGTAGAGCGCCCGCGCGATGGCAATTCGTTGTTTCTGCCCGCCCGAAAGGGTCGCGCCGTTCTCACCAATGTAGGTGTTGAGCCCACCGGGCAACTTCTCGATAAACCCAAGCATGCCCAGCGTTTTGCAGATTTCGATGATTCGTTCGATATCAGGCTTAAATTCGCCCACGGCAATGTTATCTACGATGTTGCCGCCAAAGAGGTCGAGCCGCTGAGGAACTACCCCCACGATGTTGCGCAGGCTTTCGGAGGTGATGTGGGCAATGTTGTAGCCGCCTATGGAGATGGAACCGCCGTTCAGAGGGTATAGTTTCTGCACCAGTGCCACCAGCGTGGTTTTTCCCGAACCACTTTCACCAATCACTGCCGTAATCTGCCCTTTCCCGATGGTGAAACTGAAATTCTCGAAGACATCGGTCCGCGTTCCATAACTGAAGGTGATGTCGTTGAAGATGATCTCTCCTGCCTTTTCGGGCGACAGGTCCATCTTGTTCTCCTCCTCTTCGCGCTCGAGGTCCATGATCTCAAAAAGACGGTCGGCGGCGATCAGCGCGTTTTGTATTGACTTGTTCATCCCGATCAGGCTTGCAGCAGGAGAGGTAAAATAGCCTAAAATAGCATAGAAGGAGAGCAGTTCACCCGGCGTGATGGTATTATCGACGACAAAATAGCAGCCCACCCAAAGCAGGATGATCGTATAAATCCGGCTCAGAAATTCTGTGCTCAGGCCTGAGAAGATGGCATTCTGCCCCGATTTGTAGACTGTTCGCAGCAACTCGACGAACCGCATCTCCGTTTTCATGTTCGAATAGGATTCGAGGCCAAACTCCTTGATGGTCCTGACCGAATTCAGCGATTCGACCAATTGGCTCTCCAGTTCGGCTGAGTGTTCCATCAGTTTCCGCTCCCGTTTCTTGTTCACCCGGTTGGTGATGTAGTAGACAATGCCATAAAATGGCACGATGGTCAGGATGATCAGGGCCAGCTTCCAGCTGTAGAGGAACATCAGCGAAAAGGAGAAAAATACGATAAAAACATTGACCAACAGGGATATGGCCGTGTCGTTGATAAAGGCCCGGATTTTCACGGCATCATTGATTCTCGAAATGATCTCTCCCACACGCATGGTGTCGAAGAACCGCTGGGGCAGGGTGAGTAGGTGCTTGTAATATCCGAGTATCAAACGTAAATCGATCTTCTGCCCGGTTTTCATGATGAAGATGCTTTTGGCCGTGCCGATAAACAGCTGGACCAGCAGGATAACCACCATGCCTACACTCAGCAGGTTCAGCAGTTTCATGTTCCTGTCAACCAGAACATAGTCGGTGATTTTCTGGATGTAGATAGAGGTCGAAAGCCCCAATACGGTGTAAAGAACGGCACCAACAAGCGACTGCACCAGGATGCTGCGGTGCGGTTTCAACAGATAAAAGAAACGCTGCAGGTTGGATATCTTTTCATTGCGGGGTATAAATTCATTGCCCGGTGCAAGCAGGATTAGGACACCCGTCCACATTTCAGCGAATTCTTCCATGGTCACTTTGTGCATGAGTCCGTCACCGGGATCCATGTACTCCGCCATCCCCTCTTTGACGTGGTAAAGCACCACGTAATGCTGCAATATTTTTTTGACGATCACATGGGCGATAGCCGGCAGTGGCGCGGTCGGCAACGCTTCGATGTCTCCCTTGACTCCTTTGGCCGTGAAACCCATCTTCTCAGCGGCTTTGACTAGTCCCCAGGCATTGGTTCCTTTCTGATCTGTTCCCGCAATTTGCCGGATGCGCGAAACGGGAAGCCCCAGTTTGTACCAGGCGCCGATGGAAGCCAGACAGGCAGCCCCGCAATCGGTGATGTCGCGTTGTTTGACTTTATAGTTCATTGCCAGAAATTTTAGGATTTAACCAGTTGTCTGTTTTATCATACAGCAATTGGAAGAGGCTTCGTTTGGTGATTTTGAACCTTCCCGTGAGGGTCATTCCCTTTTTCAGGTACCCTTTGTATCCGTTCTTTAGCTGGAGAAAACTCTGGTCGAGGCTGCACCTGACCTTAAAATAGGGCTGGTTGTCGATGCTAACCACATTGTTGGATAATTCGATCACATTGCCGGTCCCGATACCCCACTGGTTGTAGTTGAACGAATGAAACTGAAATGTAACATTCATCTCCTCGTGGATCAAACCGATGTTGGCAGGAGTGATATAGCACTCGACCAGCAGTTCATTGTCGGGTGAAATGCGTCCGACCTGCTGGTTGGGAACGATGAAATTTCCCTGTTTTACCCCCGTGTAGGCGGTGATGGTCCCGGAGAGGGGAGCCGTCAAAACATACTGCTTTTTATCCCGTTGCAGCTGCTCGATGTTCGATTTTAGCCCCTCGATTTTTGTGGTCAGATCGGTCAGCCTCGTTTGCCAGGCCAACTTCTGCTGCTCGCAAATGTTTTGGTAACGACTGATCTCGATATCGTGGTTGCTGCGTTTATCGTCATATTCTGTTTTGGGAATTACTTTTTTCCCGTAAAGGGTCGATGCGAGAGCAAAATCCTTGTCCACCTGGGCCATTTTTACTTTTTGCTCCTCCAGTTTTCCGCGGTAGCCGGCATATTCCTGTTTGAAGAGGGTAGAGGTTAGTTTGGAAGACCGGTTGGCCAACAGCGAGGTCAGGTCATTCAGATGAATGGTCTCTTCCTCCACCTGAAGTTTGTAATAGTTGATCTGTTCGTCTGTTTTCTGGGTGCTGATGACCAAAAGGGTATCTCCCTGTTTGACAGCAAGGTTTTCGGCGATGTTTGCACGCACGATTTCGCCGTAAACCGCACTCTGAAGAATATTGTCGTCAAACCGTGATCGGATCTGGCCGCTGCTTTGTGTGGTGATGTCAATTTTAACAACAGGTAGCAGCACTGCCAGAATCAGGAGTAGAAAGACCAGGGTGAGGTAGATGGCCTTGCCGGACGTATTTTGGGTTACAAAGTAACCCTCGCCACTATTTCTAATGATTTCCTGAGGGAAAAGATGTTTCATCTATACAGGTTAGGTACAACTCTTAATCCCTGAAAACAAGAAAAGGTAACCCCCTGAAATGTTAAAAATTCAAATAAATATTTTCATAAATATCTAAATATCATAATATTAGTATTGATAATATATGCGAATGGTAAAATATTTCGTTTTATTTATCCACAGTTACCAGAAACGCCTTGGTGGGTAAATTTACTTTCAGCCAGTTAAATCACTGTGCGCCTGGATGCCTCCTCACTATCATTGGGGGAACTATGAGATGGATGGACTTCGTATTGAACAAATGCTAAAAATGAAACATCGAACTTTTGAACCCGGGGAGAGGGAGCTGTGCGAACAAGAAGAGGCTTCTTCCAGACGAATGAACTCTCTTCCCAATTCCAATCCGTGTAATTTGTGGTTGGCCTTAACTCCACACTCCACAATCCAAACCTGCTTTTACTGTTTCCTGAACCTGCTTTCGCGGTAGATTTTCAGGAAGAGCGCTTCGAAATTGTGGGAAGGTGCCAGAGCAGGTGAGAGCAGCAGTTTCTGGTCGGGCGAGAGGAGGAAGAAGGCTGGAACTGTTTTTACCTGGAAATCGGCACTTGCCTTGTTGCGGTCGGCGGCTTCCAGCAGCTCCCAGGGGTATTTTCCGGCACTCCAAAGTTTCTCAGC
Source organism: uncultured Bacteroidia bacterium (assembly GCA_903854235.1). GTDB lineage: Bacteria > Bacteroidota > Bacteroidia > Bacteroidales > Prolixibacteraceae > CAINVV01. Next base: position 2,889 of record CAINVV010000280.1, on the reverse strand, counting down.
CCCGGCGCTGTTTTCATCCAGCGAAACCGGAAGTATGGTCAGGATGGTTCCCAGCTTCTTTTCGAGCGCAACCAAAGAGTCGAGCTCGGCCCTCGATTCCTTGCTGTCGCTTTTGAAAAAGGCCAGATAGAGGAATTTTCCCTTTGTCTGCAAGGAAAAGGTGCCATTATTTTTGTTTTTCAGCAGCAAGGCAGGGGCTTTGGCTCCCTCGCGCAGGGCGGTGATTTTGGAGAGGATGCCCGGTATCAGCTGTTTCAGCGGTTCGAAGGTAACAGTTGCAACGGCTTCATTCAGTCCTTTCAGCAGTAGTCCCTTGTCGAATTTGCCGGAATAGTAGCCGTCGTACAGGCTCTTGACGGCCAGCAATTCGGCCTGCTCCCTACCAAAACCGTCAGTGATCAGTTGCCGCACCCAGCCTTCAAAATCGCCCTTCAAAGCCGGCAGGATGAATCCCTTTTGTTTGATGTTCTGTGACTGGCGAATCAGGTAGTCGTTGAAAAGGGCATTGAACAGGTGCTGGTAGGCCGGGTGGGAAAGCGACAGCTCCTTCGTTTTGATATATTTTTGCACGATGCTGCCTTTCTCCGGCTGGGTAAGGATGTATTCAAGTTCACCGTAATTGCAGATTTTCAGTACATTCAGATAGTGATCCTTCCCGGTAGGGTTGTTTCGGTCGAGTCGGGCGAGGATGGACTTTAAGGTGTCTGTGGATTTTTTCTGGTAGAGGTCCAATGTATGCCTGGACAGTTCGTTGTTGTACTCCGTCAGGAATTTTCGGGTGCGGAAGTTGAGGTCGGAGGATTGCAGTCCAATGATATCCAGCCAGTAAAGATCCGGTTCGAAGTAGGGACTGGCCGCCTCCCTGGCCGTGCGCGGGGAGTAGGGTGGCAGTCCGATCTGGTAGTTTGCTCCGGGCTCGGCGACCAGCGTTCCCCTGAATTTTTCGAGATCGGCATATATTTCGATGGACTGATCCAGCTTAAACGCAAGAAGGAAAGTCCCGTCAGGATGAACAGTGGATTCTGCCAACATCTTTGGTTGATGGGAGATGGGTTCGGGATAACAGTAAAAACGAATCTCCTTACCGGCATAATCTTTGGCAATCCCCTGAAGGGTCACATTTTGGGCTGCAAGGGATTCAAATAGGAGGGACAGGAAAAGGAGCAGCAGGAGACGGGACATAATCAGGATTCTTCCGGTTCTTCGTAAAATTCATTGATATCGAAACAGGCAGGCAGAAACTGGGAAGCATCCCCCTTGTGGCGCAGAATGTCCCTGACTATGGTGGAGGAGATGGCGGTATGCTCGGGAAGCGTAAGCAGAAAGACCGTTTCGATGTCTTCGTACATCTTCTTGTTTATCTGTCCGATGGCGCGTTCGTATTCGAAGTCGGCAGCCGTGCGTAGTCCGCGCAGGATGTACTGGGCGTGTACCTTCCGGCAATAGTCGACGGTTAGTCCCTCGTATTTCCCCACCTTGATCTTGGGTTCATCCTGGAAGACCTGTTTGATCCAGTCCTTCCGTTTGGCCAGGGGGTAAAAGGTCCGCTTGTTGGAGTTGTAGCCAATCATGATGATGATCTCATCAAACATCGGGAGAGCCCTCCGGATGATCGATTCGTGACCGATCGTGAAGGGGTCAAAGGAACCGGGAAAGACGGCGATTCTTTTCATCGTGGTAATTTGTTATCACAAAGCTAAAAAGAAATGAATGAAAATGTGCTTTTCGCCGAAATCATTCCTGAACAATCCTTATTTTTGGCATCGGCAGAGCAACACAACAACCAACCGGCACAACAAAATGACAGAAAGAGACATCATCGGTATTTTCGGTACCATGAACGCAGGGAAAAGCTCCCTGATGAACCTGATTACCCAGCAGGAGAGCTCCATCGTGGACGAGACTCCCGGCACCACGGCCGATACCAGGGTGACGCTGATGGAGTTGCACGGCATCGGTCCGGTGAAGCTGATGGACACGGCCGGATACGACGAATCGGACAGTCTGGGCGAAAAGAAGCGGAAAAAAGTGACCGCGGCCCTCAAGGAGTGTGATTTGGTTCTGCTGGTCATCGACCCGGCATCACCAGGTTTGCCTACCGGGAAACTGCTGATCGAAGCATCGCTTGCCGAGGAGAAACAGATCCTGGTGGTGTACAACCTCTTTGACGCATCGGACGAAAGTATCATTGCCTGGCTGGAGGAGGAGCTGCCGGAGTTGAAACAATTTCCCAAAATCGTGCTTTCTGCTTTGCAAACCGAGAAAAGAGCCGAATTCCTAACTTTCCTGGTAAGCAATTATATTCCAAAAAATAACCCGACCGAGTTGTTGCCCTTCGTGGAACCCAATGAATTCTACATCCTGAATATCCCCATGGATGAGGAGACGCCTCCTGGTCGCTATTTACGCCCCCAGGCGATGGCCGAAGAGTACATCACCCGCCACTGGGCCTATCCGGTCTCCTACCGGATGAACCTGGGTCAGGCGAGAAGCAATGATCCGGTTGAAAAGGCACGTTGGGAAGGTTTTTTGGCCAGTTTTGGCCAAAGACCCAAAGTGATCATCACCGACTCGCAGGCGATGGACATCATGAAGAGCTGGACGCCAGAAAATATGGGACTCACCACCTTCTCCATCATGATGATCAACTACATGAGCCGGGGCAAGCTGGCTGGTTTTGCCGATGCAGTTCGGGTGACCGATCAGCTGCAACCAGACGACACCATTCTGATTGCCGAAGCCTGCAACCATTCCAGGATCAAGGAGGACATCGGTACCGTACAAATTCCGAACCTGATTTTGAAAAAGTTTCCCGGAGTGAAAGTTAGGCACGTTTTTGGCAGGGAGTGGCCGGAGCCGGAGGAGATGGCCGCTGTCAAACTGGTGATC
>CAINVV010000279.1 GCA_903854235.1 uncultured Bacteroidia bacterium | reverse complement strand
TATTTTTCATGAATCACTTCATCTCCCTGGATATAAAAACACCAGTCATATTCTGAAGGAATGGCATCAAAAGCCTTGTTGGTTTCGGAGGCAAGCACCCTTCCCTTCTCTTTCAGGGTGGGATCCCAAACGGTATCCACGATCTGAATTTTATCGGAACCGATGGACTTGATCAATTCCCGGGTACCATCGTTACAGTCGCCTACGGCCACCACAAAATGATCGCATAACGGCAGGATGGAGGTGATGGCCTCGACAACGGGATAATCAAATTTTACACCGTTTTTGACAAAACTGAATCCGCAGACTTTCAAAAGTGAAAAAATGAAAAGTGAAAAATGAAAAATGGGTGAAATACTATTTGCTAGTAGCAAGTAATATTTAGTCCATCCTCTCAGACGTGGAAGACAGGCAAATTATCGAAGTTGACGGTGGCGAAGTAGTCGGTGAGGGTTTCGGCTCTCCGGATTTCTGTTACTTCGCCATTTTCGCGGAGGAGCAGTTCGGCTGAGCGAAGCTTGCCGTTGTAGTTAAAGCCCATGGCGTGGCCGTGGGCTCCGGTGTCATGGATGACGACCAGGTCGCCCGGCATCATTTTCGGAAGCACCCTGTTGATGGCAAACTTGTCGTTGTTTTCGCAGAGGGAGCCTGTGACATCGTACATAAATTTGGAAGGATTCTCCTCGTTTCCCAAAACGGTAATGTGGTGGTAAGAACCGTAGAGGGCAGGCCGCATCAGGTTTGCCATCGAGGCGTCCAGTCCTGCATATTTTTTGTAGGTATCCTTGATGTGGAGGACCCTGGCAACCAGGAATCCAAATGGCCCGGTAATGGCCCTTCCCGATTCAAAATAAATTTTCAGGGGATCAAGGCCATTCGCCACGATGAACTGGTTGTAGCACTCTTTAATTCCGACGCTCATTCGGTCCAGATCAACGGCCTGCTGTTCCGGTTTGTAAGGGATGCCTATGCCACCGCCCAGGTTGGCAAATTCGAACCGGATGCCCAGTGTCTGGTAGAGTTCGACAATCAGTTCAAAAAGGATGTGGGCTGTTTCGACAAAATAGTCGGGATTCAGTTCGTTGGATGCCACCATGGTATGGATGCCAAAACGTTTGACACCTTTGTCTCTCAGTATTTTGTAGCCTTCGAAAAGCTGTTCGCGTGTAAAGCCGTATTTGGCCTCTTCTGGATGACCGATAATGGCGTTTCCCTCCTTGAGCGCTCCTGGGTTGTAACGGAAACAAACCAGTTCCGGCAGGCCCACCTGTTCTTCCAGGTATTTGATGTGACCAAAATCATCGAGGTTGATGATGGCACCCAGTTCGATGGCCTTTTGGTATTCGTAGGCGGGCGTATCGTTGGAGGTGAACATGATCTCTTCCCCGTGCAACCCAACCTTTTCGGCCAAAACCAGTTCGGCCATGGAGCTGCAGTCGATGCCGAAGCCCTCCTGGCGCAAAATCTTCATCAAAAATGGATTGGGCGCAGATTTAATGGCATAATATTCCTTGAATCCTGGATTCCAGGAAAATGCCTGCACAAATTTTCTGGCATAAGCCCGCATTCCTTTTTCATCATAGATATGGAATGGGGTTGGAAATTTGGCTGCAATTGCCTCAAGGTCTGCTTTTGTAAATGGAATAGTCTTCTCGTTCATTGTAAAAAATTGAATCTGCAAATTTATAAAAAAAGGCAGAAATCTGTTATTTAAACTTATTCTAAAAAAGAAATAATTGTGATTTAATTGTTACGATCCGCGAAAAACCCCATCATACACAGGCACAATTACTACCCCAACCACGAATTACACCAATTGCACGAATTGAAACACGAATAGAAACTACCTGGCTCTGCGGTTAATCCAAATTAAGCAGGCTGAAATCTGCGGATTTGAAATAGCAGCATGTCAGACGTTGCATGCAACGTCTCTACCGGTACCACTCTCAACTCTCAGTTCTGAACTCTTCACTAATTCCCTTCGTCCCCCAGTCCTATAGTCCTAAAGTCTTCCTAGTCCTTCCCGTCCTTACCTGAACAGCTCCCTGCTCAGCACGCCGGTGGCGATTTCTCGGACCTCCCCGGTCAGGAAGAGGTTCCAGTCGGCATCCACTTCGAGTTTCAGATTTCCGCCAGGCATTCGAACCGTGAGGGCCCGGTTGGTGAGTCCTTTTTTGACCAATACTGCTGCAATGGCACTGGAGGAGCTGCCCGAAGCCTGGGTAAACCCCGCTCCTCTCTCCCAGATCAATGCGTCGACGGTATCCGGCGAGGCTACTTTCACAAACTGAACGTTGATCCGGTTGGGAAACATCGGATGGTTTTCGATGAAGGTTCCTACCCGCTTGATTTCTGCTTCATCCAGCTGGTCGCGTAGGATGACGCAATGGGGATTTCCCACGGAGACGCAATGAAAATGGTATTCAGTTCCATCGATGGTAACGGGAATGTCAAAGCACTCCTCATGCGAAAAGGTGACGGGAATTTCGCTTGCCCTAAAGTTGGCTTTCCCCATATCCACCTTGATCATAAAGGCTTTCTCTTCGATTCGTTCGAGTACGTGAGCAGTGACCATCCCTCCCAATGTTTGGATGGTATATTCCAGTTGGGTGGTAAATCCGAAATCATAAAGATATTTGGCAAATATCCGCAATCCGTTGCCGCTCTTTTCGGCTTCGGAACCATCCGGATTGAAGATCCGCAATCCGAAGTCGGCCTTCCCGGCAGGGACTTTCAGCAAGATGCCATCGGAGCCAATACCGACGTGGATGTTGCAGAGCTGCACGATTCGCTCCGTGGTCAATTCAAAATCGATGGCCGCCTGGTCAAGTACAATGTATTCGTTTCCAAGACCGTGTGATTTGACAAAAAAATTCATTTCCATAACTACCGGATTGTAAGGTTTGCGGTAAAAGTACCCAAAAATTTATTTTGTATCTTTGTCCGAACAACCTTGTTTACTACGAAAGTTCAATTATAATGGCAAAAATCAACGAAAATTACCTGAAGTTAAAGGCAGGATATCTGTTTCCGGAAATAGGAAGAAGGGTGCGGGAGTTTGCGCAGGCAAATCCCGGCAAGGAGATTATCAGAATGGGAATCGGCGATGTGACCCAACCATTGGCACCAGCCGTGATCAAAGCATTTCACGAAGGGGTGCAGGAGATGGGGGACCACGCTACTTTCAAGGGATATGGACCCGAACAGGGGTATGATTTTCTGCGGGAGGCCATTGCCAAACACGATTATCAGTCGCGCGGCGTATCCATCACTGCCGACGAGATATTTGTCTCCGACGGTTCAAAATGTGATACAGGCAACATTCAGGAGGTCTTCGGCAGCGACAACAAGATTGCCATTTGCGATCCGGTTTATCCGGTATATGCTGATACGACTGTAATGTCGGGCAAGACTGGGAGTTGTGGTTCAAATGGCTATTTCGAGGGGATCATTTACATGCCTTGCAACGAAGCGAACGGATTTTTACCGGAACTTCCCGCCGAACGGCCCGATCTGATTTTCCTTTGTTTCCCCAACAATCCAACGGGAACGGTTGCTTCGAAAGAGGTCTTGCAAGAATA
>CAINVV010000278.1 GCA_903854235.1 uncultured Bacteroidia bacterium | reverse complement strand
TATGAAAGAGATGAAGAGCAGCGGAGGGATCTGGAAATCGGCAAACTCCCTGGGAAATTCGATTTGCAAATCCACCCTGGGATTCAGACGCAACTTCATCAGTTCGATGTAGTTGTACATGAAATCAATTTCGTGGCTCATCAAGGTTTCGCCGTTTTCCGATTCGTACAAAAGGTACCGCATCATCTTGGAGAGTTTCAGCACCGACTCTTGGGCAGTCGGGCCATCGATGCCGATGAGCGAGTAGATGTTGTTCAGCGTATTGAAGAAAAAATGGGGACTGACCTGGTTCTTCAGGAAGGCAAGTTCGGAGTGCAGTTTCTCCTTCTCCATCTCTTTCTGCTTTTTTTCGTTTTGCTTCAGTTTGTCGATGAGTCCCAGGCCAATGGCAAAACCGGAGATTAAAAGTGATGCAACCACATGGTTGTAATAGCCGAAGGCTTTCATTGGGGCTTTGAAATCCACCCCCTGTGCTGCCATTTTCTGAATAAAATCCTGAAATTTGGCATCTTCTGCCGGATCGAAAAGAATGTGATCATTGATGAAAGAGGTCATGAAATAGGAGGCATTGATCACAAGTATCAGGATGATCAAATAGATCCAGTATCTTTCTTTCAGAAAAAATCCGGGAACCAGCCAGATATATCCCACATAAAAAACGAAGGCTGCAGAGAAGGTGTGCGCATAAAACTGATTCAGCCGGTGCTCATTTCCACCAAAGGCGTTGTTCAGATAAAACGGGATAAGTATGACCAATATCCAGGCTATCGCGTGGAGGGTTAACTTGAGCTTTTTATCTGATACGGATCGAATTTTAAACATGGAGGATATTTTTACCAAAGATAACAATTGGCTGTTAATGTTAAAGATACAAAGTAGTTAAAAAATAAGGACTGCTTGTCCCCGGCAAAAAGCCAAAATGGCTACCGGGTCGAAACAGTCCTCATTTCTACTCGTATCTCAGGGCGTCGATCGGATTCAGATTGGATGCTTTCTTGGCAGGATACCAGCCAAAGAAGATCCCGATGGCCGAGCAAACGAAAAACGAAACGACTACCGACTGGGTCATGATGACCACAGGCCAACCCATCATCGAACCGACCACGGCACTGATCAGGTATCCAAAAAGGATTCCTACGACCCCGCCAACGACACTCAGTAAGGTTGATTCGATCAGAAATTGCATCAGGATGTCGCGGCCCTTGCCACCTATCGACATGCGAAGGCCAATCTCGCGGGTCCGCTCTGTCACAGAAACATACATGATGTTCATGATACCGATGCCACCGACGAGCAGGGAAATTCCTGCAATGGCGCCCAAAAGTGTGGTCAGAATATCGCTGACAGAGGTGAAGGTTTTAATCAGTTCGGATTGGGACATCACCCTGAAATCATCGTCTTCCGGTTTGGAGATCTTATGCTGTTTGCGCATCACGGCCTGAATTTCTTCGATGGCGGCATCGGCCTTGCTTTCGCTGATGGCCGAGGTAAAAATACCCTGGATGTAATCGATGGCCAGAAAGCGGCGTTGGACGGTCGTGTAAGGAGCAATTAAGAGGTCATCCTGATCCTGTCCAAAGGAGTTTTCACCCTTTTCCTTCAGGACGCCGATCACCTTCATCGGGATATTTTTAAAACGGATGGTCTGGCCTATGGGATCCATGCCCTTGGGCAATATTTTTTCGATGATCGTTTTGCCGATCAGGCAAACTTTGGCTAAGCTGGTAATTTCGCGATCCGTAAACATTCTACCGCTTTCGATCCCGAATTTTTTGATGTCCAGGTATTCGGTGTTGGACCCATAAATGGAGGTTGGCCAGTTCTCGTTTCCGAAAACAACCTGGCCGCTGGTGCGTACCTCCGGAGATACTGCGGAGACATTAACACATTGTTGTTTGATGGCGTCCAAATCAGCCAGCTTGAGTGACTGGCTGCTCGAATTGCCCATCATAACGCCCCCACGCTGCTGGGAACCAGGCATAATAAATACCATGTTTGATCCCATACTTGCCACCTGATCCTGGATGCTTTTCTTGGATCCCTGCCCAATGCCCAGCATGGCGATAACGGAAGCGACACCAATGATGATGCCTAACATCGTCAGGAATGCCCTGAATTTGTTACGCATCAGTGCATTTTTGGCTATTCTTAGTAAATTAAAATAGTTCATGGTTGGAATTTTTAAACTTCGTGTTCCCCAACGGGCAATGATTTCAGCATTTCGGAAGCAATGAGCCGATCTTCAACAATTTGTTCCTTTATCACCCATCCATCGCGGAAGATGATGTTTCGGGAGGTAAGACGGGCTATATCCGCTTCGTGTGTAACGAATACGATGGTTTTCCCTTTATCCGAATTCAGTCGTTGGAAAAGCTCCATAATTTCGTAGGAGGTCTTGGTGTCGAGGTTTCCGGTTGCTTCATCGGCCAGAATGACCACAGGATCGTTTACAAGTGATCGGGCAATTGCTACCCTCTGTTGTTGCCCTCCCGACAGCTGGTTGGGCATATGGTGCATCCTGTCGGCAAGACCAACAGATTCAAGCGCCGCAATTGCCCGTTCCTTCCGTTCCTTCGATTTGATGCGGTCGTTGTAGAAGAGCGGCAACTCAACATTTTCGAGGGCAGAGGTCCTTGTAAGCAGATTGTAGGACTGAAATACAAATCCCAGCTTTTCATTCCGCAACTCAGCGAGTTGATTCCGGCTCAAATCAGCCACGCTGATTCCATCCAGCTTGTATTCGCCTGCAGTTGGTTTGTCGAGGCAGCCGAGGATGTTGAGCATCGTCGATTTTCCCGATCCGCTGGCTCCCATGATGGCCACAAACTCACCCTTCATGATCTTTAGGTTGACCCCCTTAAGGGCCTGTACGACCATGTCGCCTACTTCAAAATATTTCTTGAGGTTGATCACCTCGATGATGGCTTTGTTCATTTTGGCTTATTTTTTTTGCCCGGGACGTTGTGGCATGAACGGGCTCTTTGCTGCCTTTTTGACTTCTGCATTGGCTTTCACGGCACTCATAGAAAGAACAATCTCGTCTCCCTGGTTCAATCCGGAAAGAAGTTCGTAGTTGATCCCATCATTTTCTCCGATTTTTACTTCGCTGCGCTGAATGGCATCGCCATTTTTAATCCAGACATAACTGTTCTTTGATCCCTTTACTTCGATTCCTGGAAGCTCTTTTGGCATGCCATGCGCACTCTCCATGGGCAATGATTTCAAGTAATCACTGTATACCACTGCATCAGGAGTGAAACGAAGAGCTTTCCCGGGGACTACCGGAATTTCGATTTTTTCGTTGACATAAATAACGGTACTGGCAGTCATTCCGGGCATCAGCTTTGTATCTGGGTTCGGAGCCTGGATGATGACGGTATAGGTGACTACGTTATTGGTTACCACAGGCTGTTTCCTGATCTCGGAAACCGTGCCATTGAATTTAAGATCCGGGAAGGCATCCACAGTGAATTTCACCCGTTGGTTCATCATGATCTGGCCTATGTCGGCCTCATCAATTTTCGCTTCCACCTGCATTTGGGTTAAATCGTTGGCAATGGTGAAGAGGGTGGGCGTGTTGAAACTCGCAGCAACGGTTTGTCCTTCATCCACGGCTCGGTTCAGAATAACACCGTCGATGGGGGAATAGATCCTGGCATAAGCCAGATTGATCTTATTCTTGTCGTAAACAGACTGGGCATTTTTAAGCGAAGCAGACGCATTCTTGTAATTGTATTCGGCCAGGTCGAAATCAGACTGGGCAATCAATTTCTTAACAATAAGGGTCTGGTAACGCTCGTAGGTGGCTTTCTGGTATTTTACCTGCGCTTCCGCCTGATCCACGGATGATTTGGACTGATCGAGCTGCGCAATCAAAGGGGTTTCATCCAGTTGTGCCAACAGCTGTCCTTTTTTTACCTGTGAATTGAAATCGACATACAGCTTGGTGATAACACCTGAAACCTGTGTTCCTACCGAAACGGTCTTGATGGCTTCGAGGGTCCCTGTGGCGGTTACGGTATTGCTGATGGTTCCCTTGCCTACCTTCACAGTTTCGAACGAAAAGGTTTGTTCAGAACTGCGGAAAAGCGTGAAGGCATAGAATCCGATGGCGAGAAGAAGAATGGCGGATCCGGAGTACAAATATTTCTTTTTCATGATAGGGTAATTAAATAATTTCTTTCTGTAATATTTTTAGGAGTCGTTGGGTTAAAGTGTCAAAGGAATTCCCTTGTAAAAATCAAGCACCTTGTAACCAAAAATCAGGCTGAATTTGGATTGCAGCAACTTGCTTTCGGAAGTGATCAGGTTGGTTTTCTGAACCAGAAAATCAACAGAGTTGAGCAATCCCACCTTGTACTTTTCATCCGTTACGTCGTAGGATTCCTTGGTCGACTGCATTTGCTCCTGACTGGCGGCATATTCCGATTTGGCCTTGTCTACATCAGCACATGCCTGTTCAATCTCCTTCCGCAGCGTGTTTTTGGTATTAAGTTCATCAAGCTCTGCATTGGATACGGCGATTTTTGCCAAACTGACATTGGTTCTTATCTGATTTTTCTGAAAAATAGGGATGGAAAGGGAAAAACCAATGGCTGGATTTACCTTGTTTTTCAACTGAGCCGTATAATCGGCTCCGGTGGTCAGACTGGAATAACTGCTCGACAGACCGGCACCCAGGGAGAGAGAAGGCAAATAATCTGCCCTGGCAATCTCCACATTCAGATTGGCACTCTGTTTGTTCAAGGCTGCATTCTTAATTTGGGGCTTGATCCCGAGGGCCAGGTTATAGATCTCCTGCGCATCCGGCTGATAGGTTTTCAGGAGCAGGCTGTCAAGATTGGGAGAGCTTATTTCGAAATTCTTGTCAACAGGTAAGTCCATCAGCTGCATCACGGTAACCTTGTTGATGGCCAACTGGCTCTCTGCCGTTGCAAGGGTCGATTTTTCGGTGGCCAGCTCCGATTTGATCTGGAGGTAATCGGCCAGTGAAATCACCCCCTGCTCCATTCGTTCCTTGGCCAAAGCCAACTGCTGAGTGGTGGATTCGATCTGTTTTTTGGCGTTGTTGACACTTTCATTACTGAACAAAACCTGAAGATAGCCATTCAGAATGCTGATCCCAACGGATTCTTTCACCGCCTCGGAATAGAATTTACCGCTTTCCAGATCGATGGAGGCAATCTTGATTTTTTTACTCAATTTTTCGCCATTGAAAAGCGTCACATTCGAATTCATGGAGTAGTTGGTACTGTTGGATCCGTTGCTGCTGCCATATTGGCCGGTTGCCGTGTCAAATCCCTTGTACCAGTTGAAATTCTGGCTGGCAGAAGCACTCAGGGAAGGAAGCCTGTTGGCCTGTGCCTGATCCGAATAGAGTTGGTTTTGATGGTTGGTCAAATCTGCCTTCTTCACCTGGATGTTTTTATCCAATGCGTAGTGGATACAATCTTCCAGTTTCCAGACCTTGTTCTGGGCCATTCCTGAAAATCCGCTCAGGATCATCAGCATTACGGCCATCAGCAAACTAGTTTGTGTTGTCTTCATAACTTCTTTCAATTTTGCAGTAAAACAACACATTGGTTTCATCCGATGAAATAAAAATAGACGTTCGGGCTTTTTCTATCGACGTTTGGTCACTTTTTATGCCCAAAATTCCGCCTTTCAATTCTTCGTTCCAACTCGTATATTTGAATGAATTTATTTCGTTGGATGGTTCGGGTGCAAATCCTTTGTTAATCCCGAACAACTACTGCCACTATTATTCATATCTAGATGAAGTACATATTTACACCACTACTGTTATTCATTTGCCTTTCAACCATAAGACTCTTCGCCCAACCAGTGGGCAGGGCCAATTTCGATGCAGGATGGAAATTTCATCTGGGAGATCTGCCGAATGCAGAACAATCTGCTTTTGCAGATGTAAAATGGCGCATCCTGGACCTTCCACACGACTGGAGCATCGAGGGGAGCTTTCGCTCCGATAATCCCTCCGGTCATCAGGGAGGATTACTGCCGGGAGGCATTGGCTGGTACCGGAAAAGGTTTGAACTGAATCCAGCCGAAGGCAAAAAATATTTCATCGTCTTCGACGGAGTTTACAAAAACAGCACGGTCTATCTCAATGGACACGCTCTGGGTACAAGGCCTTATGGATATGCGACCTTTCAGTACGATCTCACTCCCTGGCTCCAAAAAGGGGCTAATGTACTTGCCGTGAAGGTCGATAATTCCAAACAGCCCGATTCGAGATGGTACACAGGAGCGGGGATCTACCGACACGTGTGGATGGTCACTACTTCCGATCTCCATGTGGCGCAGTGGGGAACCTATGTGACGACGCCCAGGGTCTCCTTCAAAGAAGCCACGGTCAGCATCGTCACAAAAATTGAGAATGAAGGCATGAGTAATACAAACTTCAAAATTATCTCTACGTTGCTCGATAAGTCTGGTAAGGAGGTGGCCACTCATTCCCAGAATGAAAGAGCAGAACCACACTCTGCAAAGGAGGTGAATACAACCTTGATCTTGAAATCCCCACTTCTCTGGAACATCGAACATCCGGAGCTTTATCAGCTGACTACCCGGATTTATGCCGGAAAGGAGCTCAAGGATTCCTACACTACCCCTGTCGGTATTCGTTCGATCACTTTCAGGGCAGACAGCGGATTCTTCCTGAATGGGAAGTCGGTAAAAATTTTGGGTGTCTGCGACCACCACGACCTGGGACCGCTTGGCTCGGCATTGAATGACAGGGCCCTCCGGCGACAGCTGGAATTGCTCAAATCGATGGGTTGCAATGGGATCCGCTGCAGCCACAACCTGATGGCCCCCGAGCTCCTTGAATTTTGCGATAAGATGGGTTTCCTGGTGATGGATGAGACCTTCGACTGCTGGTACATAGGTAAAGATGCAGCTCCTTTCGGTTTCCAAAATTATTTCAGGGATTGGCACGAACGGGAGATATCGGACATGGTCAAACGCGACAGGAATCATCCCTCCGTCATCTTCTGGAGCATCGGGAATGAGATCAAGGAGCAATGGTTTCCGGGCAGCACAACTGGCGGAGAGATCGCCCGCGAACTGGTAGGCATTATCAAAAAACTGGATACCACACGATTTACAACTTCCGCCTTCAACTTCGTGCGGGAAGCCGAGCAAAAAGGGATGACTGCTGCCGTGGATGTGGTGGGATTCAACTACACCATCGACGCCTACGATGAAATAAAAAACAGACATCCCGAATGGTTTTACCTGGCCAGTGAAACAACCTCCCAGTTCGACAGCCGAGGCGTCTACCATTTCACATTGGATTCGATCGCCAAAACCTTCCCCGATGGCCAGACCTCTGCCTTCGACGACGCCGGGGGAGGAACAACCCACGAAGAAGCCTGGAGGGCAGTGAAGGATCGTCCCTGGATGTCGGGAATGTACATCTGGACCGGATTTGATTATTTGGGAGAACCGGCTCCCTATGAAAAAACGGCTGTCAGCTCCTATTTCGGCATTTTCGACCTTTGCGGTTTTCCGAAGGACAGCTACTACTTTTACAAGAGTCAATGGACCAGGGAACCAATGGTCCACCTGCTTCCGCACTGGAACTGGAAGGCCGGTCAACTTGTGGATGTGGTCACCTACACCAATTGTGACGAGGTCAGGCTTTCGCTCAACGGGCAACCATTGGAATCCAAAAAGTTAAAAGATTCAAAGAAATTATCGCTTCGCTGGAAGGTTCCCTTTGTAGCCGGGGTTTTGAAAGCCGAGGGATACCTCAACGGGAAGCTGGTAGCTACGGATCAGGTGCAGACCGCTGAAGAAGCCGCTAAAATTGAACTAACTGCTGACAGAGAAAATTTGGATGCCTCCGGCAAAGACCTCTCCTTTGTCACAGTCCGGGTCACAGATGAAAACGGAATATTGGTGCCCACAGCAGACAACCTGATCCATTTTGAACTGGAAGGCGAAGGAAAAATCGTGGGTGTTGCCAGTGGAAATGCGCAGAGCCTAGAACCGGCCAAAGGGTCAGAGCGAAGAGCCTTCAGCGGAATGTGCCTGGTGGTGATTCAGGGCACTGGGATAAAAGGAAGAATTACGTTAAAAGCTTCCTCCCTGGAATTGCACAAATCAAAAATTGATCTCAACCGTAAATAGATTGGCGTCAAGGAGGATATTTAACCACAAAGAGCGCAAAGGAAAAGAGCTGATTGACACAGAAGAATCAATCAATTTTTAGTTCCACGCTCTTCCATTGTACCCTTCGTGGTCAAAAGACAAGGCCAAAAAATTTGAAATTGGATTATAATGAGGACATTTTAACTAAATTTGGTTTAGTATCTTTACTTCAGGAATTCCTACAACACCCGCACTATCCATATCGGCCTTTAATTGAGGATTGACTACAAATCCCCGGGCTACTTCCTCACTGGGAAATTCCGTGATTATCGTAACAAGGTTGGGATTGTCAACTGAGTTGAATGTTCCTATTGTTCTTACATTCGCTTGTTGACGCAGAGGTTCACCAGCTTTAAATCCGATTTTCCATTCTGCATAATTTGAAACTTCGTGGGTTAAAATGACTGTTACCATTTGCTTGGGATTATTATTTCCTACTCTTTTGGCCTTTCAGATTCGCCCCGTTTTTTAACGTGGTCACTGGTCTCCACTACCATTTCGAAAAACATAACTAGCTGAGTCATCACAAATGTATATTATTTTTATTTAGTCTCATTTAATTTTAAATTATTTTCCCTTCGTCTTGGGTCATTTGTAATTTTTATAACTTTGTTTTCTCCACTTATCTTGAAAAAATGAGATCGAAAAACCAACTTAACTTTCACCATTCCGTGAAATTGCTCTTGTCTGTTGTTTTTATGCTGGTATGGATGCTGAATGTTCAGGCAAAACTCAAAGATTCCGACCTGAAACACTGGCCGGCCAAGAAATCACCGATGGAAATCGGTACACGGATCGCAGAGAAATTTCTGAAAACGGCGCATTCCCGCTATGGGAATACCCATCCGGAAGTACCTCCCACACAAATTACCTACCCCGATGTCTGTGCCTGGCTGGGAGGAATGTGGTTTGCAGAGGTGACAGGCAATCAACCCCTTTTCAACCGTTTTGAAGCACGGTTTACCCCTTTGTTCGACGCGGAGAAGAATTTACAGCCAAAGCCCAATCATGTCGACAACAACGTCTTCGGAGCAGTACCTTTGGAGCTGTATTTGAAGACCAAGAATCAGAAATACCTGGATCTGGGGTTGTTGTATGCCGACACCCAGTGGGCCCTCCCCAACGAGGCACCAAAGGAACAAAAAGCCTGGGCCGACCAGGGCTATTCGTGGCAGACCCGTATCTGGATCGATGATATGTTTATGATCACCGCCGTTCAGGCCCAGGCCTTCCGGGCCACCGGCGACAGGAAATACATCGATCGTGCCGCCAAAGAGATGGTGTTGTACCTGGAGAAGATCCAATTACCGAATGGACTGTTCTATCATTCACCGGAGACCCACTACAGCTGGGGGCGCGGCAACGGCTGGATGGCAGCCGGGATGGCGGAAATCCTCCGCAGTCTTCCGAAAAATCATCCCGACAGGGACAAAATCATGGCAGGATACCACAAGATGATGGCAGCCTTGCTTAAATTTCAGGAACCGGGCGGTATGTGGAGGCAAATCATAGATGATCCTCAGGCCTGGGAAGAGACCTCCGGCACAGCGATGTTTACCTATGCGATGATCACGGGAGTAAAACAGGGATGGCTAGACAAAAATATCTATGGCACGGCAGCCCGCAAAGGTTGGCTTGCATTGACCGGTTACATCAATGCAAACGATGAGCTCACCGAAGTTTGTGAAGGCACCAACATCAAAAATGACCACGATTATTACCTGCAACGCAAACGCATCGTCGGAGACCTGCACGGACAGGCGCCACTGCTTTGGTGCGCGACAGCGCTGCTACACTGAGTGAAAGGCAAAAGGAGAAAGGCAAAAGCAAAGAACACTTTGGGCTAATTTTGCCTTTCTCCTCTTGCCTTTATCCCTGATTATCTTCCTCCCTGATCTGCACCCTCCTGATCTTCCCGCTGATGGTCTTGGGTAATTCCGTCACAAATTCAACGATTCTTGGATATTTGTAGGGGGCGGTCACTTTTTTCACATGTTCCTGCAACTCCTTGGCCAGTTCATCGCTGGGGTGGTAATTTTTGGAAAGGATGATGGTGGCCTTGACCACCTGGCCCCGGTCGGGATCCGGCACCGCCGTAATGGCACACTCAAGTACGGCAGGGTGCTCCATCAGGGCACTCTCCACCTCGAAAGGGCCAATCCGGTAACCCGAACTCTTGATCACATCATCTGCCCGACCGACAAACCAGTAGTAACCATCCTCATCGCGCCAGGCCATGTCGCCCGTGTAATAAATATCGTGGTGCCATACTTTTCCCGTCAGCTGCTCATCGCGGTAATATCCATTGAACATCCCAACCGGCCGGGTTTGATCGGTATAAATCACAATCTGTCCCTCATCGCCCACCTCGCAGGAGCTGCCCGACTCATCGAGCAGATCAATCCGGTATCCCGGAGAGGGTTTCCCCATCGATCCGGGTTTGGACTCCATCCAGGGATAGGTAGCCAGTGCGACCGTACATTCCGTCTGTCCATAACCCTCCATCAGGCGCATTCCTGTCTCCTCCAAAAATTGCTTGTAAACCTCGGGATTGAGCGGTTCCCCTGCCACTACACAATATTTCAGGGCACTCAGATCAAATTTGGAAAGATCTTCCTTGATCAGGAATCGATAAATGGTCGGTGGAGCGCAAAAAGTCGTCACCTTGTATTTTTCGATGACCTCCATCAGCCCCTTGGGAACAAACTTATCGTAGTCGTAAGTCATGACCGCACTGCCGGATAACCATTGACCATACAATTTTCCCCAGGCCGACTTGGCCCAGCCCGTATCTGCAACGGTAAAATGCAGTCCGTTATCCTGCACATTTTGCCAGTATTTGGCGGTGAGAATGTGACCAAGCGGATAGATAAAATTGTGGTTCACCATCTTGGGCATACCCGTCGTGCCTGAGGTGAAATAGAGTAGCATGATGTCGTCATTTTTGGATGCCAGGTCACCGGTCGGACGAACAAAGTGTTCGGATTCCCGCTCCATTCCCTGATTAAAATTGAGCCATCCTGACCGGTCTTCTCCGATCAATGCCTTGACCACAAAAGTGGGTGACTTTGCCTGTGATTCTTCCACGTGCTGAATGACTTCGGTTTCCGGTACACATACAATCATCTTGATATCCGCGGCATTGTTTCTGTAAACCAAATCCTTGGTACTCAACAGGTGTGTCGCCGGTATGGTGATGGCACCAATCTTGTGCAAGGCCATGGCACAAAACCAAAATTCATACCTCCGTTTGAGGATCAGCATAACCGGATCTCCCTTCCGGATTCCGGCGGAAAGAAAAAAATTGGCTGCCTTGTCGCTCTGCTTTTTCATCATCCCAAAGGTGAAGATGGCCTCCTCTCCCTTGTCGTTGCACCAGACCATGGCGATTTTATCGGGCGTCCTAAAAGCTATTTCATCAACCACGTCGAAGGCAAAATTGAAATTCTCCGGGATATGGATTTTGAAATTCTCTGCAAAATCGGTATAGCTTTGAAAAGTTGTCTGAGAAAGATAGTTGTCGAGTACCATTGGAAGAAGATATAATATGACTGATTACCCTTCCGCTCCTCTGCCGGTTGGGACTAATTATAAAGTTGAAATTTATTTTGATCAGATAATAACTGCCAAAAATTTGGCCGATTGATCGTTCAGCGCCTTCATGGCATGGCTGTATGAGGAATCAAAATAAATTGAATCACCCTCATTTAGATGGATCTCGTGTCCGTCCACAATCACCAGCAAACTGCCTTCAAGCACAAAATTGAACTCTTGTCCCGGATGAGAATTAAACTCCGGAATTTTATTTTCCGAATCCGGGGCTACCGTCACCAAAAATGGTTCCACACTCTTGTGGATGAAATTGTAGGCCAGATTCTCGTAGTTGTACTGTTTCCGCCGATCAACATTCAATCCTTTCCCCTTCCGCACGACCGAATAAACATGCAACTTTGGCTGATCGCCGCTCAAAAGTGCAGAAAGTTCCATTTTGAAACGGTGAGCCACCTTGTATAGAAATCCTACCGGGATATCCGTTTTACCGCTTTCGTACCCAAGCAAAAGATCCAGCTCCACATTCAGTTCCAGGGCAAAACTTTCTGCCGAAATACCTGAGATTTCCCGTAGTTCCTTGATCCGCACAGCGATTAATTGGAGTTGTTCCGTCATGGTTGTTGGTGTTTTGGGTTTTTACATACAGTTTTCAAATTTAGGACAATTTATTTTCCGGTTCGTATCGGCTTCCATCTTTTTTGTTAAGTGTGATTTGGCTACCTTTGAGACTGAAATATTTCCAACCAAACTATCGTCAAAACCTGCGGTTCTCCTTGCGAACAGGCAGGTACAATTCAGAAAAGTAAAAAAAGGAAAATGAGAAAAAAAACAGGGTTAGTGATTCTGATTTTTTTAGGACTGCTTTGTACAGCCTTCTCTCAGGAAAGAAATTCGGATCGAAATAACTGGCACGACAACAAAAATTCGATGTTCATCCAGGTTGGCATTTAAAGCTGCTTCATACTAACAACCCAAACCAATTTCTTCGACTAAATAACATTGGCATACAATTATAACAACCATAATCAGATATCCCAGGTATGAAAAAAAAGAACCTCTTTCTGGCACTCCTGTTGCTAATCTCTTTCACGGGTGTGACCGGTAAAACAATAAGCAATGCACAGATACAGGAGCAAAAGATTGCATCGTTGCTGAAGAAGATGACCCTCGAAGAAAAGGTGGGAATGCTTCACGCCAACTCCAAATTTTATGTCGATGGAGTGAAAAGACTGGGAATTCCAGGACTGGCTCTCTCCGACGGACCACATGGAGTACGGGCCGAGATGAACCTGCACGACTGGAATTATGCAGGATGGACCAACGATTCGGCCACCTGTTTCCCTCCCGGGACGGCCCTGGCTGCAAGTTGGAACCGTGCGCTGGCTTACCAGCGCGGCATTGTTTTGGGAGAAGAGGCGCGATTCAGAAAAAAAGATGTCCTGCTTGGTCCGGGAGTAAACATCATCCGTACGCCGCTTTGCGGAAGAAACTTTGAATACCTGAGCGAAGATCCCTTCCTTGTGGCCGAGATGGCAGTTCCCTACATCCAGGCATTGCAGTCTAAGGATGTATCGGCCAGTGTGAAACATTTTCTGGCCAACAACCAGGAGGATCACCGGACAAGCATTGATGTTTCGGTCTCCGAAAGGGCCCTGCACGAAATATACCTGCCTGCCTTCAAGGCGGCTGTGATGCAGGGTGGATCCCATACGGTGATGGTCGCCTACAACAAATTTCGCGGGGATTGGTGCAGTGAAAATGAATACCTAGACAGGGAAATTCTGCGAAATGAACTTGGATTTAAAGGTATCCTGATGACAGACTGGGGCGCCACCCATTCAACTGTGAAGGCAGCACTGGCTGGATTGGATCTGGAGATGGGTACAGAAAAGAAGGATTACAACGACTGGTATTTTGCCCAACCCCTGATCAATGCCGTAAAGGAGGGAAAAGTGCCTGTAGCAGTAGTGGATGAAAAGGTTGCCAACATCCTCCGGGTGATGCTGGAAACAAAGATGCTGGATGAAAAATCCCGTGAAAAAGGCAAAATAAACACCCCGGAGCACCAAAAAGCGGCCTATCAGTCGGCAGCTGAAGCGGCGGTATTGCTAAGAAACGAGAACCATTTGTTGCCCATAGATTTTTCCAGGCTGAAATCGGTCGCCATCATCGGGGACAATGCAACCAGGAAACATTGCAGCGGAGGTCTCAGTTCAGAGATCAAGACCATTTACGAAGTTACTCCATTGGAGGCCATGCAGAAAAAATTTGGCAGCAAGCTGAAAATAAATTTTGCACAGGGGTACGAGAAGCAGTCTGTCTTCCACGATGGAAACAACTCGGGACAATCCAACTCCGACAAAGTCGATTGGAAACTGATCGATGAAGCCGTTAAAACCGCCGCTGCTTCGGATGTCGCGATCCTTTTTTGCGGATTGAACCACGATTTCGATACCGAATCCTTCGACAGGCAAAACATGAAATTGCCCTATGGTCAAGAGACCCTGATCCGCGAAGTGGCCAAAGTCAATCCGCGAACGGTCGTCGTGATCATTGCCGGCTCTCCGGTCGAACTGGCAGGAATTGCCAACAGGGTACCTGCACTGCTCTGGACCTGGTATGGTGGAATGGAGGCAGGAAATGCCGCCGTGGACCTGCTGAGCGGAACGGTCAATCCATCCGGGAAGCTCCCTTTTACCCTGCCCGTATCGCTCGAACAATCGCCCGCACACGCCCTGGGCAATTTCCCCGGAAGGGAGGGAAAAGTCAATTATGAGGAGGACATTCTGGTCGGCTACCGCTGGTTTGATACCAAAAAGATCACTCCCCAGTATCCTTTTGGATTCGGACTCTCCTACACTACCTTTGAACTTTCAGCCACAACTGCAGACCAAAAAGTATATCATACGAAAGATTTGATCCGTATAAAATTCAACCTGAAAAACAGCGGATCAATTTATGGAGCAGAAGTCGTGCAACTTTACGTCAGCCATCCTGGTAGTGCTGTTCTTCGGCCTACCAAGGAACTTAAGGGTTTTGAGAAGAGCTTCCTGCAGTCTGGTGAAACCAAAACGGTTGAAATATCCCTGAGGGTATCGGATCTGGCCTATTACAATGAAGCGGCAAAGGGATGGAAGCTTGAACCGGGCGAATACCTGCTTCAGCTTGCAACCTCCTCTGCCGATATGCTTCAAACGATCAAAATAGTTGTTGAATAAAGAGAACAGCGCCTTTTTGGGAAAGTGGAAATGTTTTTATTTAAGCTTTTCCTATCCACTGATGAATTTAATTTGCAAGATTGAAATATTAGTATTGCAATCGATTGCGCAACTTGATATATTTGTATTTGAAAAATAATAATACCCCATTCTGATGAGAAGATTGACCGTTATTTTAATCCTTGTTTTTGTTGTTTCGGCAAGTTTCGCCAAAACCGAAAATAACAGAAGACTCTTTGCCCCGGGAAACATCAAAAAAACGATGAAAAAAGTTACTGCCTGGCAGTTGAAAAATCCCAAACACGAACCAACTGACTGGACCAATGGCGCTTTTTATGCCGGTGTTTCGGCAGCCTGGGAAACGACAAAATCAAAATCCATCTATCAGGCGATGATGGATATGGCCAACAAGAATGAATGGAAACCTGGGAAAAGGTGGTACCACGCAGACGACATCGCCATTTGCCAAACGTATGTGGATCTCTATAAAGTTGAAAAGAGAAGGGAGATGATTCAACCTTTGATCGATACCCTCGCCATTTTCATGAAAAGACCCTACCCGACCAAAGGGAATGCAACCATCAAATGGTGGTGGTGCGATGCCTTGTTCATGGGACCTCCGGCCCTCGTCAAACTGGGCGCTGCCACGGGTGATGTCACCTATTTCAGCTACACAGAGCAATTGTTCAAGGAGTGTTACAACCTCTTGTACGACAAGGAGGAGCATCTTTTTGCCCGGGATCTCAAATATGTCATCAAAAATGACGGGAAAGATGTTCGCGAAGCTAACGGGAAAAAAATATTCTGGTCGAGGGGAAACGGCTGGGTGATGGGTGGCCTGGTTAGAGTCTTGAATGATCTGCCGGCAAACAACAGTGGCAGGGATTTTTACCTCAAGCTCTACAAGGAAATGTCGGCCCGGTTGAAAGATCTCCAGCAAGCCGACGGGTTGTGGCGTGCCAGTTTGCTGGATCCTGAAGCTTATCCCGGTGGAGAAGTGAGCGGATCAGGATTTGATTGCTATGCAATGGCCTGGGGAATCAACCACGGTATTTTGGATAGGGCCACATACCTGCCTGTTGTAAGGAAAGCCTGGATCGGACTGAACAAATGTGTCCAAAAAGATGGTCACGTGGGCTGGGTCCAACCGATTGGTGCAGATCCAAGGAAGAATTTCAATGCCGACAGCTGGGAAGTGTATGGATCAGGGGCCTTCCTCTTGGCGGGAAGTGAAGTGATCAAACTGAAATAATTTAGGGGAGAGGCTTTCACTCCTGATTTTTGGCGGGTGAAAAAGAGTTTCTACCTTTACAAAAATCCTTGAAAGATGGAAGAATTAGCAGTCGGAACCCGCGTGGAACATCCCCGTTACGGAGAGGGGATCGTCAGCAAGAATAAGATCACTTCGTACGAAATTTTTTTCGAACACGGTGGTAAAATTGAAATTACCAAACGGAACGAAGACCTGGAGGTCATCGATGCCCCCGCCGAGAAACCAAAAAATTCACTGACCCTGGCAGAGGTCGAAAAGGTGCTGCGCTTCGTCCTGGACGAGCAGAGTGCCCTGCAGGAAATCGTGCCACTCGGTGACAAATGGATAGGTGGAAACTTGATCCTTCAACCTGCCAATCTATCCTTGAAGCCCAAGGAAATTCCCATCGAAGCTTTCTTCCACAAGATCGTGATGCTGCGCGACAGGCTGCGCGTACTGGAACAGAATATCAACAGTCACCCCGGTTTATCGGATGAGGAAAAGGTCAATATGCAGCAATACATCACCCGCATTTATGGGTCACTCACTTCATTCAACCTCCTCTTTTCAGAAACCAAACACTATTTTGTGGGAGCAAAATCCTGAAAAAAACGAATTGCCATGAATTCCAGGGAACGGGTATTGAGAGCATTCAAACGGCTGCCGGGACTACCCGACAGGGTTCCCATCCAGTTTGACCTTTGCCGGCAGTTGAGCGATCATTTTGGCAAAGAGCTGGGCATCCCTGTTCATTACACCGAAAATCCCTACGAAGACGTAACTTATCGAATTAGTGCCAACGAATTGCGCGTAGCCATGGGCAGTGATGTAGTCATCGTCGGGGCTTCCGTTTCGGATGATTACCACATCGTCAAAGAGCCGGATGGCACCTGGCTCAACGAATATCAAATGAGGATGCGCCAGGGATCGGTTTATGTCGAAGTAGTCAACTATCCACTTGCCCATGTGGAGACAACTTCCGACCTCGAAGCCTACCGTTTCCCGGATCCGGATGCACCCGGACGATTCCGCGATGCCGAGAGGCTCACAAAAAAGTACAAGAATGATTTTCTGATCATCGGAGATATCGAGGTTACCGTTTTCTCCCTGGCCCATCAGTTGGTGGGAATGGAGAAATTGCTGGTCGACATGATGATGGAAACGGAATATGTGGTCCCACTCTTCGAAGCTTGTGCCGAATACCAGACGCAGATCGGCCTGAGGTTGATAGAAAAAGGGGTGGACGCAATTTGGTTTGGTGATGATTTCGGCACCCAGATGAGCCTGATCATTCCACCTGAAACCTTCCGGGAACAATTGAAACCCTTTTACAAACGAATGATCGATCGCTTCAGGGAGGCAAATCCCGACATTATTCCCATCCTTCACTGCGATGGCGCAGTAGCCGAACTGCTGGATGACATCCGCGAAATTGGATTTGAGGTTTTCAACCCGGTCCAGCCGGGAGTTCCAGGGCATCTGCCCCAGGACATGAAGGATCACTTTGGAGAAAAATTCAGTTTCTGGGGAGCCATCGACCAACAAGATTTGCTACCCAACGGGAGCGATGAAGATTTGGAAAAAGATATCAGCGAAAAAATCAGCATCCTGGGCAACTGTGGCGGCTACATGATTTCCCCTGCCCATATTCTTCAACAGGATGTATCCCCCGACAGGGTCATTCTGTTTATTGAAATGTGCAAAAAATATGGTAAATACCTTTCTTAAAGCACTTCTGGAGGCTCAATTATATTCGTGAAGAGTCCTGATTCCAAGCCTTTCAATCAGAAAAATCTCCGTCCTTTCAAAAAATCACTCCTTCCGCTTCCCTTTGAAAGTTGCAATTCAGTAGCCGTGCAAATTAAGGGAAAACCCTGACCACTCTTTTTACGTATTACCCGTAAAGTGAGTCTCCACCGCAAAGTGAAAATGATGTTTAAAAACAACGACCCCTCCTTTAAAATTGGAAAGTCAACACTGACGCTTCTCCTGCTGGTAATTATTGGAGGATGTCAATCAGGGCCCACCACCAAAAAATCAATTTCAGCGAAAGATTCGCTCAGGAAAGATTCCATGCTCTCCTGTTGCACCTCTGCTTTACCAGGCAGACCTTACCTCAAAAACGGGAATACTTCTCCGGTCGGAAACTTGAATGCCAACTCCAATCTGAAGGAAGAGATGGTTCGTATTTCCGGCGGAAACTTTGTCATGGGAGGAGATTCCATCTGGGGAAGAACCGACGAATTTCCCAAACACCGCGTACAAATATCCTCCTTCTTGATGGATCGTCACGAAGTGACCAATGCTCAATTCAGGAAATTTATCGAAGCCACAAAATATGTCACCACGGCGGAACAGAAACCGATATGGGAGGAGATTAAAAAACAGGTTCCGGAGGGTACCCCAAAACCTCCGGACAGTGTTTTGGTTGCCTCTTCCCTGGTTTTTTCTCAACCCAAGGAAGCTGTCGCCTTGGACAATGCTGCTATCTGGTGGGCATGGGTAGCCGGGGCCGACTGGCGTCACCCGGAGGGACCCAAGAGCAACATCGATGGGAAAGACGATTATCCGGTTGTTCAGGTTTCCTGGGAAGACGCCAGAGCCTATGCCTCCTGGGCAGGTAAACGTTTGCCTACTGAAGCAGAATGGGAATATGCCGCACGTGGCGGAAAATCCTCTGCCATCTATCCCTGGGGAGACCAACCTATTGATCAGGGGGAATTAAAGGCCAACTGCTGGCAGGGGCACTTCCCAAATGAAAATACGATGAAGGACCATTTTGCCCGGAGTGCACCGGTGATGACCTACCCACCAAACGGATATGGGTTGTACGATATGGCCGGAAATGTCTGGGAATGGTGCAGCGACTGGTATCGATCTGACTATTACACCATTTGTGCCCAAAAAGGGATCGTCACTGACCCCAAAGGTCCGCAGAGCCCCTTTGATCCGGATGAACCTTCCGCAGCAAAACGGGTGGTACGTGGGGGTTCCTTTCTGTGTTCGGATCAATATTGTTCCGGATTCAGGGTCGCTGCCAGGATGAAAACCAGTTGGGATACCAGCCTCGAGCATACGGGATTCAGATGCGTGGTCTCAGCTCAATGACACACTTTTTAGCAGTTAATTCTAGCCCTAAGAATCCAAATTGAATTGAATTGATTAGCTTTAAAAAAAAATGCCATGACTAAAGACGAAATTTCAACTAAAAACGAAACCTCCATCTTCATTCAAAAAAATTCAGTTGCCATCCGAATCTGGCACTGGCTAACATTTTTAACGATCATCTCCCTGTTTGTAACGGTTTTGATGGCCTCCACCGCACTCAATCCCAGAAAAAATATTGCCGAGGTGCAGAATGCCCTGAAGGAAAAGGGAGTCATCGTCAGCAACGAACAGGCCTGGGCCGTCTCACACATGTACGACGACAAAATGTGGGATTTTCACAAAATTCTGGGTTTTGCACTCACCTTTTTGTTTCTCTCCAGAATCGTGATCGAGGGAACGCAACCCAAAAAGGAGAAAGTAAACTTCCGGATCAAGAATGCCCTCGCTGCCTTCCGGCAACCCGGACAGGACAAGAAAGAGCTGAAACATTACTTGCTGGTAAAAGGTAGCTATTTTGCATTTTACCTTTTGCTGCTTGCGATGGTAGGTACTGGCCTGGTGATTGCTTTCGGATCCGACCTCGGGATTTCAGGCCCCGTCAGGCATTCCGTGAAGGAAGCACACGGAGTTTTCCAATACGGCTTCTATACATTTGTAGCTGCGCACCTGATTGGGGTCGTCGTAGCCGATCTGGGAAAAGCGAAAGGGGTAGTTTCCGGTATGATCAATGGCGGTAAGTAATCGTGAGACCCATCCTGTTCAGGAACCAATTTAATTGCTATTAGCAATTAAATTTCAGTTCTGCCCCACAAAGAAAGTAGAACCCTGGATGTGGCGCCCGGTTATTGATTCACGTAAAAATACCTGATTCGGCAGGCGTGGCCCTTGCTCATCAGATTCTTTTCCGGAGATACCTTGATACTCAAACTGTGCTTGCCAGGTTTTAACTGATATCCCAGCGTATAAAACCAGGGAAGGTGCAATTGCGCACTCCAGGCGGTAAAAAGATCCTGCCTCTGCCACGGCTGTGAATCGATGCGGTACTCCACGATCCCTGCATCGGCCCCTGCAGCGACGGCAATGCCCACGGCGTCTCCTTCAAAAACAAACTTAAGTACACCGGAAGGTGACTCAGCAACCAGCATGGGCACGTCGGTGAAATCAGGTCTCGTGCCTGTATGGTCGGAAGGGGTCCAGTTGGTAATCGCCTTCCACCCACTTGCCGGTTGAATCTCTACGGCAGGAATCAATTTCCCCTGGTTGTAACATCCTTCGGCCAACTTACCGGGAAGCGGGTAGGGCAGAATTTGATCTTTCGTGGCAACGGGACTGCTCCAGCAAGAATCAACCATCGACTTCATGGAATGATAGTAGACCCGCTGACCAAACGGAGAAGGATGCAGATTTTTAAAATCCTTTTCCCAGCTGAATTCCCCGTTGTCGATCCGTTCGGTCACCTCTTTGGCCAGGTTGATGGTCGAAATCCCGTAATGTACCGCTACTTTTTCGTGGTTCTGAATCTCGGTGGGCACCATCCCTTTTCGGTAATCCGACATCTTGTCTGGATCCACAAAATGCATCAGCACGATATCCATCGCCGGATTCGACTCCCGGGCGTGCCTCACGATTCCTTCCATCCCCAGCACCTGGGTCTCTGTCGAGTAGCCATTTGTACGGTCGTTGACCGCCGCCTCTTCGAAAAGCAGATCAACTTTTCCTCTCGCCAGCACATCCCGCTCAAACCTGAAGGCCCCGGGCGTACTGCCCATCGAAGGAATCCCCGCTGCTACAAAATCGAAAACCGTTTTGGGAAACCGCTGCTGCAAATACGCACAAATACTGTCGCGCCACCCGGAGTTGAAGGTGATCGATCCTCCCAGGAAGGCAACCCTGCCACGCTTTTCCCGCTCAAAAACCAATTGGGCATTGTGGAGTTTACTCCGATAGGTGTGAAAATTCCTGCTATCCAGTGGAATCGGAATTTCCGGATAACTGTTCAGCATAAAATCGGCTCCTGCCTTCAGATCGTCGATGGGGAAATGATGCCCCTGTAGCGATTGCTTTCCAGCCGTATTGGGATAAACGCTCGCCGACCCACCCAGCCGGAGGTAACGATTCACCAGGATAAAGCTGTTTTCCTCATTGGGAACAATGCTGTCGTTCAGTCCGATGGAATGAAAAATGGGCACTTTGGCAGCGGCCAGTTTCTCCAGATGATCGATCGGGTTGTCTCCGTAAGCGAGGGCTTCCTGCTCATTCTTGAATTCATAAGACTTCATCAGTTGTTGCCACGATTCCGGATCTCCCTTCCCGCTGCCCTTCCCTCCTGGCCAGCTTTTGAAATCACAAACGGGTGCCTCGGCGTAGATACAGCTCACCGTTTCGGGATATTTTTTGGCATAATTGTAGATGTACAATCCACCGCGGCTCACCCCCTCCAGGGCGACCTTTTTATTGAACCCATATTGGGTAGTCAGGTAGTTGTAGAAATTCTTCCAGATCTCCACGCATTTCGGCGATCCAAACAGGTAATCCGTATTGAGGTAAACCACGAAAAATCCCCTGCGCACCAGCAGGCTGTCCATCTCGTAATGCCAATCGGGAAATCGTGCCCGCCAGATCCAGGGTTTTCCGGGGGCGGCCTTGTCTGGAACGATCATCCGGCAATCCCTCCGGTCCAGCTGAAAATCATAACGCGTAAATCCGTGCCAGTCTGATTTCCTGCCGGGATACTGCGCATTCACTACCGTGAAGTCTCTTCCGGTCAGCTTCTTGGCAATGCATTCGGCCATCAGGCCGGCTCCCTCCGAATTGGGATGAATCTGGTCGGGGAAGAGGTTACCCCTTCCCGCAAGGGCCGAATAAAGATCAATGACCTGCAATTTTTCCTCCTTAGCCAGCCTCTCTATCGCCGGAATAATGCCATTCTGAATAATTGAATCATTGATGCCCCAGCGTCCCGCATAGGCTGGAACGGGTTTGCAGAGAAAGATCACCGGATGAGAGGAGAGATTTTTAAGTTCCCTGACCATCGTCCGGCTATCCGATAAAAATTCAGCCGAATATCTCCAGTTCTGAGATTTGGTATCGTTGGTACCCAGTTTGATGATCACCACATCCGGCAAAAAGGCCTTCGCTTCGGCCCAGGCCTCCTCCTTCCAATAGGGGAAATCCCCTTTTTTCAGCATTGTCCGCCCTCCAACACCAAAATTCCTGACCATCCACTTTTCGCCAAGCATTCTGCCAAGCTGTGCGGGATAGGAGTCCTTCGGACGATCCGGTATCCCCGAGCCAAAAGTGATGCTGTTTCCAATGCAGGCAACTTTTAACGGAGCCTTGTAATTGGAAGGATCTATAAACTGGGCTGAAAGGGAGAGGGTGACTGTCAGCCATACAGTCAGTATGAATATTTTTTTCATGGATAACAAGGTTTTTTGATCATCATTCAAAGATAACAGTGTTGTTTGAATATTTTGAGGAACCCGGTTTAACGCAGCATCTACATCAGAAAAGCAACTTTGGCGGATTCAACCCCAGTCCGAATTCATGATTC
>CAINVV010000277.1 GCA_903854235.1 uncultured Bacteroidia bacterium | reverse complement strand
CCACACCAATGGCAAATAGAATTGGAGCATTGGAAGCATCGACCGCAACCTCATTTACTTTAACCGGCACACTTACATTTAGACTCTGGTACTCCTTGTCGACGGGATTGGCCACATAGGTAAGGTGAAGATAGGAGCGGTAGGTGACCTGTTTTTCTCCGGAGGCAGTCTTTACCACTTTTGTTTCCAACTTGAAGTCTCCTTTGGGAAAAAGCAAAGGATCTGCGGTTTGACCTGAAGATCTTTCAAGGGAAAGGGAAAAAATTACCGCAATCGCTAAAGAAATCGCAAAGGGCTTGTTCATAGGAGACAGACTTAGGGGTTTGTTTCTAGTTTGGGAATACTAAGATACTCTATATTAGACGAATGCAATGATCAGAATGGCGAGGATGATTCCTGCCAATGCAGTGTACAACCCTTTTTTAAACTGTTTGGTGTTGATTTTGAACATCCAGAAGGAAGAGATGGCCATAAAAAGCAAAGAGATTCCTATGGTCAGCGTTAACCAGTGCATTGGGCTTCTGCTGGGGGTCTTGTGGAAATTGGTCAGTTTGTTGAAAGGGAACATCAGCTCCTTGACGGTATATTCTGCCTCGCCTGTGGCTTTGTTAAAACTTCCGCCTTGGAAATAGAGCACGTCTCCTTTGGTCTCCGTAATCTTGAGGTCACGCATGCGAAGTGCTTGACCAAGTTCCGTGGGCTTTGTAGTGACGGGCAAGATAATCTTGACCTGCTTTTCCTGCTTGAGGAAATCCGAATCCCTGAAGATAAGCGTGATTCCACTGAAGGCATAAATGGCAATAAACCCTACGATAAAGAATCCGACGTTTCTGTGAAGGAGACGAATGGTGTGAACGAATGATTTTTTTGTTTCCATGTTTGAGCGTGACTTTCAATTGTTATTTAAATTTTTCTAATCAGCGTATTCAGTTCCATTTGATGGTGCAGTTGGCAATATTTGCTCATATGCCTGCTTAACTGTCTAAAAGTAATAGGATTTGGGATTATTTTGCTCTCCAATCAAATCTTTTCTATGACTGCAAAATTGGGAAAGGGTTTAAAGGTAGGTCGGTAGTGCTGGCTGTCTGCCAAACTGTTGTGCAAGATTGGCTGGTGAGGATTTAAGCAATAGTCTGAATTTTTATAAAAGTTGACCATCCTTCAAAGATGGAATTCCAAACAATAAAATTGTTGCCTGTCTATTTAAAAAAATCGGTAACTTTACATCTGCAATTCAGTATTCGTGATAAATTTCTCTTGATTGACTGGTACTTTGCCCGATTTTTAAAATAGAATTTTCAGTCTTCAAACCCAAAAAAAATGTTCAGCCATGGAAAACAATGATCGCCGTCAATTCCTGAAAAAGAGTATGGTTGGTATTTCAGGGGCAGTGCTTTTGCCAACCCATCAAAAATTTGAAACGGGCAAAACCGAAGCCGAAGGCCTGCCATTCCGGACACTGGGAAGAACAGGCATCAAGACCCCCCTGATCAGCATCGGAACGGGCAATGTAACCGGTACCGGCATCGTCAGGGCTGCCTACGACGCCGGCGTAAAACTTTTCTTTTCCGCCACCTATTACGGAGAGGGAAACAACGAGATTTTGGTAGGTGAAGGGTTGAAGGGTTTGCCCAGGGAATCCTACGTGATTGGTACAGCTGCTATTCCTGACGGAATTGATAAAAGGTCGGGTGCCATTACCAGTGCATTTACGACGGAAGCTTACATGAAAAAGGTGGAGAGCAGCCTGACCCGCTTCGGCCTTGACTATATTGACATTGTCCTTTTGCCTTTTGCAGGAAAGAAAGAGACTGTCCAGCACGAGGGCATTCTAAACACCTTCGAAAAGGCCAAGAAACAGGGGAAAATTCGTTTTGTCGGCATTGCCTCCCACGGTGATACCCAGGAAGCACTGGATGCCGCCGCCGCAACCGGCATTTATGATGTAGCCATGATCGGCTACAACTACAAGACGCAAACCCTGGATGCCATGAATGCCTCCATCGCCAATGCTGCCAAGGCAGGAATGGGGATCGTCGCAATGAAAACAACAGCCGGTGCCTTCCGGGATAAGAACGGCCCCGCGCTGAACACGGATGCAGCCATCAAATGGGCCCTGCAGAATGAAAATATTTCCTCCGTCGTATCCGGAATGACCAGCGTTGAACAGTTGCAGAAAAACCTGGCCATGATTCGTAACCTGAAGCTATCGGATCAGGAGAGGAAGGACTTGAATCTGGCTGGATTGGGTGCGGAACCAACGCTCTATTGCCAGCAGTGCAAACAATGCCTTCCCCAATGTCCGCACAACCTGGATATCCCAACCATCATGCGGAGCTATATGTATGCATACGGCTACAAGAACATGGAGCAGGCTTACTATACCCTGGCGGATGCAGGTTTGGCCAATAACGTTTGCAGTCAATGCGAAGTCTGCAACGTCAAGTGTGCCTCCGGATTCAATGTGAAAGGCAAAATTTCGGACATCTCCAGACTGAGGAATATGCCGCTCGATTTTTTGCGGGTCTGATACCAAAGGTAATCTGAAGGTGCAATAACCAAGCTGCTCGGCCTCAGGGCAGGGAATTGGTATGTCTATTTTAAAAGTGAAGCATATGGCTACCATCTTAAAATGCGAAGAAAGGGATTTCAGAGAAGAGCCCAACAAGATCGATCCTTTTCGGTTGCTTTCCGATGTGACAAGGAGGCAAAAGGGAGTGAATCCCGCAAATCTGAACTTCGATCTGAGACAGTTAAATCCGGAACAATATTCAGCCCCTTACCATTTCCATCGTTTCGCAGAAGAGCTGTTTATGGTGATTTCTGGTTCGATGACGCTGAGGTCCCCGGATGGACTGGAGATTGTCCATACCGGAGATATCGTTTTTTTCGAAATGGGAGAGACGGGCGCGCACCAGTTTTTCAATCACACCACAGAACCCTGTACCTATTTGGATGTAAGAACTTCTATTGGCTATGATGTATGCGAGTATCCGGATTCCAACAAAATCCTGCTCGCTCCCTCTTTCGAAATC
Organism: uncultured Bacteroidia bacterium; assembly: GCA_903854235.1. GTDB lineage: Bacteria > Bacteroidota > Bacteroidia > Bacteroidales > Prolixibacteraceae > CAINVV01. The sequence continues at coordinate 6,199 of CAINVV010000277.1, read as the reverse complement.
TTCGGTAAAGAGACAAAACGGGGTTATTTCGAAGGTGAAGAATCGATTCGGGAGAAATGGGCAAATCTTGTGAACAAGGAGGACAAGCCGGGGTCCATCTGATTCCAATTGCCTTATTTTAAACGATCTCCCGTTGAAAAAATGAAATAAACCCGGAAGAAAATCTCCCGGGTTTATAATTTTGAGTATCCACCAAATCGAAGTTAAAATCTCAGCAGAAATTATTTAGACCACTCAATTTTGGCTTGCTTCACTTCTTGCGAGTTTTTGCCAATCTGAATCACGAATGCTCCGGGCTCCCAGTCGTATTTCAGGTCACCGTTGAAGAATTTCAAGGTTTCTGTAGTGATCTTAAACTCAACTTCCCTGGATTCACCTGGATTCAGACTGATTTTCTGAAAACCTTTCAACTCTTTGACGGCCCTTGAAACACTGGCAACCGGATCGGAAAAGTACAATTGAACCACCTCTTCTCCGGCAACTTTCCCTGAATTGGTTACGGTGATCTTTGCCGACAAGGTCTCATTTCCTTTGAGGACCGTTTTATTCAAAACAACCTCACCATAATTGAAGGTAGTATAGCTTAACCCATACCCAAATGGGAACAATGGCTCATTCGGAATGTCCAGGTATTTGGAGGTGAACTTGTTTTTTTGATCGAACGGACGACCCGTGTTTTTGTGGTTGTAGTAAATAGGAATCTGGCCGACACTGCGGGGGAAGGTCATGGTGATTTTTCCGGAAGGATTGTAATCGCCGAACAATATATCTGCAATGGCATCTCCACCTTCGATCCCGGGGGCCCATGCCTCCAGAATGGCAGGCACATTCTCATTCTCCCAGTTCAACGTCAGCGGACGACCATTGACGAGTACCAGCACAACCGGTTTCCCGGTGGCAACGAGCGCCTTCAAAAGATTTTCCTGACATTCAGGAATTCCGATATCGGAACGGCTGGCTGCTTCTCCCGACATCGTGGCGGATTCTCCCAGTACCGCCACCACTACATCTGCTGTTTTTGCCGCCACTACAGCCTCCGCCTGCAATTCGGCAGGAGTCCTGCTCTCAACCGCCTCCTTGAGGCCCATGTAGGCGGCATACGGATTTTTTATCGTCTCCTTCAGGTAGGGATCATCCGTGATGTTGGCCCCTTTTGCATAGATCACTTCGGCCCCCGTTCCGACTGCCTGCTTGATTCCTTGCAGGACAGAAACAGTTTTGGAAACCTCACCTGTCGACCAGCATCCCAAAAGATCGGCAGCACTGTCGGCCAACGGACCAACCAGGGCAATCTTGCCGGATTTTTTAAGGGGTAATACCTGTTGACTGTTTTTGAGCAATACCATCGATCTGGAGGCAATCTCACGGGCAAACTGCAGATGCTCTGCCGTGAGAATTTCATTTTTGAAGCGGTCTTCCTTCACATATTTGAATGGATCACCAAACAGTCCAAGTTTGTATTTGGCTTCCAGTATTCTCCGGCAGGCAGTATCAATATCCTGAATCGTCACCTTGCCTTCGGCCAAAGATTTTTTCAGGGTATTCAGGAAGCCCAATCCCATCATATCCATATCGACGCCGGCTTTCAGTGCCAGGGCAGAAACCTGCGGCAGATCGCCCAATCCATGAAACATCATTTCGTTGATGGCGGTATAGTCGGTGACCACGAACCCCTTGAAGCCCCATTTCTTTCGCAACAGATCATTTAAAAGCCATTTGTTTCCAGTTGCGGGAACTCCGTCGATCAGGTTAAAGGATGACATGGCACTACCGGCCCCGGCCTCAAAAGCCGCCTTGTAGGGAGGCAAATAATCCTGAAACATCGTCAGCCGGCTCATGTCGACCGTGTTGTAATCACGGCCTGCTTCTGCCGCCCCGTACAAGGCAAAGTGTTTTACACAGGCCATGATGGTATTCTCTTTCGAAAGGTCGTCGCCCTGATAGCCGTGAACCAGTGCCTTTGCAATCTGGGATCCCAGCCAGGGATCTTCGCCAGCCCCTTCACCCACCCGACCCCAGCGTGGATCACGCGCGATATCCACCATGGGGGAGTAGGTCCAACAAATTCCGCTTGCACTGGCTTCTACGGCAGCAATTCGCGCACTCTTTTCAATCCTGGCCAAATCCCAGGAAGAGGCTAGTCCGAGTGGGATCGGAAATCCTGTTTTATAACCGTGGATGACATCTACCCCAATCAGTACGGGGATTTTCAGACGCGACTCCTGCGAAGCTACCTCAATTTTCTTTGCCAGTTCAAAAGTATAGGCACCCGTGGCCCCGATCTGCCCTTTGCGCACAACATCCAGGATTCCATCGCTTCCTGCAATGACGGCGCCTATGTTTCCGGACGAGAGATTCATTTGTCCCAGTTTTTCCTCCAGGGTCATCTTGCTCATCAAATCGCGGACAAATAAATCCATTTTGGTAGTTTGTCCAAAAACTGGCCAGACAGACCAAAGCAGGATGAATAACAGTGGAATTTTCTTCATTGGTTCTTATATTTTGGTGTTAGTTCCTTTTTTTTATACTGAATTCCTGTGGCATTGCTCCAATTCGACAGGAAAAGAAATCTAAACGGATTTTCCTAAGTTTCGCCTAATGATTGGCTGCCGAAACTCAACAGTCAAACAACCAGTAGTCCAGGGTGTAATTTTCATCAAGTGGTTAGTCTTAATAAATTCAAAGGTAAAATTAAAATGGGTAATATCCTTCGCGGACAGACTGTAATTAACCAACCCTCTTGTTCACTTTCTTAGCTCCATTTTAACACCTTATATTTCATGGAATACCGTGAATTTCAAGCGTTTCTGTAGAATTTGATGGTCATTCTGGCTCCCCTTTCATTCGAACGTTGCAATAGGATATTCTCTAATCAACTAAAATTAAGCAAGATAAATGTTGGTGATTTATAAATTGATAGAATAACTCGTACTTCTTCCACCTCCTGAAACAATGAAAGCGCCCATTTCGAGGAGGTATTGGAGGTCTCTGGTTGCAGTTGCCTTTGAAATTTTACAGAGTCCTTCATATTTCTTTGCATTCATCCCTCCAAGAAATCCATTTGGCCCTTCTTCCAGCATCCGCATGATTACTTTTTTGTGGCGCTCATTTAACTGGTTGTTGAATCGGTCAAAAAAGATTACCTTTTTTAAGATAAATTCAATTTGAATCTCGGAATCAATTTGTGCTTCCAGGATTGTCTCGACAAAATATTTGATCCAGGAATTTATCTCCAATGAAAATTGTGCTTTTTCAAGTTCCTGATAATATTTTTTCTTATTGCTTTCAATTGTTTTGGACAAGCTGAGCAGGATTGGTCGACCGATGCCTTGAGATAACGCTTTTTCTGCAATTGCTCTTCCTATTCTTCCATTTCCGTCTTCGAAAGGATGAATGGATTCAAAATAGAGATGTGCTATGGCTGAACGGACCGGAGCACTTTTTATTTCTTTCCTGCCACCAGGCGCTGTATCATTGAACCAACGGATAAATCTTTCCATTTCTTTTGGCACAACGTGAGAAGGGGGTGCTTCATAATGGACTTTTTCTTTGCCTATCGCTCCGGATACAACTTGCATTGGTTCAGGATGTGTGCGCCATTTCCCAATTTCGACTCCTTTCACATGGTTCAATAGCATGGTATGCCAGTCAAATAGTGATTGTTCAGTCAGTGAATTGCTGAAGTTATTTCTCACATCAATCATCAGTGAGCTAATCCCCGGAGTGCGAATATCTTTACTGTCAGTTTGTATAATCAATCCGAGGTTCTTTCTGATAGAAGACATTACATCTTTTCGACTTAGAAATTCGCCTTCAATCTCTGATGTTTTTATCGCTTCTGCTACCATAATTTCCAATAGGGCTTCAGTCTGCATATCTTTCGGAATGGCCTTGATCATACCTGATACATGTCCAATTCTTTCATAAAATGCAAACAGATGCTTTTCCAGATAGGTTAATTCAAATTTGAAATCAGGCCAGTCCTTATTTTGCCAGTTAAAGTGGTTCATGAGCCGAACATTTTACTTATTTGGCTCAAATATAATAAAAACATGAGCCGAATAAAAATAGTATTCAGCTCATATAGAAATTTCCAGATTTTATATAAATGATTTATGAAAGGTTTAAAGGTTAGCAGAATCAAAAAATCATGACTCTTCTTTACATCTGCAAAACTCACTTCCAAAAGGACACTCATCGGGTTCATAGTGACAAAACTCAAAATGGAAGACCCATCCTTTGGCCCAATACTAGCACGGTTTATTAAGATATTCCCGGGTCAATTCATATTTTCGTTTGGACGGCAGTTTGTCCGGGAAATCAGGATAAAATGCAAAGGCTCCCCATAACTCTTCAAATTCAGATGCCATTTGGTGTAGTTGGTCTTCATTTAACTTATCAGAAGAATCGATTCTTTGTACACCTCTTTTTGAATTAACCCGATATCCAACAGAAATAATTGCATCAAGATTGTATAATTTAAGATTTCAGGTTACCTTTCTTGATCCTTCTTTTTGAACTACCGAGTATTTCTCGGTAGTTGCTTCTTCGGTTAGTTCTCTTGATTTATAAATGTTCCGGAGATGAAGACCTATTGTGTCGGTGTCTTTTTCAAAGAGATCACCCAATTGTCTATGGGACAGCCAAACAGTATCAGCCTGGATGGCAACCTGAATTTCAGTTTTGCCATCATCCGCCTGAAAAATTTTGATACCAGATTCGTCCATCAATTTTTATTGTAAAGATAATGGATTGATGGTTTAATAGGTAATTCATTATCAAGAGGAATGATCTTATTGGAGAAGGAGGAAAAGTTGCAACCTTTTCGTTCACGACACCGATCCGTGTTTTGACCAATGCCGTCTAGGATTTCGACAGTGGGGAAACAAAAAAAGAGGTCGAAAATGACCTCTTGTCCTATATGGCTCCCCTGATAGCACAAAGTTGCAACCAATTTATTTCATTTACTATGAGTTAAAGGACTGAAGAATAATATTATACACTCTTTTGGTTGAACGAAGATCTGTCAATTAATCCTGCTTTTTGAACACCAACCATTAATTAATCTGTTCGCCAGACTTTGTTAACAATGAAAATTTCTGTTCGGGGTTGGTGTTATTTACCACCATTCTCAGATTAAGGATATAAACTTGAAACTAGTTAATACGTGTAGTTTGAAAAAGGAGATTCGTGCCTATAGGATGTTTCTTGATGGTGGTCAATCTAAAATGATTATTATTCTCCTTCAATTAATTTTTCGACTTCTAGTTTAAGGTTAGGAAGATGATTGATAATGATACCCCAAATATTCTCATCAGAGATGTTATCATATCCATGGATAATTTGATTTCTAAGGCCAATGATTTTTCGGGAATTATCTATCTGGAACAATGGATCTTCCTTTAATATTCGATTCATTGCTTCCCCAATTATTTCCAGATTTCTTTCGATAGCCCGCTTAAGAAGCAAATCACTCGCGTAACTTGCAAAATATTTCTTCTTGCCTTCAAAGAAAGAATCGATTTCATCAACGGCAAGCTTGATATCATAAAGATACTTAAGCACTTTTTCGTTCATAGACGAGTAGTTTTTCCCGGTCAACGACTTTTCTGAAAATTGGATTTCTGATTGCCTGATTCTCAACCAGATCTACAGGTTTTTGGAATAATTCTTCCAGTTTTTCTTTGAAATCCATGTAGTTGTCGAAATATTCCATCAATTCAATATTTCCAAATTGGACTAAAACGTCAACATCACTGGATTCATTAAATTCTGTGCTAAGAATAGATCCAAACAAATAAAATTGCTGTACTTTATGAAGTTCACAAAGTGCTATCAGCCTACTTCTGTATAAATCAATCTGATCCATAGAACAAAGATAGATAAATAAAATAGAACAGAAACAGGGGAACAGTGAACATCTAAGTTGCAACCTTTTCGTTCACCATTCAGATCCGTGTTTTCACCAATGCCGTCTAGGATTTCGACAGTGGGGAAACAAAAAAAGAGGTCGAAAATGACCTCTTGTCCTGTATGGCTCCCCTTTCATTCGAAAGTTGCGACCGATTGCCCCTTGTCATTATGGCTTAATATACATATTGTAATGGTTTTACTTACACGGATATCAGGAAAAGCGAAATTGTATTGTCCTTTTTTCTTACGTTATATTCTTTTGAAAATACTTATTGTAATAATCGGT
>CAINVV010000276.1 GCA_903854235.1 uncultured Bacteroidia bacterium | reverse complement strand
TCACGGTACATCCAGTTCCCAAAGCGGGATTTACCATGGATCATGATATCGTTTACAACGACATGCCCCAGGTTTCATTTTCCGACCAAAGCACCAGTGCCGTAAACTATTTATGGGATTTTGGGGATGGAAACCATTCCAGAGAGAAGGATCCGATTCACAGCTATGCCGTCGTAGGCAAAAGAAAAGTGCTGCAAACGGTCTATAACCAGTTTGACTGTCAGGATACCATTTCCGGGAATGTGCTGGTGGCCTTTAACCGGATTTTCGCACCGAATGCCTTCTCCCCAAATGCTTCCAATGCGATAGACAGGGTATTTTTGCTTGCTTCCGAAGGTATCAGGCAAGAGGGTTATCATTTGTCCATTCTCAGTAGATGGAGCGATGTTGTTTTCGAATGCAAAAACGAAGTTAAACCCTGGGATGGCAAAATGTCCAACGGGAATTTTGCTCCGGCAGGCAACTACATTTGGATCTTGGAATGCTTCGATTTTTTAGGACGGCCTCACCGGCAAAGCGGGTCGCTGACCTTGCTGTTTTGAACGGTTTTTTTTTCTATCTTTTGACATTGATTATTGGACGCTTTCTTTATGATCAAATACTGTCTTTCCATACTCATTCTCCTAATTCTATCCACGGAAGTGATCGCACAGACCAATTCGTCTGCCTGCATCAAATCGACGGAAGGAACAGAATTCTGGTATGGCTATATGGAAAGCCGTCACCATCAGGCAGGGCATTACCTGGAGGTCACGCTCACCTCCACCTTTGCCTGCAGTTTCAAAATCTACTTTGGAAAATCCGCAACACCCTATTACAGTGGTACCTTGCAGCCCAATGTCCCTTTCAGATGGCAACCACCGTGGAGCCTGATTGAACCAATTGGCTCAGAAAACATTGAGCAGAAGGGGATTCACGTAGTGTCGGACAAACCAATGAATATTTTTGCCATGAACTGGAGTCCGAATTCTGCAGATGCGGCGGTCATTTTCCCTGTGGATGCCATCGGTAACGAATATTATGCGATGTGTTACAATCCTCACCTCAGTGAAGGGGTTGGAGGAACTCCCGGCAACGGGAAAAATAGCGAATTTGTCATTGTAGCAGCCGAGGACAACACCCAGGTTTCCATCACTCCAACAAAAATAACAGATCAGCTTCGTCCGGCCAATGTTCCATTTTCCATCACATTAAGCAAAGGGGAACTTTACCAGGTACAATCGATGAACCATGTGGGCCTGGTTGGCCAAGGCGATTTGACGGGAAGTTACATCAAGAGCGATAAGCCCATAGCCTTTTATTCTGGCTCCTGGTCCACGACAATTCCGGCAGACGATGCAGTTTCTGCCTGGGATCACCTGTACGAACAGATTCCACCGGTTCGCTCGTGGGGCCGGAAGTTTGTTACCGTACCGTTGAGAGGAAGGTCGGAAGACAGGTTTAGAATCATCGCCTCGGAGGATAAAACCAATATCCGCATTGGAACCGCCAATCCAATTGTATTGGACAAGGGGAAATTTTATGAGTTCATGCTTACCCAGGACCAGCCTTCCTACATTGAAAGCGATCACCCCATCCTCCTTGCACAGTTCATGGTCTCCAACAGTGTAGACCGTCCGGCCAATGTCTCTCAAACCAACTGGGATGGCGACCCGCTGATGCTGATCATCAGTCCCGTCGATCAAACCAGGGAGGCAGTTACCTTTGTTGCTTATGACACGCCGGAAATAGTTAGCAAATTTTTCGTGAATGTCGTCACCAAGCTGGAGTCGTCCTCTTACATTACACTGGATGGTTCACCAATCACCTTCCAGACACTCCCCAATTCAGGCTACGCCTATGCGCAGATTCCAATAGCAAAAGGCAACCACAACCTTAACAGTTCCCTGTCTGGAAACGGTTTTATTGCGTACGTGTATGGTTATGGCGGGGTTGAATCCTATGGATACGGAGTAGGATTCAACCTCAGCATCAAACTGGATCTGGGCGGAGACATTCATTTTGTGAAAGATACCATCTTGCTGTGTCAGGGACAGGCAAAAATATTGGATGCCGGATCGCACTTCTCCAAATTTCTCTGGAATACCGGTGATACTACCCAGACCGTATTCGTGACCAAGGCTGGATATTCCAGGGTCACAGCCACAACCACTGAGGGATGTACCATTACAGACAGTATTTATACCTATGTTAGCAATCCGGTGGTTAAACTGGGCAACGATACCTCCATTTGTAACCCGCGCTCATTTATTCTGGATGCTGGCCCGGGCTTCACCTCCTATTCCTGGTCAACAAAAGATTCTGTCCAGAAAATCACAGTTAAGAATACCGCTGTTTACAGTGTTCTGACCAAAAATAAATACGATTGTCCGGCGTTGGACTCCATCCTGGTCAATTTTGTTGATAAACCCAAACTGAATCTGGACAGACTCGATACACTCATTTGCGGAAACCTTAAAACCACTGTTAATATCACAGCCGACAAGGGAAATTATTCCTTAACAAGCAGCAATAGCCTGGTTTCCATCACCGGACTTACGGCCACGGTGCCGGCATTCGGTACCTTCCCTTTTACCTTCACTGCCGTTGATCCCTATACCTGCAGATCTGATACAAGTTTTCAGGCAGGATTTCACAAGATACCCACTGTGCTTATTTCTGTCGATGATACCACTTGTTACGGCTATAGTCTGAATGCCAGGTACCTGGGTGATGCCGATTCTACCAGGGCCCGTTTTACCTGGGTATTTGCGAAAGACACGCTGGCAGACCAGATCAACAAAACGCAAATAAAAATCAAACTTGGCCTCGACCGGTCCAAACGTGATCTCTATCTGCAGGTAACGGAACAGGGCTGCAAAAACCATTTTATCATCCCCGAGATCAGTGTTATTCCAGACCTTGATTTTTCCGTGGTCGATTCGCTGCAATGCCAGCCAAAACAATTCAATTTTAAGGCTACCAACACCGAAAATGTGGTGGATTACCTATGGGATTGGGGGGATGGCTCCATCCTGCACAATGGCAAGAGTGCCGCACACAATTATGCAAAGGAGGGTTATTACACCATCCAGGTAACTGCGACTACTGACAAAAAATGCATCAATACCGTTAAAAAGGAGAACCTAATCTACGTGGCACCTGTACCTACAGTGGATTTTTCCATCAAGACGGGCAAATGTCTGGAATTGGGTCCACAATCACTATTTTATACAGGATCAGCGGATGATAAGGATCATTACCATTGGGATCTGCATACGTTTCAATCCGACGAACTGATTAAAAATCCGGGAGATACCAAAGGCCCGCTGATTTTTGAACTGAAGGAAAAACCCAAAACATCCATCCAGTTGCAGGTGGTTTCAAAATATGGTTGTATCAGTGAAACAAAATCACTGATTTTGCAACGAATTCCGCAATTTTCGTTGCAATCAGCCGATAGTTCCGGATGCATACCGTATGAAGTTTCGCTGAGCGCAGTCACCTATGATCCAGTCGATGAGGTAGACTACAGTTGGAGTTTCGGGGATGGTAAATCTGGCATTGGTACAAAGATCTCACATACTTACCCCGTTCCAGACAAAACATTTGATATTCATCTCTTTGCGAGTTCGAAAACGACAGGCTGCAGAGATACGTTGTTTAAACCGGGCTACATCACGGTTTTTCCCCAACCAACAGCCGCATTTGCAGTAAATGACAAGGTCCTGGGAAATGAAAATCCCGAAGCGGTTTTTACCAACCAATCCTTGGGTGCCGATCACTATCTCTGGAGTTTTGGAGATGGATCTCTTTCTCACCTGAAGGATCCCACGCACCGGTATGAGGTGGTAGGTCCCAGGCAGGTGTTGTTGGAAGCAGCCAATCAGTTTGGATGCGCTGACACGATTTCTGAGAGCATCTTAATTGCGCTTAAAAATATTTTTGCTCCGAATGCCTTTTCGCCAAATGCTGCCAACCCGGCTGACAGGATCTTTTTCCCCTATTGCAATGGCATTGTTGAACAGGGATATCACCTCCGGATTGTCAGTAGATGGAATGATGTAATCTATGAGTGTCAGGATGTTTTAAAGGGATGGAATGGTCAGTTAAAAGACGGTTCCAGGGCTCCGGAAGGGAATTACATCTGGGTGCTCTATTTTGTAGATTTCCTGGGTAATTTTCACCACCAGAGCGGAAGTGTTACCCTGGTTTATTAGCCCGATTTTTTTTTAATTTTCCTCCCACAAAATCCGATCTTTGCCAAATGATCAAGTACGGACTGGTCTTTCTCTTCCTATTACTGAATGGCTATGGACTTTTTGCCCAGAGTCCGGCCAGCAGTTGTGTGAAATCTACAGAGGGGAAGGAGTTTTGGTTTGGCTTCCTCGAAAACAGGCCGGGTATCAACTGTGTTGCCCCATTCCTGGCAAATTATCTGGAAGTAACGGTCACCTCAAGATACAACTGCCAGTTTACCATCACCATTGGCAAATCTGCCACCCCAGTAATTACAGACGTTCTACAGCCAAATATTCCCAAGAAATTTAGATTGGACAGGACCCTGGCAGAGCCGTCCGGATCGGAAAACATTGAAGCCAAAGCCGTGCACCTGGTTTCTGATCAGCCATTGAATCTTTATGCCATGAACTATGGATTGAATTCCTCGGATGCTGCCGTGATTTTCCCTGTTGAGGCGCTTGGACAGGAATATTTTGCCATTTGCTATGAGCCGCACGTTAAAATTGTTAATCTCATATGTGGCGCATCCTTCAATGGAAAGAACAGCGAATTTGCCGTCGTTGCTTCAGAAGATCAGACCCTGGTGACCATCACTCCCAGTAAAATAACGGATCACCTGATGCCAGCCAATATTCCATTTACGATAACCTTAAACAAAGGGGAGATGTATCAGGTGCAATCCATGAATTCCGATGGTCTTATCGGGCAGGGGGATTTAACCGGAAGTCTCATCCGGAGCGACAAACCGATTGCCCTCTATTCGGGTTCATGGGCAACCACCATTCCCAACAGCTCCAACAATGCCTGGGATCATCTCTATGAACAAATACCGCCTGTGCGTTCGTGGGGGAGGAAGTTTGTGACAGTACCGCTTAAATCGAGGGGAAAGGATACTTACCGCATCCTGGCTTCCGTCGATCAGACCACTGTCAGGATCGCCGGTAAGGCAACTGTTGTCCTTGACAGGGGGAAGTTTTATGAATGGATGCTCAACAGCAATGAACCATCGCTGATTGAAAGTGATCACCCTGTTTTACTTGCCCAATACAGTAACTCCAACGATGTAGATATTCCGGCCATTCTCCCGATTGGCACAACCTGGGACGGAGATCCTTCGATGCTTATCATCAGTCCGGTGGATCAAACCCGTGAAAATGTAACCTTCGTAGCTTATGACACCCCCGAGATCACCACAAAAATATTTGTAAACGTTGTTGCGCAAGACAATGCCGCCGGCAAGATTCAATTGGATGGCAATCCGATTCCTTTTGTTTCTCTCCCCAATTCCGGGTATTCCTATGCGCAGGTTCAGATTGCCGTGGGAAACCACAACCTGAACAGCACGGAAACTGGCAAGGGATTCATCGCTTATGTGTATGGCTTCGGTGGTGTGGAATCCTATGGATATGGAGTCGGTTTTAACCTGAGTACCCACCTTGACCTTGGTGGTGACATCCACTTTGTCAGGGATACTTTGCTTTTGTGCAACGGAGAGACCAAAATTCTGGATGCAGGATCCCAGTTCTCGGGTTTTCTCTGGAATACTGGTGAAACCACCCAAAGAATCAGCGTCAGTAAAAATGGTTACTATGAGGTGAAAGCAACTACCTCGGAGGGCTGTGAACTGAAGGATAGTATTTATGCGATGGAAAGCCATCCGAAGGCCTCCTTGCCGATTGATCCGATGCTTTGTGCTGGAGGATCACTTTTGCTCGATGCGGGAAATTTCAATTCCTATCTCTGGTCCACCCTGCAAACTTCCAAATCCATCTCAGTGACCAATCCTGGTAAGTTTTTGGTTTCCATCGTGGATAAGTACGGTTGTACCGGGAAAGATTCCGTCAATGTCGGTATGTCCAGCCTTCCGGTTCTGAAAAAGAATAGGATCGACTCCCTGTTGTGCGGAACAAAAAATACATTTGTGGACATTACGGCCGATAAGGGTATCTACACTTTAACCAGCGCCGACCCGGCAGTTCTGATTCAGGGATTGTCTGCCACGGTTCCCCAATATGGCACCTATTCTTTCACCTTTAAAGCGACCGATCAGTTTTCATGTGCCACAGACACAAGTTTCTTGTTGAAATTCAGAAAAAACAGCTCGGCTGCCATTCAAATCGATTCCACCTGTTTCGGCTATGGATTAGATGCAAAATACCTAGGTGATGCAGTTCTCCCAAAGACAAGCTTTATCTGGATATTGGCGCAGGATACGATCGCCAGCGGAGTCGGAATAGACCGTGTCCACACCCAATTGGGTTCGGGTCTCCTGGGTGCGAATCTAAGTTTGCTTCTCGATGAAGCCGGATGCCAGCCCCAGAAAGTTGAAATAACCATCAACGAGCCACCGGATCTCAACTTCGCACCCGCGGATTCCGTAGTTTGTCTCGGAGGAGATTTGCGATTCACGGCGTCTCATCTTGCAAATATCATCGATTTTGCGTGGTATTGGGGGGATGGAGTCGTGGAACATCTTACGGGGAATGCCCTGCATCGCTATACAAATTTGGGAAGTTATGACGTTCAGCTAACAGTAATGACCGACAAATCCTGTACCAATACCATCAAAAAAACAGCACTGGTCAATGTGGTACAGGTCCCGACCATCGATTTTTCCTTTTCAGGCAATTCCTGTCTGGCTCAGGGATCTCACTCCATTTTCTATCTTGGATCCGCTGGCATCGGGGATCATTTTCACTGGGATCTTTCCGGCTTCCTGCCGGGAGAAGTAATTCAAAATCCGGGCGATTCCTCAAAACCGCTGATTTTTGATTTGAAATACCAGCCGGAAGCAAAAGCATCCTTGCAGGTCATTTCAAAATATGGTTGTGCAAGTGATTCAAAATCAGTATTGTTAAAAAGGAAACCCCTGTTCTCGTTATTGACACCAATCGGCAGTGGTTGCGCTCCACTTACAGTTCAAATGAATGCAAAAGCCGGGGATCTGGTTGATAAGGTTCTATACCAGTGGCTTTTCGGAGACGGTACTTTTCAAAGTGGCAATAATATATCACACGTATACGCTCATGCGGATCAGCCTTATGACTTAACTTTGATTGCTGCTTCTGAAGCCACAGGCTGCAAAGATACCCTCCTTGTGCCTCATTTCGTAACGGTTAATCCGTCTCCCAAAGCAGCATTTGCCATCCCACAACAAATTTATTATCTGGAGAATCCATCGGTCAGTTTTCAGAACGAGTCGCAGGCAGCCGACCGTTTTGCGTGGGATTTTGGAGATGGAACCATCTCTGCAGATAAAAATCCCATTCATACCTACACCATGGCCGGAAACCGTACCGTGATCCTGGAGGCGGCCAATGGTTTTGGCTGTTCGGATACCACATCCGCTCAGATTGCCATTGCCATGACAAAAATATATGCCCCCAATGCCTTTTCACCCAATGCGACGAACCAGCCTGACAGGGAATTTAAATTGTACGCCAATGGAGTGATTGCCATGGGATACCATCTGAAAATTATCAGCAGGTGGAACGATGTGGTTTTCGAATGCAAAAACCTGATAAATGGTTGGGATGGTCACTTGCCGGATGGTTCAATGGCACCACCCGGAACCTATATCTGGATATTGGAGTTTAACGATTTTATGGGAAAATCACACAGACAGGAGGGGAGTGTGGTGCTGATCTTTTAACTCCCAGACGCCTGATTATAATTGATAAAACCTCATTGTTTCTTCTGGGGTGAAAGGACACAAATCTTACAATGTTGAAAATGATCTGGTATTAGATGGTAGGTATCCGAAGTGTGTTGTAATACAGCCGTTTGTGGCTGTTTCTTTCGAGGTAAAAAATGATGGAGATCTCGTGGGAGCCCATGCTGTACAAGGAAATATCAGAAAGTACATAATCAAAACTATAGCCAACCTGAAAATGGGGGGTCGTATATCCTATCATCCCAATAACTGCATCCGGACGAGCCGACAGATTGTTTCTGAACCAGGCACCGAAGGTCAGGGAATTGGTGACCATGTACATACCAAGATTTAACTGTTTGAAAATTCCCTGTTGTTGGTATATGGCATTCGGCGAAAGAGAAAATCCCTTTGAGAAAAGCGATCTGACATACTCTTCGGATTTTGCCCCAATATGAAGCGTGAATTTCATTGGTAATTTTCCAAGATTGTCACCATCTACGATCGATTGATCGGGCTGCGTCAGGTGACTCACCGCAAAACCAAAATATACATTGTCCTGTTGTCCAACCATTCCGAAGGTAAAATCCGGGAAAATTTTCTTTCCGCTTTCGACCGGGATGGCATAATTTCCTATGATAGTTCCATTTTCCTGGTTGATCATCCCGGGAAAGATCAGATCTCTGGTGTTGAACTGTTTCATGATGAACCCAGCCTGAAGTGCAGTGGTAAAGAAAAGCCGGTCATTGACCTTCACGTGGTAACAGTAAACAAAGGAACTTTGGATCGTGTTGATGCTCCCGTTGATCTCCCTGTCATAAAGCGTCTGGAAGCCAATGGCTCCCTTGATACCGAGCAGGTAACTGTCGTACGAGAGATTATAGGTAACAAAGGTGTTCCCCGAACTGGGCCATTGATTCCGGTAATTGGAAACAATTCGAGGACCAAGACTGGTTCCTGCAAAGGCAGGGTTCAGGTAAAGCGGATTGGAATAAAACTGCGAAAATTGAGGGTCTTGTGCGCGGGCTGCATGCGGAAAAAAGATACCAACTCCCAAAACCATACCCAACAAGAACCACCCTTTCCTTATTTGGTAAAGAGTGGAAATTCGGCCTGGCAACTGTTGGATGGTTTGTTTCATGAAGATATTCCGGTTAAAAATCAACCGGATCCTGATCAAGTGGAATGTTTGGAATGATCTCCAGCAAGCCTTTCAACAAATATTGTTTCCGCTCTTCGGCATAGGGAAGGCACTTTTCAATTTTTTCGAGCAAAGTTGCTTCCAGGTCATATTCAATTTTTCCGTACATGTTTTCAATGACGGTAAAGGCTTCAAAGGCAATTTGAAACTCCTGTTCTGTAATGAGCTGAACAAAAAATGCAAGATGCTTGCTGTAATTCAACCCATTTTGCCAGCACGTTGCCACCAAACGTTCCAGTATGTCAAGATCCTTTTCCTCTTTGAGTAGATTAATTATTTGATCTACTGAATTTTCGTGTTTCAGATCCGTAAAGAGGCCATAGATGCTTTCTCTGATCTCTTTCACGGTTGTTTCGTGAAGAAAGGCCACCAACGGTTCGATATAAGTCTCATCCCCTTTCGTTTTTATCTCCTCCAACGCATGGTCAATCAGCTCCTGATTGCCTGTTTTAATGGCAGATCTTAAACGACTTAGTTTGTCAATTTTTTCCATTCGGAAAGTATTTCCTTTTTAGCGTACGACAAAGATAAAATTATTTAAACAAGAGAGCTGAACGAATCCAACTTCCCGTTGTTTTCATAGGATATCGTGATTTTTGAGAAAGGATCCGGTGAATGAGTCGGGGCATTTTACCAGTCCTTCCGGCGTCCCTTCAAACAATTTGTATCCTCCCGATTCGCCTCCTTCCGGACCCAGATCAATGACCCAGTCTGCGACTTTGATGACTTCTGGATTGTGCTCAATGACCAGAATGGAATGTCCCCTGGAGATCAGTGCATTCATCGAATCGAGCAGTTTGTGTATGTCGTGAAAATGCAAACCAGTGGTGGGTTCATCGAAAATAAACAAAGTCGCTCCCTCTTTTTCCTTGGCCAAAAAAGAGGCTAGCTTGACGCGCTGGCTCTCTCCTCCGGACAGGGTACTGGATGATTGTCCCAGATGAACATATCCCAAACCCACATCCTGCAAGGGTTGCATTTTTTTCGCAATCTTTTTGTCAGATGAATTGTCACTGAAAAATTCGATCGCCTCATCCACAGTTAGTTCCAGTAAATCATAAATATTCTTGGATCGGTACCTGACATCCAGTACATCCGATTTGAACCTCTTTCCTCCGCAACTTTCACAGGTCAAAAGGATGTCTGCCATAAACTGCATCTCCACCTTGATTTCGCCTTCTCCCTGGCAGGTTTCACACCTTCCGCCGTCTATGTTGAAGGAAAAGTGGGATGGGGTAAATCCGTTAACTTTTGCAGCAGGCTGCTCCGCATACAATTTCCTGATCTCATCATAAATTTTCAGGTAGGTTACCGGGTTTGACCGCGATGACTTGCCGATCGGATTTTGATCCACAAATTCCACAGCAGTAATTCTGCTTAGATCTCCCGATAGATTGGTGTGGTCTCCGGTCTTTTCGCCATATCCCCCGTAGTATTTGGTCAGCGCCGGATATAGAATCCTTTTGATCAGCGATGATTTTCCGGATCCGCTCACGCCGGTAACAACCGTAAGGGTATTGAGCGGAAATTTCACATCAAATCCTTTCAGGTTATTCTCCCTGGCTCCGGTGATTTCAATGAAATTGTTCCATTTTCTGCGAATGGAAGGCACCGGAATTTTCTCGGCTCCGGTCAGGTAACGGGCTGTCTGGCTGTACTTGTTCAATATCAGCTCGTCCTGGGTTCCCTCAAAAACGACCTCTCCGCCATGCTGTCCTGCCAGGGGGCCGATATCGATCAAGTAGTCTGCTGCACGAATAATTTCTTCATCGTGTTCCACGACAATCACGCTGTTTCCGAGTTGCTGGAGTTTCCTGAGCACAGAGATCAGCCTGCCGGTATCCCTCGGATGCAACCCAATGGAGGGTTCATCCAGAATGTACATCGATCCGACCAGACTGCTGCCCAGCGAAGTGGCCAGATTGATTCGCTGTGACTCGCCACCGGATAACGTGGCGGAAAGCCTGTTCAGTGTCAGGTAACCCAGTCCAACGTCACACAAAAATTCAATTCGGTTGTGTATTTCAATGAGCAATCGCTCAGCCACGATCTGGTCACTCTCTGATAGCGTTAATTCTTGAAAGAATTTCTGCAGTTCCGTAACCGGGAGGTTTACCAGTTCGGTCACCGATTTTCCGCCTACCTTGACATAAGAAGCCTCCTTTTTGAGTCTGGTGCCTTCACAGGCAGGGCAAATGGTCTTTCCGCGATACCTGGACAACATTACCCTGTATTGTATCTTGTAACTTTGCTCTTCCAATTGTTTGAAAAAATCGTTCAGTCCTTCAAAATAGTCATTTCCGGTCCAAAGAACTCTTTTTTGCTGTGGAGATAGTTCGTAGTATGGTTTGTGAATGGGAAAATCGAATTTGGCCGCCTGTTTGATGAGTTGATCCTTCCATTCCCCCATTTTTTCCCCTTTCCAGCACACAATGGCATCGCTGAAAACAGATAGTGACTTGTTGGGAACCACCAGATCCTCGTCAATGCCGATGGTCTTGCCATAACCCTCACAAACAGGACAGGCACCGATGGGGTTGTTGAAACTAAACAAATGCAGGGTGGGTTCCTCGAAAGTGATTCCGTCGGCTTCGAAACGATTGGAGAATTTTTTGGTCTCAATGTGCTGATTTTGCTCAACCCGGGTAAGACACTCTCCCTTTCCTTCAAAGAAGGCAGTTTGAACAGAATCCGCAATTCGCGAGGAAAAATCCTCGTCCTCCGAGACGGGTATTCTGTCGATCAATACGTTGATCTCCTTTGGTTTTTTTCTGGAAGTGGAGAGATCACTTATTTTAATGATCTCCTCATCCATCTCAAGCCGGGTAAATCCTTGTTGCAACAACAATTCCGCCTCTTTTTGCAGGGTATTTCCCACCCGGATTTGCAAGGGTGCAACGATGGTAATTTTCGATCCTACCGGAAATGCCGTCAGGTAATTTACCACATCCACTACCTCGTGCCGCAATACTTTGTGCCCGGAAACCGGTGAATAGGTCTTTCCCGTTCTGGCGTACAACAACTTGATGTAATCGTAAATTTCAGTGGAAGTACCTACCGTGGACCTTGGATTCCGCGTATTCACTTTCTGCTCAATCGCGATCGCAGGTGGAATACCCTTGATGTAATCCACTTCCGGTTTGTCCATTCGCCCCAAAAACTGCCTGGCGTAGGAGGAGAGTGATTCGACATACCTTCTTTGTCCTTCGGCATAGAGCGTATCGAAGGCCAACGAAGATTTTCCCGACCCCGAAAGCCCCGTAATTACCACGAATTTGTTTCTGGGAATCTTGATGTCGATGTTTTTAAGGTTGTGAACTTTCGCTCCCTTAATTTCAATATATTGATTTATAAGATGTTCCGTCATAAAAAGCGATTAAATAGAACCACATTGCAAACCTGCAAATTTACGAATCTTTTCTTCGCAAAAAGAAAAATATCCATTCGGATATGAGGGAAGGTAAATGCAAAAAAAATAGCGGGAAAAATTTGGAAAATCGAACTATATATGATATTATTGTGATATCATTTAAATACTATTGAAATGGAAAAGGAAATTCAACTTAGAAACAACGGTTTTTTACAATTGCTGATCGGTATTTTGTTGATGTTTGCACCGGTTGGTAACTTTTTATACCGGGAGGTTTGGGCAATCCCAATCTATATTCTGGTCTCCATAATCGGAGTGATCTGGTTGACAGGTCTCTTCATCGTTCAGCCTAATCAAACTAAAGTGCTGGTTTTCTTTGGAAAATATTGTGGAACAGTCAAAGGGAACGGTTTCTTCTGGCTCAATCCATTCTATGTAAAGAAAAAAGTCTCCCTCCGAATCCGGAACCTTGAGTCGGATGTGATAAAAGTGAATGATCAGCAAGGCAACCCGATTCTGATCAGCGCCATTGTCGTCTGGAAAGTCGTTGATACCTACAAAGCTGTTTTTGACATTGAAACCCTGGAAGAGGTAGATCCCAAATCCGGTATGAAAAAAACCAAATACGAGGAGTCCTATCAGAAATTCATCAAAATTCAGACAGAATCCGCCCTGCGCAAACTGGCACATACCTATCCCTACGACAACATTGAACAGGATGGAGGCCCCGAGATTATTTGCCTTCGGTCGGGAATCGATGAAATCAATACCGCACTGGCAACCGAGGTGAAAGAACGACTTGCACTGGTAGGAATCGAGGTGATCGAAGCCAGGATCTCCAACCTTTCCTACGCGCCAGAGATTGCAGGTGCCATGTTGCGTCGCCAGCAAGCCACGGCAATTATCGCTGCCCGCCAAAAAATTGTGGAGGGTGCAGTGGGGATGGTCAAATTGGCACTGGATGAATTGAAGGATAAACACATCATTGAACTGGATGATGAAAAGAAGGCCTCCATGGTGAGCAATCTCCTGGTTGTGCTCTGTGCAGACGAGTCGGCGCGCCCGGTTATCAACGCGGGATCCATCTATTAGCCAGTCAGGCATGAGCAAAAAAAAATCATTCGTTTTGAGGGTTCAGCCTGAGGTTTACGATTCGCTCGAACGCTGGGCAGCCGATGAATTTCGAAGTGTCAACGGACAGATTGAGTATCTTCTCCAGCAGGCCCTTAAGTCGGCAGGAAGGGTACAATCCAAAAATTCAGGGACGAAAGAGGAGAAAAAATAAGCTGCGCCAAGGGTAATATTAAAAGATTGTCAAATTTCTTGGTCTGAAGGTGGAATCTTATACCATTTTGGAGATTGTAGCCTTATTTTTGTGCAATACAGTATCAACTCGACATTTTTTAAAATATGACCAAGAGTGCCTTACAAATTGAAAGGGCAAAGTACGCGCCAAAGATGCCGAAAGCTTTGCAGGGAAATGTGAAGATTGTTTCAGGTGAAAATACTGAATCAGTTGCCGATCAGGAAGATATCAAACGAATTTTCCCAAATACCTATGGTATGCCGCTTGTTTCCTTTGAAGCCAGCGAGGTATCCAAGCTATTCCCCGAGATGAATGTGGGTGTTATTTTATCCGGTGGTCAGGCTCCGGGGGGGCACAACGTCATTTCAGGTCTTTTTGACGGCCTCAAAAAATTGAATAAAAATAACAAACTCTACGGTTTTCTGGGTGGACCCAGCGGTCTTGTTTCCCACAAATATCTGGAACTTACGGCTGATATCATCGATGAATACAGAAATACCGGTGGATTTGACATCATCGGGTCGG
The DNA here is from genome assembly GCA_903854235.1 of uncultured Bacteroidia bacterium. Taxonomy (GTDB): domain Bacteria; phylum Bacteroidota; class Bacteroidia; order Bacteroidales; family Prolixibacteraceae; genus CAINVV01. The sequence continues at coordinate 7,473 of CAINVV010000276.1, read as the reverse complement.
GTCGTACCAAGCTCGAGGAAGAGGAGCAGTACGACAAAGGATTGGAAATCTGCAAAAAATTAAGCATCAATGCCATCATCATCATTGGCGGAGACGATTCCAACACCAATGCCTGTGTATTGGCTGAATACTACCTGCAGAAAAAGAGTGGTGTTCAGGTGATTGGTTGTCCGAAAACCATCGATGGTGATTTAAAAAACAAATTGATTGAAACCTCCTTCGGTTTTGATACGGCCTGCAAGGTCTATTCAGAGCTGATCGGAAACATCATGAGGGATGCTAATTCCGCCAAAAAATATTGGCATTTTATCAAGTTGATGGGGCGTTCTGCCTCTCACATCGGACTGGAGTGCGCACTTCAGACCCAACCAAATGTTTGCCTCATCTCCGAAGAAGTTGCTGCCAAAGATCAAACTTTGCAGCAAATCGTCGATGACCTGGTTCAAATCATTATCAACAGGGCTGCCAACAAGGAAAATTTCGGCGTGGCACTGATTCCGGAAGGATTGATAGAATTCATTCCAGAGATGAAAACACTGATTGCCGAACTGAACGAACTGCTGGCCGAAGGCCACGCCACCGCAGAGGCATTCAATGCACAGGTTACCGACGATGAAAAAAGAGATTATGTGATTAGCCACCTTGCCAACGATACCTCAAAAGTATTTAAGTCGTTGCCAAAAGGCATCGCCAAGCAGCTTACACTGGACAGGGATCCACACGGGAACGTTCAGGTTTCCAGAATCGAAACCGAAAGGTTGCTGATTGAAATGGTCGAGAAAAGGTTGTCTGTCTTGAAGAAACAGGGTGATACCAAGGTGAAATTTTCTGCCTTGAACCACTTTTTTGGCTATGAAGGACGTTGCGCAGCACCTTCCAATTTTGATGCCGATTATTGCTATTCACTGGGACAAACTGCAGCACTGCTGGTTGCTGAAGGAAAATCCGGTTACATGGCCTCCGTGCAGAATACGACTGCCCCCTCCGAACAATGGGTGGCGGCCGGCGTTCCGATTACCATGATGATGAACATGGAGCGTCGTCACGGTTTGATGAAACCTGTCATCCAAAAAGCACTTGTGAATCTGGATGCCGCTCCATTCAAGGCTTTTGCCATTCAACGCTCAGAATGGGCACTCCGTACTTCCTACGTCTATCCCGGTCCCATTCAGTACTGGGGACCTGCAGCCGTGTGCGATGCCCCCACCAAAACGCTGATGCTAGAGAAAGAAGATATTTAATCTTTCTGCCACGTGTCCAACAAAAAGCCTCCTGAAATTTCTTCAGGAGGCTTTTTGTTGGACACGTGGCTTCGTTTCCACTTCAAAGCAACGCAATTATTCATTCATGAGGCAAATGGTGTGACAGCCTACGATTCCGGCTGTTTCCGTGCGCAACCTCGAATTGCCAAGCGAAACCGGTAGAAACCCTTTTTCGAGGGCAAGCCCGATCTCAGAAGGATCAAAATCACCCTCCGGCCCAATCAGTAACAAAACATTTTTCCCTGGTAAGGTGACATTCTTGAGCAATCGTTTATCGCCGGGTACGCAATGAGCGATTAGTTTGTCCCCTTCGAACGATACGTTAACAACCTCTTTGAAAGGTGTCAGCTTTGACAATTCGGGAAGATAAGTCTGTCCCGATTGTTTCATCGCCGAAATGAGTATTTTTTCCAATCGGTCAAATTTAAGATCTTTACGCTCAGAATGTTTGCATAAGATTGGTACAATTTTGTCTACCCCAATCTCCGTTGCCTTCTCCACGAACCATTCAAAACGATCCATGTTTTTGGTTGGGGCAATGGCAATTGTCAAGTGATACGAACGAGGATTCTGAAAATGCTCCTCCCTGACAATGTCCAATAGGCACGACCGCGGATCGGCTATTCCAATGACCGCCTCATAAATAGAACCGATCCCGTTCATTAATTGTACCTGGTCCCCTTTTTTCAACCTTAAAACTTTGATGCAATGCTTGGACTCTTCTGGAGTAAGCTGAACGGATTTTCCAGTAAATGCAGAAATGTAAAATGAATTCATGGTGAATTCTAATTTAATGTTTTATAATTTTTCAAAAACGCCTCTGGGTTCTAAACATTTATTAACCTTGTCTGTTCTAATTGCAAGAAGTGGGACAAAATAGGACCGTTTATTCAGGATCCTTATTCCAGCTGTCTTTATGTAACATTGTTCCAAATTCTGCGTTAAAGTATTTACGTTAGCAATGATTCATTATCACACAGATATAAAACTAATTAGCATAAATAAGACTTGAAAAAAACAGGATCCTCTTGTTTGTTAAAATATTGTAAAATAACTAAAAAAAAAGTTGGTTTTCTTTTTAAACTTTTGTTAATTTGTATGGTCTAAATTGTAAACGCAAGAAATTGAATACCTATATAAATTTTAAATCAACGATTATGAAAAAACTAAGCTTAGTTATCGTATGCCTGTTAGCAGGTCTTACGCTTACTTTTGCTCAGGACAAGAGCGAAAAATCGCAGTTTAAGAGCTGGGAAATCGGTGTGAATGGAGGCGTAGCGAATTTTGCTGGTTCTTCAATCATGAATAAAACATCATTTCTCAGCCATTTCAACCAGTTCAAGAGTGATATGGATTTTGGTTATGGACTGTTTGTAAGAAAGAACTTCACCAGTGTTTTCGCCCTGGAAGGTGCGTATAATGGAACCACACTGACTGGAACCCCAAAGGCAGGGTTCGGAAATTCAGCTTTCAAAACCGGAATTAACGAGCTGGATCTGAATACCGTCTGGAACATGAGTAATCTTTTGTCCAAGAATAAGCTGGATAGAAAAATTTATTGGTATACTAAATTGGGTGCAGGTTTTACGCATGTGAATAACACTGAGTTTACTCCAATGGATGCTTCTTTGCCTGCAAAGGCTACTGTACAAGGACCTTGGAGATCTTGGACCGTTCCAATCGGAACAGGCTTTGCCTTCCGTTTGACTGATAATGTTAAATTGGACATTGGTACACAATGGAGTTGGGTCAACTCAAATACACTGGACGGTTCTCTTCAGGGTGGTCCTGTTTCCTCAACCGGTTACCTTAGGGGCCAGATTCGCGAACAATACCTTTACACACACGCTGGTTTGATCATCAAACTGGGCAAGAAGCCTGTGAAACCAGCTCCCGTGGTAGAAGCACCAAAGCCACAGCCAAAGCCAGAGCCAAAGCCAGAACCAAAACCAACACCTCCGGCACCAGCGAAACATGTTACTCCGGCTTGTGTTGGAGAAGTCTTCAAAGTGTATTTCGGTTTTGACAAATGGAATCTGAATCCTGAAGCAAAAGCAGAACTGGATCGTTTGGGAAAAGATATGTTGGAAAATCCTTCTGTCAATCTTCAGATGAAATCACATACGGATAGCAGGGGTCCTGCCAGCTACAACATGAAGCTCTCTGAAAAACGTGGTAAATCTGTATTGGACTATCTGACTGCAAAAGGCATCAGCGCTTCAAGGGTCAATGCACAGGCGTTTGGTGAAACACAACCCATCAACAAATGCAAGGATGGAGTTAAATGTACAGAAGCTGAATACCAACTCAATCGCAGAACCGAAACCTTGGTGATCGAATAGTTGGTTGAATCAAACTTATTGGGAAGCCGTCTCTGGAATCAGGGACGGCTTCTTTTATAAATTAAATACCAGATAATCAAATCTTAGATATGGTTTATGTCATAACGGGTGGACCTGGTTTTGGGAAAACAACCTTGGTGAAATTGTTGGCAGATCGCCATTTCCCTGTCTGTCAGGAAAATGCAAGGTCTCTTTTGACGACGGGTGGGAAATTCAATATTCCGGCTGATTTTGAACGGACGGTTGCCACCTACCGGGCAAATTTTTTGCAACAGACGGATTCTTCTGTGATTGCTTTTTCAGACAGGGGGTTACCCGATCAGGTTGGTTATTCGAAATACAAGAAGAGGGAGCCCTCTTTCTTTCTGGAAGAAATGGTAAAAGCCAACAGGTATGCATCTACTGTATTCATCACGCCACCCTGGAAGGAAATTTATGTAAAGGATCAAATCAGGCAGGAAAATTTTGATCAGGCGGTTGCCATTCACGACGAAATTGTAAAGGCCTATTTGCAATATCATTACAAAATCATTAACTTACCACTGGTAAATCCGGAGGAGCGGGTGCAATTTTTGCTGAACTTTCTGGGTATTTGAAGTTAACGTTAAAATTGTGCCCCATTTGACTCAGGATGCGCCAATTTTAGTGATATTTGTTTCAATTAATCATCTTTCCAAAAAAAATTATCAAGATGCTGAAAATTCAAACGCTGAATAAGATTGACCATGAAGGTCTGCAGGTATTCCCATTGTCAAAATATGAAATTGCTGGTGAGATGCCCGATCCTGATGCGATACTTCTGAGGAGTTTTTCCATGCACGACATGGCACTGCCAGTTTCCCTGAAGGCCATTGCGAGGGCAGGAGCAGGGGTTAACAACATCCCTATCGAAAGGTGCACGGATCAAGGGATCGTCGTATTCAATACTCCCGGGGCCAATGCCAATGCCGTAAAAGAGCTGGTGATTGCCGGTATGTTACTGGCCTCCCGAAATATCACCGGCGGTATTGCCTGGGCCCAAACCTTATCGGGTGAAGGAGACAAAGTGCCTGCAGTGGTTGAAAAGGGAAAAGCAGCATTTGGGGGCATCGAGCTAAAAGGTAAAACGTTGGCCATCATTGGGCTCGGCGACATTGGTGTATTGGTTGCCAATGTAGCCAAATCTCTTGGAATGAAGGTAATAGGCTTCGATCCATTTATTACTGTTGACCATGCCTGGAAGTTGGATCAAAGCATCGTACGCGCTGAAAGCATCGAAGGAGCCCTTTCTCAGGCTGATTTCATTACCCTTCACGTTCCCTTAATGGATGCCACCCGCTCGCTGATCAATTCGGAAAAAATAGCCGTCATGAAAGACGGGGTTAAAATATTGAATTTTGCCAGGGGAGAGCTTGTTTCCAACCAGGATATTCTGGCCGGTATCGAAAGGAAGAAAGTGGCTTGTTATGTCACAGATTTCCCGGATGCATCTATGCTCAACGTTCCGGGAGTGATCCCAATTCCCCACCTGGGTGCCTCTACCAATGAGTCGGAGGTCAATTGTGCGATCATGGGAGCCAATCAACTGATTGATTTTCTGGAAAATGGAAATATCCGGAATTCTGTCAACTTTCCAAAAGCAGTGATGGACCGTACTGATTGTGCCCGTATCATCATTGCAAACAGGAACATCCCTACGATGGTAAGCCAGATAACGGCCATTCTGGCTCAGGTCGGTATCAATATATCCAATATGTTGAACCGCAACAAAAATGAGGTGGCTTACAACATCATTGATACCGATCATTGCAACATTCCGGAACAAGTAGTACAAAAACTAAGGGACATCGACGGTGTATTGATGGTTCGTGTCCTTCTCGCAAAATAACATACATTCTTACCAAACATTCAAGATGAACAACACAATTGCCAACAAGGCAGCAGACAACATTCGTATTCTCTCCGCAGCCATGGTTGAAAAATCCAACTCTGGTCACCCCGGAGGTGCCATGGGTGGAGCCGACTTTATCAATGTCCTTTATTCGGAATTCCTGAAATACGATCCGGCCGATATGAACTGGCCCTTCCGCGACAGGTTTTTTCTGGATCCGGGGCATATGTCACCGATGCTCTATTCCGTATTGTCACTGGGTGGAAATTTCTCAATGGAGGATCTTAAAAACTTCCGTCAATGGGGTTCTGTAACTCCCGGCCATCCTGAAGTGGATACGGATCGTGGCATTGAAAATACCTCGGGACCGCTGGGTCAGGGTCATGCAATGGCTGTTGGGGCTGCTATCGCGGAAAGATTTCTAGTGGCACGTTTCGGTGAGTGGATGGCACATAAAACCTATACTTTTATCTCTGATGGCGGTGTTCAGGAGGAGATTTCGCAGGGCGCCGGTCGTTTGGCAGGTCACCTTGGACTCAACAATCTCATCATGTTTTATGATTCCAACGATATTCAGCTTTCTACAGAGACCAGCTCAGTGACCTCCGAAGACACGGAAGCCAAATACAAGGCCTGGGGTTGGAATGTGACGACCATTAACGGAAATGATGCATCCGAAATTAGATTGGCCCTTAAAGCAGCACTTACCGAACAAAAAAGACCTTCCCTGATCATTGGGAAGACGACCATGGGTAAGGGTGCGGTAAAAGAGGATGGCTCCAACTTTGAACGCCAGTGTTCTACCCACGGACAACCACTCACACACGCCGGTGCTTCTTTCAAAAAAACGGTTGCCAATTTGGGAGGTGATCCTGAAAATCCGTTTGTCATCTTTCCGGAAGTGGCTGAACTTTATCAAAATAGAAAAGAATTTCTGCTGAAATGGGCCGATGAAAAAAATCTTGAAGAGGACAACTGGGCCGCTGCCAATCCGGAACTGGAAAAGAAACTTGAAACCTTCCTTTCAGGGGAGGCGAATGACTTCGATTATTCAAAGATAGTTCAGAAAGCAAGTGCTGCCACACGTAATGCCTCAGCCACCGTATTGGCTGCCTATGCAAAAGGCGTAGAAAATATGATCGTTGCTTCAGCCGACTTATCCAATTCTGATAAGACGGATGGTTTCCTGAATAACACCCATGCCTTTGCAAACGGAGACTTTTCAGGCGCTTTTCTGCAGGCTGGCGTTTGTGAATTGACCATGGCTTGCGTCATGAACGGAATGGCCCTGCACGGAGGCATTATCCCAGTATGCGGAACCTTCTTTGTCTTCTCGGATTACATGAAACCAGCCTTGCGGATGTCAGCCCTGATGCAGCTTCCTGTTAAGTTTGTCTGGACCCACGATGCCTTCCGGGTTGGAGAGGATGGGCCTACACATCAACCCGTCGAACACGAAGCTCAGCTTCGTCTGATGGAGCAGCTGAAAAATCACCACGGAGATAATTCAGTCCTGGTGCTTCGTCCCGCTGATGCCAGTGAAACCACGGTAGCCTGGCAGATTGCCCTTGAAAATACATCTTCCCCTACCGCCTTAATACTCTCCCGTCAGAATATCAAAGACCTGCCGGCGGCCACTTCCAGGTTGGAAGAGGCCAAACAACTGGCCAAAGGTGCCTATGTGGTGGAGGCCTGTGAGAATCCAGACGTAATTCTGGTTGCTTCGGGTTCGGAAGTAGCTACCTTGGTGGAAGGTGCCGTTCTACTTAGGGAACGGGATGGTAAGAAAGTACGTATCGTATCGGCTCCCTCAGAAGGACTTTTCAGGGAACAGGATAAAAACTACCAGCAGTCAGTTTTGACACCTGGTATTCCCAAATTTGGACTGACGGCCGGTTTGCCTGTTACGCTGAGAGGTTTGGTTGGTGATGACGGAGCCGTTTGGGGATTGAACTCCTTCGGATTCTCCGCTCCCTACCAGATACTGGATGAACAGCGG